>JAJYLG010000062.1 GCA_021787985.1 Chloroflexota bacterium
GGTAGTCGGGCGTACTACTCCCCGTCGTCGCCGATAGATTCGGAACGTCGCTGGTCAGGATTGTAGCACGGGGTGGGCGTCGTGGGCGCGCCGGCCGCGTTCGCTGCCGGTGGCGGCGTAGGCGCTCCGGAGCTATCGCGCGCCGTCGCCCATGAGCGCCACATCGACGGCGCGCCAGCAATACCAGGCGGCCGCGGTGCGGAACGGGCGGTACGGCTCGCCGAGCGCGGCCAGCTCTCGTGGTGAGGGCGCCTGCGGGAGGTCGTAGGCTGCCGCGTATCCCTTGCGCACGCCGTAGTCGTCGACCGGCCAGACATCGGGCCGACGGAGCTGAAAGATGAGGAACATCTGCGCGGTCCACGTGCCGATGCCGCGCACCGCGCTCAGGCGGCTGATGATCTCGTCGTCGGGCAGGTGGGTAACATCGTCCAGCGGAACCGAGCGGTCCGCCACGTGGCCAGCGAGGTCGCGGATGGAGGCCGTCTTGGCGGCGGAGAGGCCGGCGGCGCGGAGGGTTTCGTCGGGGGCAGAGAGTACGGCGTGCGGAGCGGGTGCGCCGTCGAAGAGCGCCTCGAAGCGGGCGTAGATGGCAGCGGCGGCTTTGCCGGCGAGCTGCTGGTAGACGATGGCCCGCGCGAGGGCGGTGAAGTGGTCGGGCAGTGGCGGTCGCAGCGTGCACGGGCCGACGCGGCGGATGAGCCGTGCCATCACCGGGTCGCGCCGGGCCAGCTCGGCCGCGGCGTCGTCGAAGCTCACGTCTGCCATATCGCTACTCCTGGCGTCGCGGGGCTCGTGCGAGGTGGCGTATCCGACGGCGAGCCGACATCGTGGTCGGACGCTCGGACGGGACGAAGCCGCCGCCCATCTGGGCGGCGGCTGATGCTGCGGGTCTGGTGGAGATGGCGGGAATCGAACCCGCACCACCACAATGCCATTGTGGCGTTGTCCCATTCAACTACATCCCCACCGTAGTGCTCAGTCTATGCTTCGCCCGTCGTGCCTTCAAGGTGCGATACGGCGAGGTTTCCCCACGCGCGACGTTCACTTGCCTCTTCCGCGGCTCCTGCCTCTCTTGGCCCGGTTGAGCCTGCAACGGCGAACGACTGCCAGGAGCGGCGCGGTGCGGGAGGGCCGTTCGCCAAGCGGGCGCTTCGGGTACACTGCGCGCGAGCGCAGACCGAAGGAGGAACCCGTGCTGCCACTCGAGGGAATCAAGGTGCTCGATCTGTCGCGGCTCGCTCCTGGGCCGTACTGCACCATGCTGCTGGCCGATTTCGGCGCGGACGTGGTCCTGGTGGAGGAGGCGGGCAGCGGCGCGGGCCGTCGCGCCGCGGTCGCCGGGCGCGAGGACGAGCCGGCCAGGGCACGCCGCGCGGCCGCCTTCAACGCTTTGGGAAGAGGCAAGCGCAGCATTCGGCTGAACCTGAAGGACGAGCGGTCGCGGGACATCTTCTACCACCTGTGCAGGGATGCGGATGTCGTGGTCGAGGGCTTCCGCCCGGGCGTGGTGAAGCGCCTCGGCGTGGACTACGAGACGGTCGCGAAGATCAATCCGGGAATCGTCTACTGCTCGCTCAGCGGCTACGGGCAGACCGGCCCGTACGCCAAGCTGGTGGGGCATGACATCAACTACATCTCGATCGCCGGTTTGCTGGGCGTGACCGGCTGGCCGGGGCAGCCGCCCGCGATTCCGGTGAACGTGGGCGCGGACTTCGCGGGCGGCGGGCTGTTCTCGGCTTTCGCCATCAGCGTTGCGCTGCTGGCGCGCGGCAAGACGGGGCGTGGGCAGTACATCGATATGGCGATGTCGGACGGCGTGCTGTCGCTGTTGACGAGCACGGTCGCGATGATGGTCCAGAGCGGACGCGTGCTCGGGGCAGGCGATTTCCTGATCAACGGGGCGGCGCCGTTCTACAACGTCTTCCAGGCGAAGGACGGTGGCTGGTTCAGCCTCGGCGCGATCGAGCCCTGGTTCTACGAGAACCTCTGCCGGGCGATGGGCCGCGAGGACTTCATCGACCACCAATACAACCATGAGAAGTACCCGGAGATCTTCGCCCACTTCCGCGAGAAGTTCCGCGAGCGGACTCGTCAAGAGTGGTTCGAGTACCTGTCGCAGTGGGACATCTGCGCCGCGCCGGTGCTGCGGCTCGACGAGACCATGGACGACCCCCACAATCGCGCGCGCGACATGCGGGTGGAGCTGGAGCACCCCGATGCCGGCAAGGTGATGCAGGTCGGCATCGCGCCGAAGCTGAGCGGCACGCCGGGCAACGTGCGCGGTTTCGCGCCGGTGCCGGGCGAGCACACCGACGAGGTGCTGCGCTCGCTCGGATATGAGGCGGCGGCAATCGGGCAGCTTCGGGCAGACGGCGCTATAGCATAAGCTTCGCTTACGGTCAAGTCGCGCGGGTCGGAAGCCTGTGATACGGTCGTTGCGTGGTGCCGCCGCTTGTGAACGGCGGCACAAGCATGCAATGGAGGTGCCTCGTGCGAGCACGTCATGCCGTCGCGGTCGGCGCCGCCCTCGTGGCCGTGCTGCTGACCGTGACGCTGCCGACCCGCCCGCGCGACCCACGCTTGGACGTTCGTGCCCTGAGCACGGCCGTCGGGTCCCCCAACACCGGTGATCCTGGCCCACCCCCGCCCCTTGCCACCGTCGCGGCCCCCACCACGTCCTCCTCCCCACTCACCCACCCTCTCATCGGCCGCCACCCACCCCGCCTCTACGACCTGCAACCCGCTACCGCGGGCGAGCCGCCCCCGCGCGACGCCGACGTGGGCTCGTCCCCGGTCGGCGGACCGGCCGCTGAAATCGCGCCGCCACCGCCCGCTCCTCCGCCGACCGCGGCGCCAGCGCCGGCGACGCCGGCTCCGCGGATCACCGGACGGGTGCTGGTGCGCGGCCGGGCTACCTGGTACGGCGAGGAGTTCGCCGGCTCCGGGACTGCCTGCGGCGAGCGCTTCGACCCGTCCGCGCTCACGGCGGCGTCGCGGACGCTTCCCTGCGGCACGCGGGTGGTCGTGCGCAACGTCGGCACCGGTAGGACCGTGACGGTCCGGATCAACGACCGCGGGCCGTGGGCGGGCAGCCTGGTGCTGGACCTGTCCGAGGCGGCGTTCGCCACGATCGCCTCGCTCTCGACGGGCGTGATCGACGTCGAGGTGCTGTCCGTGCCCTGACTCAAGGGGTGATCGCCGGCGCCGGCTCGGGGGTGGCCACGGTGCGGCGGGCGGCGTCGTCGGCGCGCAGCCAGAGGAATGCCAGCGGGACGGCCGTTGTCAGCGTCGCCAGCTCCATCGCCACGAATCCAGCGCGGAGCCCGGAGCGGTCCGCCAGCCAGCCGAACGCCGGGTTGGCGAACATCGCGAGCAGCGCTTGGAGGGCGCCTCCGACGGACAGCACGGTGGCGCGCTGCGTGGCGGAGACTCGACCGGCGAGATAGAGCGCGGTCACGGACGGTAGCACGCCCTGGATCCCGGTGAACACGGGTAGCGCCGGGTAGACCCAGATGGAGTCGACCGTTGCCAGGGCGGCCAGCGCTGCCACGGCCATCAGCGGCAACGCCAGCACGACCAGCCGCTCACCGAAGCGGTGGACGAGGCCGCCCATGCGCGCCGCTCCCAGGGCGAACAGCAGCGGGCCAGGCGCCTGCAGCACGCCCCACCACGCCAGCGGCACGCCGTACCGGTTGAGGAACGGTTGGCGGAAGAGGACCGAAGCGGCGGTGGTGGCGCCGACGGCGGCGAGCAGCAGCACGGTGTAGCGCAACGCGGCCCGTCGAGCGGCCAGACGCAGGCCGCCCGCGAGCGCGGAAGTAAAGCTGCCCCCGTGGCGCTGGTGTCCCGGTGGCTCGCGCAGTCGCAGCGCGAAGAGGACTGAGCCAAGCGTGAGGCCGGCCGAGACGAGGATGGGGAAGCGAAGGTCGACGAAGGCCGCCAGCGGGGCGCCGAGCAGGTTTCCGCCGACGACGGCGAGGATGCCGGCCGCGCCGAGCCGTCCCGTCCAACGGGCGAACTCGCGCTCGCGCCCCGCATCGGCGAGCGACTCGTACAGCAGCGCGTGGTCGGCGCCGTTGATCAGCGCTTGGGCGAGCGCCCAGGCGAGGTAGTCGGCCAGCAGCAGAGGGAACGAGCCCGCCAGCCCGAAGAGCAGGATCGAGGCGGCGTAGATGGCCGACCCCGCGACGATGGAGCGGCGCCGGCCGAAACGGTCCGCGAAGGCGCCGGTCGGCACCTCGAAGATGACCAGGGCCAGCAGGTAGGGCGCCTCGAGCGCGGCGACCTGCGTGAGGGAGAAGCCGCGATAGGCCATGAGGTAGTACACCCAGATGGGAAACAGGGGCTGGAAGTTGCACAGCGCGCGGAACCAGAGCAGCGTGCGCGCATTACGTTCGGCCAGGGATGAAGCGGGCATGCGTGTGCGGTCGTCCCGGCAGGGGATGCGAAAGCTGCAGCGAGCGTAACAGAAACCCGGTCAGCGCACGGGGAGGAACGTCGCCAGCCGATAGCCCACCGAGGCGACGTTCGGGTCGAGGGCGAAGATGCCCGGCGCGAAGTCGGTGGTGCCTTGGCCAAGCAGGGCGAGGACCGCGGCGAAGACCGCGAAGCCGGCCATGTTGGCGAGCACCACCTCGAGCGGCGAGGCATCGGACGCGCTGGCGATGGCGTGGTTGACGAGCAGCACCGTGCCGGACACGGCGATGATGCCGACCGCCAGGTCGAGGGAACCGAGGAAGAGCAGCACCTGGAAGGCGAAGGGCACGTAGGCGAGCCCCATCACGCGGACCATCCGGCCGAGGTCGGCCTGGCGGCGGAAGGCCCAGCCGAGCAGCAGCGTCGCCACCAGCGCCCAGGCGAGCCACAGCAGCGTGCCGGAGATCGTCCCGATCACCATGCTGCGGACGGCCACGCGGCCGACGTTGGCGATGCTGTCGTCGACGATCGCCCACAACACCGCGCCGAGACCAGCGGCGAAGTTGGCGCCGACGACCAGCAGTATGGCGAGCGGCGTACGCGACGGATCATCGCGGACCGCCTCGAACGCGCGCACGTCGAAGGTGAGCGCGCGCAGAACGAGCACGAACGCGGAGTCGCGCGGCGTCCGTGTCTCGCCCGCCATCGATGGGGGGCGGGGTGGTCCCGCCCCCCGCGCGTAAGGATCCATGACCCTGCCCCTATCCAATCCGGAACGAGCGCGAGACGTCCACGATGCTGGACATCGCGCGCGCCAGCGACTCGAAGAGGAACGGGCCGGGCGCGAGGTAGGTGTCCTTGAAGCTCAAGATCGAGAGGACCACGGCCCAGACCGCGAAGCCGGCCGCCGAGGCCATGAAGATCTTGGAGCTATCGGCCTCCGCCGCGGCGTTGATCGCGGCGGTGGTTGTGAAGAAGAAGAGGCCCACCGCGGCCAGCCCGATGCCGAAATCGAGCAGCGGGATGAGCATCAGGACCGCGATGGCAAGTGGCGCGGCGGCGATGCCGGCGGTGCGGACCATCCGCTGGAAGTCGGCCTTGCCACCGAAGACGTTCGTGATCAGGAAGTACGCGACCCCCAACCAGACGAACCAGAGCGCCACGGAGAAGACCGAGCCGAGGATGAACGACTCGATGAGCACCTTGCCCTTGTCGCCGAAGCCCTGGACGAGCCACCAGAGGAAGCCGCCGAGGCCCATGAGGAGCGTGCAGATGGCGGCGACGGCGACGCTCGGGATGAGGAACGAGGCGTCGTCTCGCACTTCTTCGAAGACAGAGGCGTCGAGGCGCAGCACGCGGATGACGCGGTTGAGGATGACCTGGGGATCGATGGCCTGAGCCTGCATGTATCCCTTCCTCCAAGGTCCGGGAATTGACCCGGGACGCTGTCCCGGGCGCTGTTGGCTCGCGAGCGGCGTGTGCGCCGCGTCTTGTCTCGCTCTCCGCTGTCCACCTCCGTCGCGCACCGCTGCTGCCCACAGCAAAGATCACGCTGAAGATAGGCGATCAAAAGGCCACCTGTCTACATCGCTTTACAGTTCTGCGTCACTCTTGTTTCCTTGGTCGGCGGATCACGTTCCATGAGCGCGGGAACTGGGGCGCGGTCTCCGCGCTCTTCGGGATCCACACGGCTCGCAGGCACACCTCGCCGCGTTCCACCTCGAGCCAGCGCACGTTCGCCGCGTCCGCGCCGAGCGGCGACAGCAGCGGCAGCGTCGACGGGATCTCGCGCTCGGCCGCCGCGCTCTTCACTGCCAGCGCACCGCCTCCCAGCCGCACCAGCGGCAGCGAGAGCTCGGCCACGATCGGTAGCGGCGCGAGCGCGCGACTGAGGGCGGCGTCGTAGCGCTCGCGGTGGGCGACGTCGTGGCCGAGGTCCTCCGCCCTCGCCTGCACGACCGCGATGTTCGCGACTCCGAGCGCGGCGACGGCCTCGCGCAGCCAGCTCGCCCGCTTGCCGAGCGGGTCAACGCACGTGACATGCCAGCCGGGGTTGGTGAGGGCGACGGGCAGGCCAGGGAGGCCGGGCCCGCTGCCAACGTCGGCGACGCGCAGCGCGGCTGACGGCGACAGGCGGTCCGCGAGCATCCGGCCCGCGAGCACCGACTCGACCACGTGACGCCGCGCGATGGCGCCCGGGTCGCGTTCGCCCACCAGGTTGACGCGACCCCGCGCCGCGGCGAGCAGCGAAACGAAGCGCGCCAACGTGTCGCGCTCGGCGAGCGTGAGCTCGGGAAGCAGGCGGTTGATGGTGGCGGCCGCCTCGTCGGCGGCGGAGCGCGTTGACATGGAGTTCGCGTCGTCCCTACGATCAATCGTGCCTCATTCTGCTCCAAGGTGACGAGTGTGACGACGCCCACAGTCGGAGAAGGCGCGCTTCGCGACGCCGTGACGGAATTCCTCGACACGCTGCCGGCGGATGCCCACCAGGCGACGCAACCGGACTTGCTGCGTTTCGTGGACTGGTACGGCGGGGACCGGCCGGTGAGCCGGCTGAACGCCTACGATATCGAGTCGTACTCGGAGTCGGTATCGCGGGCGTCTACCAATGCCCAGCAGCGTCTCAACCCGCTGCGCAACTTCCTGACCTACATCCACAAGCGTGGCTACCACCCGGAGAACCTGAGTCAGCTCGCGCGGGCGCGCAAGCAGCAGGCCGAGCAGGCCGCACGGGCCGTCACCTACGAGGAGGTGACGGAGGAGGGATACCTGGGGCTCCTCGCCGAGCTGGAGGAGAAGCGCCAGGAGCGAGCCCAGGTCGCGCAAGAACTGAAGCTCGCACGTGAGGACGGCGACGTGCGCGAGAACGCCCCGCTGGACAGCGCCCGCGATCGCCAGGGCCATCTCGAGGCGCGCATCCGCGATCTGGAGAGCCGCCTGCGCCACATCCGCGTCGTCCGACCCGAGGAGATGCAGAGCGGCGTGGTGCGGCTCGGCAGCGCCGTGCGGGTGCTGCAGCTCGACCGCGCGCGTGAGCTGGACGTGACGCTCGTCTCCAAGGCGGAGGCCAATGTGGCGCAGGGGAAGATATCGATGGAGTCCCCTCTCGGCGCCGCGCTCGTCAGCCGCGCGGTGAACGAGGAGTTCGAGGTGCTGGCGCCGTCCGGGACCGTTCGCTATCGCATCCTTCAGGTCATCAATTAGCGAGGACGCTCTTTTCGTCCTGTCCGCCGGTCGTCCTGTTCGGGCGGGTGTCAGCCGGTGGGATGCTGGCCGGCACGGCCTGCGGCGTGCTCCCGCCGGCGTTCACGATCGCGGTGATGGCGGGCGTGGCGCGGCCGGTCCTGGCGCCGATCCTCCTCTCGCGGCTGGCTCTCGGGCTGCTGCGGGGGGTCGCGCCCTGGCTGCCGACGCACCTCGTGAATGCGCTCGATGGGCTGGCGCACGGTCAGAGCGCCAGGGCCTACCTGCGGGCGGCCGCCGTGCGCCTGGTGGACCGGCGTGAGCCGTGAGCGCGTCGAGCTGAGGAACGAACGGCGGCGGGCCCGCGCCCGCCGCCCTGTGTGCGACGTGTGGAGAAAGGGATCTCTACTGCCCGGCGACCGCGGGCACGTGGCCCGGGGTCTGCAGGCCGGCCTCGTGCGCCAGCCGCAGCACCTCGTCCGGCGCGAAAAACTCTCGCCGCTCGTCGAGGTACTTGCCCGTGTTCGGGTCGTAGCGGCCGTCGTAGGCGCGCTGGATGGCGTCGTAGACCTCCTTGACCGCGCGGTCGGAGCCGGTCACGCTGCCCGGCTCACCGGGCTGCAGGCCGAGCGCCTGGTTGATGACGCTGGCGATGCCGTCGGTGCCGGACATGGCGCCGATCAGGTTGAGCTCGACGTGCCCGCGACCCACCCGGGCCGGCTCGTACGGCAGGTAGATGAGGCCGCCGGGAGCATCCGCCTGGCGGTTGACGCCCGCCTGATGGATGCCGGCCTGCGTGCTGAACACGTCGCCCACGATCGGCGCGCGGTCGGAGATCTCGCTCACCTCGCGTGTGATGAAGGAAGCGATCTCGGTGAGCAGGTCCAGCTTCAGCCCGGGGTTGCCGTAGCAACGGACGTAGTTGGCGACCATCTGCTCGAGCGAGGTGTTGCCGGTTCGCTCGCCCAGTCCTCCGACGGTGGTGTTCACCTTGGCGCAGCCGTAGCGCCAGGCGGCGAGGCCGTTGGCGGTCGCCAGTCCGAAGTCGTTGTGGCCATGGAACTCGAGCTCGGCGCCGGTCTCCCGGCGCAGCGTCGCGATGAGCCGCGGGATGCCCCACGGCAGCGCGGCGTACGGGTCGGGAGAGCCCCAGCCGATGGTGTCGCAGACGCGGAACTTGGCGGTGCCGTTCGTCTTCTCGAGCACGAGCTGCATGAACGGGATCACCCAGCCGTGGATGTCGGCACGGGTGCAGTCCTCGAGGTGGACGCGCGGTGTGATGCCGTTCTGGTAGGCGGTGATGATCGGCTCCAGGTATCGCTGGGCGGCCTCCGTCTTGGAGCTGAAGCGGATCTTGTCGAAGATGTGGTGGTCGCTGGCGGAGGCGAGCATGCCCGTCTCCTTGACGCGACCCTGGCTGACCTGGGCCAGCAGCTCGATGTCCTTCGGCGCGGCGCGGGTCCAGGTGGTGACGCGCGGGAAGTCGTAGCCCCGCGCCAGGAGCTGGTCCAGCACCCAGGCGTCGCGCTTCTGATAGATGAAGGTCTCGACACCCCAGATGACGCCGGTGCCGTTGTCGAGCTGATGCAGCAGGTCGAAGTAGCGGGCACGGGCCGCAGCCGGGAACAGGGCGAAGCGCGAGTCCTGGGCGCCGTCACGCAACGTCGTGTCGGTGACGTACTTGCGATCGCCGCCGTCCGCGGGCGGCTCGACGGGCGTCGACTCCAGCGGGACGGGCGGCAGGTCGCCGTGGAAGTTGTAGTAGACGCGCTCCTCGTTGAACGTGGGCATATCGGTCCTCTCCCAAGGCGGTAGGGGCTTCACCCCGCAGTAGTATACGCCGGACCGATGCATTTCCTCTGCCTCGCCTATACATCCGCGCGGGCGATCGCGGCTGATGCCGATAGCGGCGCGCCTTCACACACATTTAAGGGCGGTGAGGCGAGCACTTCACGACACGGTAACGGTGCGGCCGCAGGATGGATGTCAGCGATGGTCGCGCGCCTGTGCAGCGCGCGACGGAGCAGGAGAGCGGAGATGCGTGTCGTGGCTGACGTGAAGTGCTATTACTGCGGGCATGTCAGCGGACAGGTGGTCGGCGAGCAGTCGGACCGCCTGCGGCTGTTCAAGTTCCTACCGCGGCCGGGCTACGGGGGCGGTGAGCCTGCGCCCGGCCAGCGGATCCGCTGCGAGCGCTGCAGCGGCCCGACCTACCTGGAGGACCTGAGTCCGTACGAGGTCGCGCCGCAGCCGCACCACGGGCCGCGCCAGCGGACGCGTCGAGCGCGCCCGAGCGCCGCCTGAAGGGTCCGGCGGAGCGTGCGGCCGGGGTCGGCGCCGTGTCGGCCTGAAACTGCGAAATGCTGACGGGATCCGCGGTTCGCTTGACACTCGCATAGGCCCTGCCTAGCCTTGGCGCTGCCAACCCCGCGGCGGCCCTTTGGGGGGAGGGCGCGCGTGCGCCCTGGTGCGGGTTTGTTACCTGGCAGCGTGGAGGCAGCCCAGTGGCGGTCCAGGCAGCGACTCTTGGGCGGGCGCAGGCACGTTCCGGGCCGGCCCCGTACAGCTCAGCCAAGCTGTTCCTGTTCTCTTCGATCTTCTGGCTGGCGCTGGCGGACACCGTCGGGCTGATCGCTTCCTACCAGTTCGTCAATCCCCAGTGGGCCGAGTCGGTCCCCTTCCTCTCCTTTGGGCGTCTGCGCGTGGTCCACACCAACGGCGTGCTGTTCATGTGGCTGTCGATGGCGCAGGTGGGAGCGGTCTGCTTCTACATGATCCCGCGGCTGTGCGGTACGGAACTCTGGAGCGAGCGCTTGGGCGTGTGGACGGGCTGGCTGTGGAACCTGGCCGGCGTCCTGATGGTGGTCACCTTCCTGACGGGCAACAGCCAGGCGCGCGAGTACGCCGAGATGGTCTGGCCGCTGGACGTGGCGGTCGAGCTGGTGCTGCTGCTGGTGGGACTGAACGTGCTCATGACGGTGGCGAAGCGCAAAGAGCGGAAGCTGTACGTCACGATCTGGTATGCGATGGGCGCCGTCATATGGATGCCGCTGGTCTACTTCATCGGTAACGCGATGTGGGAGACCGGCAACTTCTGGAACCTGTCGGGCGCGATCAAGGGCGTCGACGACGCGACGCTGAACTGGTTCTACGGGCACAACGTGCTCGGCCTGTGGTTCACGACCATGGGGGTGGCGACCGTCTACTACCTGGTACCGGTCCTGACCCGCACCCCGCTCTACGGCTATGCGCTCTCGATGATCGGCTTCTGGGCGCTGGCCTTCTTCTACACCGCCATGGGCCAGCACCACCTGCTGCAGACGCCGACGCCGTCGTGGCTGAAGACGATCGCGACCATGGCTTCGCTCGGGCAGTTCATCCCGGTGCTGGCGTTCCTCACGAACATCTACATGACGATGCGCGGGAACTGGGGGAAGATCTACGAGTCCGTACCGCTGAAGTTCGCCATCGCCGGCACGGTGTTCTACTTTGTGACCTGCGTTCAGGGGCCATTCCAGGCGCTGCAGACGTTCAACCAGCTCATCCACTACACCCAGTGGATCGTGGGGCACGCGCACCTGGCGCTGTTCGGCTCGATGTCGTACTGGCAGTTCGCCGCCATCCTCTACATCATCCCGGTGATCTACAAGCGGCGGCTGTACAGCCAAGGGCTGGCCGAGGCGCAGTTCTGGCTGGCGACCGCGGGTTTCCTGATGATGATGATCTCGCTGCAGGTGGCCGGTCTGATCCAGGGCGCGGCGTGGCAGCGCGGCGTGGACATCCGCGAGATCCTGCCGCAACTGCGGCCGTATTGGGTGATGCGTTCCGTCGGCGGGGCAATGATGGTGTTCAGCGGCTTCGTCATGGCGTGGAATATCTGGAAGACCGTGACCGTGGGTGAGCCGCTGGAGCCGGCGACGCGCGACCTCGCCGCTGACCTCTTCAGGGAAGAAGTGGAGGCACCGGTCGCCCAGCCGGCGGCCGTCGGAGGGCAGTGAGCGATGGCGGATAATGCCGGCTCGGTCGGCGGGGACCGTATCGAGGACCTCTTCCCCGGTCCCGCGAGGCCGTCTCGCCCCGCGCGCCATCGCCGCATGGTGATGAACTTCTGGACGGTCAGCATCGGCTCCTTCATGGTGTTTGCTTCCGTCGTCGCCATGGTCGTGGCGCTGCCGATGCTCTCCTACAACCCGCCTCCGTCTCAGCGCGCGCGGCCGCTGACGCCGCTCGAGGCGCGGGGCCGCGAGCTTTACGCCGCCAACGGTTGCTGGTATTGCCACAGTCAGACGAACCGGCCGCAGGACGTCTCGCCGACCGGGCTGACCACGGTGCGTGGCAACATCCCGTCGCAGGCGGGCGACTACGCGTACGTGTTCAACGCCTTGCTCGGCTCGGAGCGCACCGGCCCGGACCTGGCAATGGAAGGCGGCGTGCACACCGACGACTGGCAACTGGCGCACTTCAAGAACCCGCGCAACACCGAGCCGGAGTCGTTGATGCCGCGCTTCTCCTGGCTCTCCACCACTGACCTGCAGGCGCTGATCGCCTATGTACAGTCGCTCGGAGGCAAGGACGCGGATGCGCGCGTCGCCGCCCAGCGGGACCGCACTGCTGCTCTGCTGGGCCAGAAGCCGCTGACGAACCCGCAGGCGATCGCCTACGTGCAGGACCAGACGCAGTGGAGCAAGACGACGGTCAACCCGCTGCCGGTGAACGAGTCGGTGCTGGTCGAAGGCAAGAAGATCTTCTTCACGCACTGTATCGGCTGCCATGGCGTGAAGGGCGACGGCGGCGGGCCGGCCTCGCAGTTCTTGACCATCAAACCGTTCAACTTCACCAGCACGATCGGAGCCGCGGCGAATAGCCCCGGGCTGCGCTACTTCGCGATCCTGAACGGCCGCTTGGGCACCGCGATGCCGGCCTGGGGCAACCGGCTGACGGTTGAGGAGATCTGGGCGGTGGAGTGGTTCCTTCGGACGATCCCGAACTGCGGCGCCGAGCAGGTGCCGACGACGGCGATGGTGGTGCCGCCGGGCTACAAGGGGCCGCCGGGCGCCTGCGACACGACCCAGCAGCCGCAGAAGACGGGGGGGTGACGCGATGCGACGCTCGCTCTTCAAGCTGACGACGGCGCTCGCTGGAACGCTAGCCGGGCTGGTGGCCGCGGCCGGCGTCGCGAGCGCGCACGACAGCGGCGTCGCCGGAGACCAGTACGCGGCTCAAGGGTTGATCGCCATGATCGTGTTCGGGAGCATCGCCATCGCCGGGATGCTGCTGTTGGCCTGGTTCCGCTGGCGCAACCCGGACGACCCGACCCGGCCCGAGGAGCGGCTGCTGGAGATCGAGGACGAAGCAACCGTGTACACGTACGTGGCTCACCGGGAGCAATAGGGAGGACCGATGGGCGGCCTCGGCAAGTTCAAGATCTGGGGTGGCACGCTGCCGTGGCAGTGGCAGTGGGAGTGGACGCTTTTCACCGGTTTGGCGATCCTGCTCCTGACGGTCCTCTTCATGCTCTGGGCGTGGTCCGGGAGGGAGCGGAAGTTCGACCCGGACGCCGAGCACCGGGCGCACCGCTACGAGCGATTCGCCGGCGTGATCGGCGAGGCCACCGGCAAGGTCCCGCTGAGCATGATCGTGTTCATGCTCACGATCTGGTTCTTCATCATCGCCTACCTGATCAAGGCGGCGATCAACGGCTACGCGTACTAGGAGGCGATCATGCGACTGCCCCTGCCGCACCTGTACGACATGGAGGGCGAGGGCGACACCCGATTCACTCTCGCGGTGATCTTCGTCTGGTGCCTGGTCTTCATCGTGCTCGCGCTGATCGCGTATTTTGCCATCGGAGTGCACGTCAACGTGGACCCGTACACGCACAACCCGATCCTGGGGCAGTAGGAGCGCGCCCATGGAGTACATCCAGACCACGCTCTTCCGCATTCTGGCGGAGCGGATCCCGGACCTGGTCCGTGATGGCGGGCTGATCCACGGCCTGGAGGGACACAAGCTGTATCTGCAGCAGGTGGACGGCTTCGCGGGCATGGAGGTCACCCGAACGCTCAATACGGACGGCGAGGTCCAGGTGATGGTCACCACGCGCTGGCAGGACGCGGGCTACCTCGCGGCCTACGAGGAGGGCGCGGAGACGGTGCAGACGGTCATCGAAGAGCGTGGTGCCCCGATCGTGGTACCGAACACCCATGTTGTCGTCGACATGGAGGTGCTCGTGTAGCGTTTTCGCTGCTCGCGCATGCCGTCCGAAGGTGTCCTACATTCGTCGCGTCTTTCGTCACGCCTCGGTCCTGATGGCCTTCTCTCCCGCGGTTCTCCTGGTCATTTTCGCGGCGGGCTATTTCGTTTTCCGCAGCGACGCGCGCTTCAACCCGCTCCAGTACGTGTCGGCCGACCCGAAGAACGCGCGGGTTCCCGCGACGCAGGGGGTCTATCTGGCGACCGACAAGGGGTTCGTGGGGCTGTACACCCGCTTCAACGAGAGCCAGGGACAAGCGCCGCCCACGACGGCGCCGACGATCCCGCGCTCCGCGATCGAGGCCGTGCTCTACTACCCGCTGGCCGCGGACTCGCGCGGCACGTACCAGCTCAAGCGCACCGGCGACGGCAAGGTCTTCCCGTTGCAGCGCACGGACATCGAGGGGACGAGCGCATCGCGCTTCGTGCCGTTCGGCGGCTTCGAGCCGGGCGAGTACGAGCTGCAGCTGCCGACGGAGGGGTTGTTCACCGGCAGCGACTACTTCTATTTCATCGTACAGTGAGCCAGGGAGAGAAATGAGTGCCCGGTTGCACCTGCGGCCTGCCGTACTGGCGGGCGCAATCGTGGGCGCGCTCGCCATCGCCGCGGCTTGCGTTTCGGCGCCGACGCCGGTCAACTCGCAGAAGATAGGTAACCCGACGGCCGTCGCGGTGAATCCGTACCCCGGCGACGGGGCGTCAATCAACCGCGGTGCGCTGCTATTCGGCAGGTACTGCACCGCCTGCCACGGTGATACCGGGCGCGGGAACGGCCCTGAGGCGCGCACCGCCAACTTCCGCCCGGCGGACCTCACCCGGTCGCAGATGCAGACGAAGAGCGATGGCAACCTTTTCACCACCATCACCGACGGCCGCGGCTACATGCCGAGCTGGGGACACCTGCTGAGCGAGCAGCAGCGCTGGGACCTGATCAACTACATCCGCACACTGGCGAAGAGCAACGCTGCGGCGGCGAAATAGACCCGGGAGGACGCCATGCAACTTGTCGAGGAACGGCCGACCGCGGCAGAGCAGGCGCGCTACTACGGGCTGACGCGGTTCTTCGTGATCGCCGCGGCAGCGCTGGTCATCGCCGGCATGCACGGGGTCGTGCAGCGCATCCCCCCGTTCTCGCGCTGGCTCACGGTGGCCGACTACGGCGGTTACATGGTGACCAACCTGGCGCACACGCACATCACCGTGGTGGCGGCGGGGACGATCTCGATCACGGCGATGATGTACTACTCGATGCAGCGCATTCTGCGCCGGCGGATGTGGAGCGACGTGCTTACCGAGGTGTCGCTCTGGTGCACGGTCATCGGCGTGTTCGGCTTCTACTTCGCGATGATCGGCATCGGGCTGGCCGAGGGGGCACTGGTGCACCAGGGCTACACATACGGCGAAGCACGCAACATCCTCGGTGTCTGGCACAAGTTCCCGCTGGCGATGACGGCGTCGATCATGGGCGTCGGCTACTGGACGTTCGTGCTCAATGTCGTCATGACCGTGGGCAAGGACGGGCTGCGCGAGGTCGGCGAGGGCTACATCATCAAGTTCTTCTTCATCGGCGCGCTCGGCCTGTTCCTCGGCACGGTGCAGGGCGTCTACCAGATCCTTCCCTGGTCGCTCGACTGGTTGCGCGATGCGCGCGAGGCGGGGCGTCTGATCGACCCGATGGCGCACGCGCACATCAACCTGGTCGGCGGCGTGTCGATGGCGGTCGCGGGAATGATCTACTTCGCTGTCCCGCGCATCACTGGCCGTCCGATCTACTCGCGCAGGCTCGCCAACGCCAGCTTCTACACGATCGCCTTTGGCGTGCTGGCGTTTTGGGCGGGGGCGATCCTGCTCGGGCTGGTAGAGGGCAACCGGATCATCCACCAGGGGATGACGTTCGAGCAGGCCAAGGCGTCCCTCGGGCCCTTGCACCCGCTGGTGTTGTCGATCGCCGGCGCGGTCATGGGAGCCGGTTTCTGGATGTTCATCGCCAACGTGCTGCTCACCTTGCGGCGGCGGCCGGTGGACGCGTCGGAGCCGATGCTGCGGCTGCGCAAGTTCTACGCGGCGGGCGTGATCGCCATATTCGTCGGGTCGGTCCAGGGGGTGATCCAGATCCTTCCGTGGACGCAAAGCTGGCTGCGTGATGCGGGCCAGGCCGGCGTGCTGATCACGCCCACGGCTCACGCGCAGATGAACATCGTCGGCTTCGTCGTACTGTCGCTGATGGGATTCATTCTCTTCGTGCTGCCGCGCACTTCGGGCAAGCCGCTCTACAGCCAGGGACTGGCCGATTTCGCCTTCGCCGCTACCGCGCTGGGCGTTGCGCTGGCCTACGTCTCGTTCCTGACGCTGGGATTCGCGGAGGCCCGCGACGTGCGCGCCGGGGTGCCCTACCTGGACGTGCTCGACCGCTACGGGATGAGCCACTATCTGCCGTTGCTGCTGGCGTACGTCGTCATCGCGTGCGGCTACGTGGCGTTCGCGCTTGAAGTGCTGCTCACGGTCTCGCCGCGCGCGGTGGCGGAGTACTTCCAACGGATGCAGGCCGGCTGGACGCGCGAGCTCCTCACGATCGACGCGAAGCACCTTCACTTGTCTCCTGAGCAGGTGCGGCGGCGCGGGGCGACTGCCGCGGCGGTCGAGCTGCTGTGTGGCTGGGTCGGGTTCCTGGGGTTCGGCTGGATGCTGACGGGGCGCGGCGCGATGGGAACCCTGCTGTTCGTGGTCTACTTCTTCGCCTACTGGGTGCTCTTCATCCTGGCGCTGGTCGGCTTCCTCGGCCCACTGACGATCGGCCCCGCGATCCTTATCCTCGTGTGGCCGCCGATCATCAGCGCGGCCTCGCTCTGGCGCACGTACGTCACGGCGCCGCGCGGCGAGGCCGGGACGCGGCCGCCGCGGCGGGCGACCGCCGAGTAACGGCGGCGCCGTGGCCGCCGAGCAGGGACGGCTCTGAATCTTCTGCCGCTACAATGCGGGGGAAGGAGGGTGCCGTGCAGCCTCGCATCCTGCGGGTCGCGCTCGCGCAGATCGACGCGACGGTCGGAGACATCGAGGGGAACACCGACCGGATCATCGCCGCGATCGGTGAGGCGCGTGACGCGCGGGCCGACGTCGTCCTCTTCCCAGAGCTGGCGGTCACCGGCTATCCACCGGAGGACCTGGTCCTGCGTCAGGGTTTCGTGAACGCGAACCTCGTCGCTGTGGAACGGATCGCGACGTCCACGCACGGCGTCGTGGCGGTCGTTGGCTTCGTCGACCGCGACACGGACGTGTACAACGCGGCGGCGATCATCGCCGAAGGGGCCGTGCAGCACCGCTATCACAAGCACTACCTGCCGACGTACTCGGTCTTCGACGAAGACCGCTACTTCGCGGCCGGGAGCGAGGCGCCGGTGTTCGACGTTGGCGGGGTGCTGGTGGGCGTCACCATTTGCGAGGACATCTGGTATCCGGGCGGTCCCGCGCGCGCGCAGGCCCTGGCCGGGGCCGAGGTCCTGCTGAACATCAACGGCTCGCCCTACTACCGCGGCAAGGGCGACTTCCGGCGCCAGATGCTGGCGACGCGCGCTTCCGACTATGTGGCGATCGTCTGCTACCTGAACCTGGTCGGTGGCCAGGACGAGCTGGTGTTCGACGGCGCGTCGCTGGTCTTCGACGAGCGCGGCGCGTTGCTCGCCGCAGCGCCCGCGTTCGAGGAGGCGCTGATGGTCGTGGATCTGCCGGTGGACCACGTGCGCCAGGCGCGGCTGCACGACCCGCGCCGCCGCAAAGAGCTGCGTGAGCTGGACCACGTGCCGCCGGTGATCCGCCTGCCGTACACGCTGCATGGCGACCAGGCCGCGCCCGCCGCCCGGCCGCTGCCCGCGCGGCTCTCGGACGAGGCGGAGGTGTACGGCGCGCTCGTGCTGGGGCTGCGCGACTACATGCGCAAGACGGGATTTCGGCAGGCAGTGCTGGGCCTCTCGGGCGGGATCGACTCGAGCATGGTCGCGTGCATCGCGGCGGACGCGGTCGGCGTCGAGAACGTGGTGGGCGTGAGCATGCCGAGCCGCTACTCATCCGAGGGGTCGCGCAGCGACGCGCAGCAACTGGCGGAGAACCTGGGCATCCGCTTCGTCACCATCCCGATCGAGCCGCCCTTCCGGGCGACACTCGAGGTGCTGGCGGACTCGCTGGAGGGCCGGCCGCCGGATACGGCGGAGGAGAACCTGCAAGCGCGTATCCGTGGCAACATCCTGATGACTCTCTCCAACAAGTACGGCTGGCTGGTGCTGACCACCAGCAACAAGAGCGAGACCGCGACGGGCTACACGACGCTCTACGGTGACATGGCCGGCGGCTTCGCCGTGCTGAAGGACGTGCCGAAGACCTTCGTTTACCGGCTGGCTCGCTATCGCAACGAGCGCGAAGGGCGCGCCCTCATCCCGGAGAACGTGTTCACCAAGCCGCCCTCGGCCGAGCTGCGCCCCGACCAGCGCGACGAAGACTCGCTGGCGCCCTATGCGGTGCTCGACCCGATCCTGCAGGCGTACGTGGAAGAGGACCGCTCGCTGGGAGAGATCGTGGCCATGGGCTACGACCGCACGCTGGTGCAGCGGATCGTGCGGCTTGTGGACCGCAACGAGTACAAGCGGCGGCAGGCGCCGCCCGGCATCAAGATCACCCCGCGCGCCTTCGGCAAGGACCGTCGGCTGCCGATCGCCAACGGCTACATGGGAAGCTGAGCGGCGACGCGTCCGGTGCTCCCCCGACGCGGCCCTCCCGGGGCTGGACTCGAGATCGGCTTCGCGACGCCAGCGGCTGTCGCGAGTCGGCAACAGCCGCTCGAAGCTTTCACGCGGACCGTCACCAGTAGACGTCCCCGGCCGCGCCCTCCCAGGGCGATGTGCTGGTCGTGTTCCTCCAGTGGGACCCTTCCACCATATACGTGTGACCGCTCAGACTTCCTCCCGACACCGGATAGTTCGAGACAGTGTACTGGCAGCTCCACCCGCTCCAACCATCAGCCCTTGCTGTGAGTGTGCTGACTCCAAGTGCGCCCTGCTGCGAGGAGCAGAAACGCAACGCCGATCGCGGCACGAAGCGCTCCGAGCTTAATCATGGCACGTCCCCTGTGCGTCAGGTGGGAGGGCGAAGATCGCCGCGGGGACCGAGGCGG
>JAJYLG010000159.1 GCA_021787985.1 Chloroflexota bacterium
GAGAGCTCGAGGGCCCCGGCCCCGAGCATCTCGCGGAGCAGTGGCTCCGCGCCGGATTCCAGGAACGGCACCTCACCGTGCCCGATCCGCTCGAGCGTCGCGGCCGAGATGTCCTGGATGCCCACCCGCATGCCCGTGCGGGCGAAGCTCAGGGCGAGCGGCAGCCCGACATGCCCGCCACCGCCCACCACGACGACGTCGA
The DNA here is from genome assembly GCA_021787985.1 of Chloroflexota bacterium. GTDB lineage: Bacteria > Chloroflexota > Dehalococcoidia > DSGV01 > DSGV01 > JAJYLG01. The sequence goes on from JAJYLG010000159.1 coordinate 203, forward strand.
GGAAATCAACCTCCGTCGCGCGCCTGTCCGCGCGTCCCCGCCTGGGGCGTTTCCGCGACGTCGGCGGGCTGTTGACCGCCACAACCATCCCTCCTGCTCGCACGCGGCTGGTCCCCGCACCATCCGGTCGCGCGACCTTACCCTGTCCCGTCCTGATCGCCAATGGTACCGAAGGACCACGCGGGCAGCGGATGGCGCCGTTGACGCGCCGTCGCACCTTCGTCAGGCTGGCAGCGTGACAGTGCAGCAGCCAACTCCGTAGCGTGGGCGAAACCGACACGGCTGACACCGCGGCACGCGCAGTGTCGTCCCCTGGTGCGGTCGTGCGGGCGGGGCCGCTCGACCGCGTGCTGGATGCGACACGAGGAGTACGCCTGGCGGCCGGCAGGATCGGCCTGCCGGCCTGGTTCGCCGTGATCGACCTGCTCTGGATCGTCAACCCATCCGTTCTCGCCATCGACGCGCGTCACTACCAGCGCGCCGCGGACGCGTGGCTCAGCGGGGGCGATCCGTGGAAGGTCACCGAGCACGGGATCGCCTACTCCGCGGGGCCGCACACACTCCTTTTCTACGCACCCACCAGCGTGCTGCCGGCATGGGCATCGGCTGCCCTCTGGATGGCGGCCGGCCTCGCGGCATCCGCGTGGCTCGTGCGACGGCTCGGCCTTCCGTGGTGGTGGCTGGGCTTCCCGCCACTGGCACACTCGATCTGGAACGGCAACCCGCAGACGATTGCCCTCGCGCTGCTCGTGCTGGGCGGGCCGATCGCGGCCACGCTCGCGGCAGGTCTGAAGCTCTACACCGGCGTCGCCCTGATGAGGCGCTGGCGAGAAGGATTGATTGCGGCGGCCCTGCTCCTCGTCACGCTCCCGCTGCTGCCCTGGCAGCTGTACCTGCACGACGGGCTGGGGGTGGCCAACCTCGCGGCAACGAGCTGGAACGGGAGTGCCTGGCGGTTCCCGATCCTGATCCCGCCCACGCTGCTCGCGCTGTGGGTGTTGCGCGACCGCGGCGCGGAGTGGTTCGCCATCCCGGCGGTCTGGCCGGCCACCGAGTTCTACTACGTGGCCATGGCGCTGCCCGCAGTCTCCGGCTACCCGATCCTCGCCGCCGCACTGGCACTGCCGATGCCGCTGATGACGCCGCTCGTCGTGATGGGCTACGCGGCGTGGGTGCGCTGGCCGGGACATGAGATCCGCGTGCGGCGCTTGCGACCGAGCTAGACCGGCCGGTCGATGGGGTGCCGCAGCAATCCGCGCGCCGCATCTGCCAGGGAGCGATGCGTCCCGACTCGTCGTTGAAGGCTTGACGTGCCACGTGGCCCTGTCGCAGACGCGCAGTAGCGGGCATCGGCGGATGGCCCACTCGGCCGCCGCGCCCCGATCCTGCGTGCCGCTCGGAAGGAGGCCCGCCGCTCTGTGGGGCTGCGGGCCTCCTGTTGTGCCGCAACTGCGACGAGTGCTACAGCCCGAGGTACGTGATCGTGAAGCTCAGCGACCCCACGTTGTCGGGGTAGTAGGTGTCGTTGACGTTCAGGGTGATGCTTCCGCTCGCCGACAGCGTGTAGCTGTACGCGTGGGCGGGGTTGAAGGCGCCCCAGTCGACGCACGCGCCGTTGACGAACAGGCGGCCCCAGCAGGCTCCGAGGCTCGGCCACCCTTCCTGGACCAGCGGCCACGGTTCAGCGGTGCCGTTGTCGCCGTTGTTGTACTGGGCGTCCACCAGTCCGTGCGGGGTGTTCAGCCACTCGCCGCTCACCTCGATGCGGAACTGACCGTTCAGTCCGCTCGGCAGCAGCGCCGTCGTCCCTGCTTGCACGGCCGAGTCCACGGTCCCAGACGCTACCATCGGGTTCACCAGGTAGACGCACACGTTGTACGGGTTGCTGCCGATGAAGTAGCCGGACGTGGGTGTGCCGGCGATGGCCGGATCGCTGTTCACGTAGGTGAACGGAGCGGTCACCAGGCCAATCGGATTGCAGTTCGGGTTGGGAGTCGGGCTACCGGTTCCATCCGGCCCGGTGAGCGGCCGGAACTGCAGGTATACATCCGCGTTCGTCCAGTTGTTCTGGGCGCCTGCTGAATTGGTCCGGTGCGTCTCGTTGATGATCCCGCTCGCCGAGCGAACGAACGTGGCCGTATACGTGCCTGCCCACGTGACGCTCGCCGCCGGGGTTGCCGTGATTCCGGTTGCCGGTGCGGCCATGGCTGGAGCGGCCACGACCGCGGCCAGCATGCTCGCGAGGATGAAAGCTGAGATCCGTCGCATCGACGATCTTCCTCCGCTCACGCCACGGGCAGGTCTCGCCACTGGCTGGCCGCGCGAACGGCGGCCGGCACCGGAGCGGCGTGTCCGAGCGGCCCGTATGAGGGGACCTTGCAGCTCACCGGCTTGCAGTGCGATGGAGTCACGCCGCTGCACGTTGCAGTTGCCTTGAAAGCCAGCGCGGGCGGCCAAGGACATCGCAGGTCCGACCTCGTCGTGCGCCGGCAGCCTCTGCTAGTCCCCCGCGTACAGCCCCCGGTCGACCCCCAGCCCCTCGAGCAGTTCCACAAACTTCCGCCGGAACGCGGCGCGCGAGAAGCGCTCGGCCTGAGCGCGGATGGGGGCGCGGTCGAACGAGAGGCCGTCAAGGCGCTCGATCGCCTCGGCGAGCGCGGACGGTGTCTGCGTATCGAAGAACACGCCACTGACACCGTCCATCACGGTCTCGGTGGCGCCACCAGCGCGGAACGCGATCACGGGCTTGCCGGCGGCCATCGCCTCGACCGGCGCGATCCCGAAGTCCTCGACACCCGGCACCAGGTACGCGTGACAGCGGCGCAGCAGGTCGACCGTCTCGGCGCGCGAGACGAACCCCCGGAACTCGACCGTGGGGCCCGCCAGCCGGCGGAGGCCGGCCAGCTCCGGCCCGTCGCCGACCACCACGAGCCGACGTCCCAACCGCGTGCACGCCTCTACCGCAAGATCGATACGCCGGTAGCGCAGCAGGCGCGCCAGCACCAGCAGGTACCCGTCGTCGGCGTCGGAGAGCGCGATCTCGTCGACGTCCACCGGCGGGTGGATGACCTCCGCGTCGCGACCCCAGAGCCGGCGGATCCGCTCGCGGACCGTCGCGGAGTTGGCCACCAGCACGTCGGGCCGCCGGGCAGTCTCGCGGTCCCACAATTGGAGCGCCGGACGGATGGTGCGGGCGGCCAGGCGCGACGGCGCCGGGAAGCTCGACCCGCCCAGGTAGGCGTCCAGGTCCCACGCGTAGCGCATCGGCGTGTGGATGTAGGCGACGTGCACGTCCCGCGCGCCGGTCCGCACCGCCTTCGCGAAGGCGACCGAGCTGGTGGCCACCAGTCCCGCGTCGCAGATACGACGCCGTCGGACCAGCCCAGCGATCGGAGGCGCCCGTCTACTCGTTCTGCGCTCGTGCAGCAGCGGGATCGGGCCGCAGCGCCGAGTTCTCGTTCAGCCCCGGCCAGCCGCCTCCGCAAGCACCTCTGCCAACGTCTGGGGCCATGGAACCAGGGGCGTCCAACCGGTGAGCGCCCGCAGCGCCGACGCGTCGCCGACGATATCTGGCGGATCGTCTGGCCGGAC
>JAJYLG010000160.1 GCA_021787985.1 Chloroflexota bacterium
GCAGCAGGAGATGCTCCGGACCCTGGCCCCGGACTGCGATCCGCTCGACTTCGACCACCGGATCGCGATCGTGCGCGAATGGGCCACTGGAGACCGCAACTTCAAGAACTACTACACGGCCCCGCCGGTGGATCTCCACGACGACGACTGGGTGGTGGACGAGTTCCTCCACGTCTGGGAGAACCACCTGAAGCTGGCCGACGTCGTGGCGTGGCTCGAGGGGAATGGCCTGGCGGTGCTCCGCCTCACCGACTACTACGACCAGGAGATCCCGCTCGAGGTGGCCGAGCACTCGGCCAGCCCGGGGTTCGTCCGGCGCGTCAAGCGGCTCCCCTTCGCCCAGCAGTGCGGAGTCCTCGAGATGATCGTGCGCCCGTACTGGATCTCGCTCCTCGCGCAGAAGCGCGCCTGATCCGGAGCTGTGGGGCCGTGTCGCCCACCGCCGCCGGGCTGGTCGCCCTCGAGGCCGGCAAGGGGACGCGCTGGCTGCTACGCCGATCTGGCCGTGGGGGCACGTCGCTCCCCGGGCTCATCGCCGAGCGCATCCACCCCCGCCTCGCCGGCGAGCTGGCGCAGGGCATCCGCAACGGCTCGCTCCTCATCACCGGCACGAACGGCAAGACCACCAGCACGCGGATGATCGTGGCGGCTCTCAGGGGCGCCGGGCTCATCCCCCTCACGAACCGTGAGGGGTCGAACATGCTGCGCGGCATCACCACCACGCTGGTGGCCGCGGCCAGCTGGCGGGGCCGGCTGCCGGCGAGCGACCAGCTCATCGGGGTCTTCGAGGTCGACGAGGGCCACCTGCCCGCGGTGATCGACGCGCTGTCGCCCCGCATGCTCCTCATCACGAACCTCTTCCGCGACCAGCTCGACCGCTACTTCGAGGTCGATTTCGTGGCCTCGTTGTGGGCGACGGCCTTCCAGCGACTCCCGGCCGCCACGACGCTGATCCTGAACGCCGACGATCCGCTGGTGGCCTATCTCGGGGAGTCCGTCTCGAACCCGGTGCTTTACTATGGCCTCGAGGACGGCCGCTGGGGACGCTCGCAGCTGCAGCACAGCGCCGACTCGCGCCGCTGCCCGCGCTGCGCGAGCGACCTGCAATACAGCCGCTCGTTCTACGCGCATCTGGGGCACTACGCCTGCGCCGCGTGCGGCTGGCATCGGCCCACGCCCCGTCTCTCGGCGTGGGACGTCGAGATCGGGGGGCTCGAGGGCTCCACCATCAAGCTGCAGACGCCGTGGGGACCGCAGACCCTCGAGGTGCCGCTGCCCGGCCTCTTCAACGCGTACAACGCGATCGCGGCGGCGGCGACCGCGTACAGCCTGGGGGTCCGGCCCGACGCCGTGAAGGCCGCGGTGGGGGACGTGCCGGGTGCCTTCGGTCGGCTGGAGCGGTTCGAGCTCGACGGCCGCCGGGTGCTGCTCGCGCTGGTGAAGAACCCCAGCAGCTTCGACCAGGTCACGGAGATCCTGCTCCGCAACCGCAGCACGCTGCGGCTGGTGCTCGCGCTCAACGACAACGGCCAGGACAGCCGGGACGTCTCGTGGATCTGGGACGTCGCCATCGAGCAGCTCTGCGGCCGGTTGGCGTGGGTGATCGCCTCGGGCCACCGCGCCGCCGATCTGGCGCTCCGGCTCAAGTACGCGGGGGTCCTGGAGGGCCCGCCGGATGGCCGCCCGGCGCTCTCAACGATGCCCGTCCTGGCGGATGCCGTCGATGAGGGCCTGCGCCGCACCCCGCCCGGCGAGGAGCTCACCATCATCGCGACGTACACGGCGATGTGGGCGCTGCGGGAGAGGTTCGTGCGGCGCGGGCACCTCGCGCCCTTCTGGCAGGCATGAGCGCGCCGCACGCCTCCGCCGCGGGCGTGGTGACGCTGACGATCGGCTACCTCTACCCGAGCGTCTTGAGCCAGTACGGCGACTGGGGCAACGTGCGCTGTCTGCAGCAGCGCTGCCACTGGCGGGGCATCGACGTCGAGATCCTGCCGCTGGAGGTCGGCACGGCGATCGAAGCGTCCGCGGTCGATTTCTTCTTCATGGGCGGAGGCGCCGACTCGCAGCAGCGCCTGATCGCCCGGGACTTGGTGATGGCGAAGGGCGACGCCATCCGCGAGGCCATTGACGCAGGGAGCGTCGCCCTCCTGATCTGCGCCGGCTACCAGATGTGGGGCCGGCGCTACCGTCCCTTCCGCGGCGACGACCTCGAGGGCCTCGGGATCTTCGATGCCGAGACGATCCACTGGGCGGCCGAGGAGAAGGTCACCATCCGGGACATCACGAGCGCCGGGCGTGGGCGGATGGTCGGCAACGTGGTGGTGGAGTGGGAGGGGACGACGCTCGTCGGGTTCGAGAACCACGGCGGGCGCACCTATCTGGGTGCGGGGGCGCGACCGCTCGGGCGCGTCGTCGTGGGGGCGGGCAACAACGGCAAGGATCACACCGAAGGGGCCATCGTCCGGCACGCCTACGGCACCTACCTGCACGGGCCCCTCCTGCCCAAGAACCCGGCGCTCGCCGACCACCTGATCCGGCTCGCGCTCCAGCGTCGCTACGGCGAGGTCCCGTTCCCGCCGCTCGACGACGGCCTCGAAGGGCAGGCCCGGGAGGTGGCGCTGCACCTCCATCGCTAGGCGCCGAACGGCCGCAGTGGCCGGCACCCGCACGTCTCGCCCCGCACCATCCACCGATAGTGCGGATAGGCTTGACCAGTCTGGTTTGCTCGAGCTGCCTGCCTTCGGGCCGGCGACCGCCACCTTGCCTGGGCGGCGGGTGTCGTGCGAGCCGCCCTCGTGGAGAGCGGCATCCACCGCGTCCAGGCCGAGGCGCTCCTCGAGGGGGTAGCGCAGGCGCACGGCCACGGCCATCGGACCGGATGGCGACCGTGCCGGCCGGGCGCGCGGTCATCTGGATGGCCGCACGAACGGTATCGTGGCGTCCATGAGCATCCAGCCCCACACGTTCTACCCGGATCTGCTGGCCGAAGCCATCGTACCGAAGCGCGGCATCCACAGCCAGACCCTCTCCGACGATGCTGGCGTCGAACTCATCCTCTTCGGGTTCGCCCCCGGCGAGGCGCTGTCCGAGCACACGTCCGCACGACCGGCGATCATCCACGTCCTATCCGGCGAGGCCGATCTCACCGCGGGCGGGGAAGCGCACGAGGCAAGACCCGGCACCTGGTTGCGTATGCCGGCCGGTCTGGCGCACAGCGTGCGCGCCCGGACGCCGCTGGTCATGGCGCTCTACCTCCTCCCGGCCGCCAGCGAGGAACTCGGCGCATGACGGCCTAACCCGCCGCGCCGGGCCAGCCCGGGCTGCTCCCAGCGCTCCTGAGGGCCGTCTTGCCTTCGGGTGGTTCGGCACTTGTGTCATGGACCCCGCAACTGAGACTGATGGCGCACGCGTGGGGCGCTGTCAGGGGACCCACATCCAGGCACCGGGACCGCGCCGAGACTCGCGAACTGGAGGCGGCGACTGCGGTGCCAGGGAACGTCTGATGCGGTGGCGGAGGAAAGTCCTGCGTCGCGTCAAGGCGCTCCTCGTGGCGCTCGCCGTGCTCTGGCCACTTCCGATCAATCCCGTTCCCGCTCTCCGTCGAGCGCGCTTCATAGCGCAGTGGAGGGCGCGCCATCGACGATGCCGCGGATCCACCGACCGCCATGCAACGCACGTGAAGTAGATCCGCGTCGTGTCGGGGCTTCGCCGGACTGCAAGCCTTTCCCTTGTACCGATCCGCGGGCGCCTGAGGACGTGCTTCCCGCTTGTGAGGCAAATGCGGTT
>JAJYLG010000006.1 GCA_021787985.1 Chloroflexota bacterium
CCTGCTCACGATACGGACGCGCTCATTCCCGCTCGGCGCCACGGTCGTCTGCGTGAGCGCGAACCCGAATGCCGACCTGGCCGCGCCGCTGCTCGCGGTCAAGCGCCACGGCCACCCGGTGGCGCTGGTGTGGGGCGGTCGTGAAGAGGACGCGCCGGTCGTGGGCCTTCCTGGAGTCGGAGTCACGCACGCGCCATTGCCATCGGCGTGGCGCCGCCCGGCGCAGGCGGCCACGTGAGGAGGTGGGAGCTGCGCGTCGCCGATGCCGCGGGGCTGGCGGCGCTGGCGTTGGCGGGCTTCGCCCTGGGATCGCTCCTGGCGGCGGGAAGCGGAGGTCGAGCAGCGAGCCTTGCGCTCTACCTGGCGGCCGCCTTCGTCCCGACGGTGGTGGTTCGTTGGTTCAACGTGATGGAGACCGACGAGAAGCGGGCGCGCCTCCGCATCGCGGTGGTGAGCGCGGTCGCGCTGATCATCGCCCTGCGCCTTGCGTTGCGGCCGGACCTGGCGCCGTGGGATCTGGGATGGCTGCGCGACCTGGCCGCGCACCCGGCGCGGACCCTTGGCGCCGCGGACGGGCACCTCGGGCAGGCGATTCCGGCCGCTGGCCTGTGGCTGTACGCGGCTCGCCGGGCCACCGGCCGGAGCGCTGAGGTCGAGCTGCGCGGCGAGTTCGTAGCCGGGTTCGGCGTGGTGGCGTTCAGCCTGCTCGTCGGCGAGGCGACGGCCGCGCGGCGGACGATCGAGGCGGTGGCGGTGCCCTACACCTGCCTGGGCCTGTTCGCGGTCGCCGTCGCACACCTGGCCGAGTCGCTGGCGACCGGCCTGCCGCTGCGCTGGTTCGTGGTGCTGGCCGCGGTGTCGGCCGCCCTGGGGGCGGCCGCGCTCGCTTCGCAGAGCGTTTCGGGGGAGACGCTCGCCACCTGGACGCGCGCGGCGCTTTATGGCACAGCGCTCGCCGTGGGCGTGACGGTCGGCGTGCTGCTGACGCCGGTCGTGCTGGCGCTGGTCGGGATCTTACGGCTACTCGTTGGTTCGCCGGGCAGTCCTCCGCCGGCGCCGACACCGGCTGCCGGAGGCCCAGTCGTCCACACGCCGTCGGGCGGCGCGGTCGGGCTGCCGTTGCAGGTGCTCGCGGTCGTGGTGGTGGGGCTGGTGGCCGCGTTGCTGGTCGTGGCAGTGGGAGTGGTGCTGTACCGCCTGGTGGCGCGGCGGGTCTCGGCAGAGCTGCCCGAGGAGCGCGAGGCACTGGAAGGCGAGGGGTCGTTGCTGGGCGACCTGGGCGCGTTGCTGGCGGCGGTCGTTCGGCGGGTGCGGCCGCGGCGGGCGCTGGGTGAGCCTGAGCCACCGGCCGGCGTTCGGGAAGTTCGGCGGATGTACGCGGAGCTCCTGGCGCGCGCGGCGGAACGAGGCGTGCCACGCCCGACACAGGCCACGCCGTGGGAGTTTCGCCCGGCGCTCGAGGCGCGTGTCGGCGAGCCGGCCGGTCCCGTGACCGAGGCGTACGTCGCCGCGCGCTACGGCGGGCGCGAGCCCGGGAAGGCGGAGCGCTACCGGCTCCGCGGGCTGCTCGAACGCTCGCGCTCGCCGATTTCCAACCGGGCGCAGTGATCGTCGGGACGCGCGACCACGCGCGGGACGAGGTCGGTGACATCGACCTTTGCCGCCGCCTCGATGTCGTGCTCCAGGCCGAGCTTCACGAGCGCCGCGGCGTGGTCGGCGGCCAGCAGCAGCTCGTTCGGTGACGGCCCCCGTCGCCAGGCCGCGAGCGCCAGCCGCGCCGCGTCGTCCGGCCGCGCGCCGGACGCAACGAGCGCATCGACGATGGCCCCGGCGACGACCACGTCTTCCAGTGCTATGACGTGCCCGTGCGCCTCGCCCGCGCAGGTGACGGCGACGAGCGCGTCGTCCTCGCTGCCGCCTACAGCGAGCCAGCGCGCGACGGCAGCGCGGTTGCGCAGCGCCGCCGCCGCGACGGGAACGCCCGCGGGAGCGCCGACGAGGGCACGCGTGCCATTCGTGGTGGCGAGGAGCAGCATCCGCCCGTGCCAGTCGTGCGCCAGCAGCTCGGCCGGGCTGTTGCCGAGGTCGAAGCCGGGCGGCGGCAGCCCGCCGCGCTCGCCGCAGAGGACCGCATCGGCATCGCGATGGGACGCGCGCAGCCGGACCGCTCGGCGGATGCCATCGACGGCCACCACGGCGGCTGCATGGCGCTCGAAGGCGGCGACGATGCTGGTGGTGGCCCGAAGCGCGTCGACGACGGCCACCGCGGCGGGCGTGACGGGGTAGCGGCGCGGAGGCGTGAAGAAGACGGTGCAACGCATCGCATACAGCGTACGCGGCGGACGGTTGAGCAACTTCAAGATGAGTGTGGACTCCTGAGCTGAGGGAGGGGGCGGCGCGCCCCGCCTGTAGTTGATGTCCACCTGCACCGTCTCGCCCCAGCTCCCCCGCGCGTCCTCGACCTGGCATCATGCCCCGGCGCAAGGGGCGCCGTGGCTGTCCGCCGCCACTCGACCGCGGGCAACCTCGACACGGCGCTATCGGGATCCGGTGCTGCGTTGACGAAGTGAACCGCATCGACCGCCTGTACGCGGTCGTCGAGGAGCTGCGCGCCTGGCCACAGGTGTACCGTAGTGCAGGAGGAGTCACGCGCGGCCCGTGAGCCACCCCGGCCCCATCGGCATGTTCGACTCCGGCATCGGCGGGCTGTCGGTGCTGGCAGCGGCGCGTTCCGCGCTTCCCGGCGAGTCGTTCGTCTACCTCGCTGACCAGGCGAGCTTCCCCTACGGCCCGCGGTCGGCGGCCGCGGTGCGGGTGCTCTCGGAGCGCGCGGCGCGCGTTTTGCTCGAGGAAGGCGCGAAGGTCATCGTGGTGGCGTGCAACACGGCCTCGGCGCATGCGCTCGCCCACCTGCGGCGCACGTTCGACGTGCCGTTCGTCGGGCTGGTGCCCGCGGTGAAGCCTGCCGCGTTGCAGACGCACAGCGGCGTGGTGGCCGTCCTGGCGACCGAGGGCACACTGGGAGGCGCGCTGTTCCACGCCGTCCGGCGCGAGTTCGCGAACGGCGTGCGCGTGCTCGAGCTGGCGGCGAACGGCCTGGCATCCGCGATCGAACGCGGCGGCCCATGGGCGGCCGAGACGGAGGATCTGCTCGCCGGCTACTGCGGCGACGTGCGCCGGTCCGGGGCGGATGTGGTGGTGCTCGGCTGCACCCACTATGGTTTCGTGCGCCGCCGGGCGCAGGAGCTTCTTGGCGACGACGTTGCCATACTGGACACGGCCGACGCGGTGGCGCGGCAGTTGGCGCACGTGGTGGCGGAGCACCGGCTGGCCGCGCCGCCCGGCGGGCCGAGCGCGGTGCGCCTCCTCACCACGGGCAGCGTCGGCGATCTGCGCCGCACGGTGGAGGCGCTGGAGCGCGCGGGCGGGCTGCCGTCCCTTGGCGCCGAGTACGCAGAGGTGCGTGTGTGAGCTTCCGGACGCGGCTGGTGAGCGCCTGCGCGGCGCGCGCCTCGCACCTGTGTGTGGGCATCGACCCGCACCCGGCGCAACTGGAGTTGCCGCTCGAGGAGCAAGTGCGCATCGTGCTGGACGCGGCCGCGCCATACGCGGTCGCCGTCAAGCTGAACCTGGCGTTTTTCGAGGCGCTCGGCCGGGACGGGTGGCGCGCGCTCGATCGCGCCCTGGCGCTGGTGCCGGACGGGATGCTGCGCATCGCCGACGCAAAGCGGGGGGACGTCCCGCACACCGCGGAGCGCTATGCTGAGGCGTTGTTCGCCGTCTGGGGGTTCGACGCGGCGACCGTGAACCCGTACCCGGGCCTCGATGGGGTGGAGGCCTTCCTTCAGCACCGGGGACGCGGTGCGTTCGTGCTCAGCCGCACGTCGAACCCAGGCGCCGCGCTCTTGCAGGATGTGGAGGTGGTGGGCGCGGACGGCCAGGAGCCGGTGTACCTGCGGATCGCGCGGCTGGTGGCCGGGATGGAGCGTTGCGAGGACGCGGGCCTCGTGGTCGGCGCGACGGCGCCGGAGCAGTTGGCGCGGGTGCGGGAAGTCGCGGCGGAGCTGCCGATCCTGGTGCCGGGCGTGGGGTCGCAAGGCGGCGACGCGCGCGCCGCCGTCGCCGCGGCGGGCCGCGGCGGCGCGCCGTACTTGGTGAACGTGTCACGCGGGATCTTCTCGCCGGCCGGCGAGGGCCCGCTGCACGCGCGGGCGGAGGAGGCGGCGCACCGCTTCCACGCCTCGGTGGAGCCGGCGACGTGAGCGGCCCCGTGCTGGAGCTGCGGCTGGGCGACATGGTGCGGCTGCGCAAGCCGCATCCGTGCGGCGGCGATACGTGGATGATCGAGCGGCTTGGCGCCGACATCGGCTTCAAGTGCCAGACGTGCGGACGGCGCGTGCGGCTGGAGCGCGCGGTGGCCGAGCGACGCATCAAGGAGTTCCTGGCGCGCGGTCCGGACCTGCCCGATCCGTTTCTCGGGCGGGAGTGACGGCCACCGTCGATTCTGGTTGACACCCCGTTTTGGCCAGACCTACGATCACAGTGCCGCAGTGAGGGCCGGCGCAGCGGAGGTGCTGCATGATTGAGATGACGATCGAGAGCATCCGCGTCAGCCTGATGAATTACCAGCGCGTGGTCATCCTCAAGGAGAAGGACGGAGATCGCTACCTCCCGATCTGGATCGGGCCGGCGGAGGCCGACGCGATCGCCGTGCGACTTCAGGACGTGGCGGTGGCGCGGCCGCTGACGCACGATCTGCTGCGCAATGTCATCGAGGCGCTCGGCGCCGGGATCGCCTCGGTCGTGGTCAACGATCTGGCGAATGACACGTTCTACGCGCGGATCATGCTGGCGCTGGACGGTCGCCAGCTCGAGATCGACGCGCGCCCAAGCGACGCGATCGCGCTGGCGGTGCGCGCCAAGGTGCCGGTCTACGCGGAGGAGTCCGTCCTCGAGAAGGCCGGCGTGCTGCTGGACCAGGAGTCGGGCGAGCTGGCGGAGACGACGGAGGCGGAAACGCCGGAGCCGCTCGAGGGGAGCTCGAAAACGAAGGCGGAAGAGCTGGAGCGCATGTCCGCCTTTCGCGAGTTCATCGAGGGCCTGGACCTGGACGACTTCGACAAGCGGAAGGGCTGAAAGAGCGGGTTATGGCCTGCGCTTGATGACCATTTGAGGCGAGCTTTCCCGTCCTTGATCCACTGATCCCCTTGTGATACGTTTCGCGAGGCTTGACCCGCCGGACAGGGGGTGGCGGGTGCGCTGGTGGGTGCCGTCGCTCTGGTTCCTCGGGATCGGATGGTACTTTGCCACGTGCATCGCCATCGGGGTGTTCGCCGGTAACTGGCTGGATGGCCAGGCGGGACGTGCGCCTCTGTTCACGCTGCTCGGGCTGTGCCTGGGGCTGGCCGTAGGGCTATACGGCAGCATTCGCATGCTCTTGCAGTTCCTGTCCACGACCGGTCAAAACGGTAACCGGGGGCAGTAGTGCGAGGGCTCAAGGCGCTCGTCATCACCGTCGGCCTGCTGATCGCCCTGGCGGTCGGGTTCTTTTTCTTCAAGGGCTTCCAGCCCGAGATCATCGTTTCCGCCGAGAAGCTCTGGCACTTCGGCCCGATCAACATCACCAACGGGATGCTGACCGGCCTGTTCAGCGCGCTCATCACCTGCCTCTTCATGTGGCTCGGCGCGCGGCGTACCGCGCTGGTGCCGCGCGGCGCGCAGAACTTCGTCGAGGCGGTCTTCGAGTGGATGCTGGGGATCGTGGAGGACGTCGCCGGCAAGAACGGCCGTCGCTTCTTCCCCGCGATCGCCTCCATCTTTCTCTTCATCCTCATCTCGAACTGGCTCGGCCTGCTGCCGATCTACAACGCTATCGGTGTCACCGAGAACAAGTACGTCGAGGTGAAGGAGAAGCTCGAGGCGGACCCGAACGCGCCCTACACGCTCGGCAAGTTCGACGCGGTCATCGTCGACCGCTCGTCGCTGGCCACCATCGGCTCGAAGCCGCCGCACGTCATCGTGGAGCTGCCCGCGGGGCTCACGAACGAGCAGGCGCTGGAGCAGATCGCCGCGGCCGTCGAGGAAAAGACCCACGGTGACCCGAGCAAGGTTCCGGCGACGCTCATCCCGCTGTTCCGCAGCACGAACAGCGACGTGAACATGCCACTGGCGATCGCGTTCTGGTCCTTCATCTTCGTCGAGTACTGGGGGTTGAGCACCCTGGGGCTCGGGTATCTGAAGAAGTTCTTCAACCCGAGCGCGCTGCTGCACTTCCGGGTCATCGACCTCTTCGTCGGGGTGCTCGAGTTCCTCAGCGAGCTCATCCGCATCGTCAGCTTCACCTTCCGACTCTTCGGCAACATCTTCGCTGGCGAGGTGCTGCTGCTGTTCATGACCTTCCTCGTCCCATTCCTGGCGCCGACGGTGTTTTACGGGCTGGAGCTGTTCGTGGGCTTCATCCAGGCCGCCGTCTTCGCGCTGTTGACGCTGGTCTTCGCGGTGATGGCCGTGGAGAGTCACGCGGAGGAGGGGCACGGCGAGGCTGAAGCGGCGGCGCACGGCACGCACGCCTGACCCCATGGAGCTGGTGGAAACCGCGGCGGGAAAGCAGACCCGCGAGCGCGACGAGCACAAGGAGGCACAATGAACCTGTTGACGGTCTTCCTGGCGATTACGGACGCCGGCCTCAAGTCGCTGGCCACCGCGATACCGATCGCGATCGGGAGCATCGGTCCCGGCCTGGCGATCGGCATGATGGTCGGCAAGGCGATGGACGCGCTGGGCCGCAATCCGGAGGCGCGCCCCGGCATCCAGACGAACATGATCCTGGGCGTCGCGTTCGCCGAGGCGATCGCGATCTACTCGCTGCTGGTGGCGATCATCATCAAGTTCGTGTAGGCGGGCCGCGGGCGGAGTCGCGGAGAAGGACACGGCACGTGGGACAGGCGTTCAACGCACTGGGCATCAACATCCCCAGCCTGGTGTCGCAGTTCGTCAACTTCGGGGTGGTGGTGCTGGTGATGTACCTCGTCGCTTGGCCGCGCATCGGGCGCGGGCTCGAGGAGCGCAGCCGGCGCATCGAGGAGAGCCTGGCAGCGGCCGAGCGCGTCAAGGAGGAGGCCCGGCAGTCCGAGGCCGATATCCAGGCACGGCTCGACCAGGCGCGCCAGGACGGCCAGGCGCTGGTCGCCCAGGCACAACAGATAGCCCAGCGCATCCAGGACGAGGGACGGGCGCAGGCCGGGCGTGACGCAGAGGCCCTCCTGGAACGGGCGCGGACGGAGATCCGGCTCGAGCGCGACGGCGCGATCGCGCAGTTGCGTGGCGAGTTCGCGGACATCGCCGTGCAGGCGGCGAGCAAGATCGTGCGCAAGGAGCTCGACCCGCAGACGCACCGGCAGATCATCGAGGAGACGCTCGCTGAGGCGCGATTCGACAGCAGCAACTAGGAGGCGGTCGCGTGGCTGGAAGTGACCTGCGCGCGGCACGGCGGTACGCACAGGCGGTCTTCGAGCTCGCCCGGGAATCTCGCTCGGAGGACGCGTGGGCGCACGACCTGCGGCAGATCGAGCTGCTCTTCGCTGATCCGGAGGCGCGCGACGCGCTCAGCAGCGATCGCGTCCCCGAAGAGGGAAAGCATCAGATCATCGACGCCGCCCTGGCGGATGCCCAGCCCGGCGCGCGGAACCTGGCGCGGCTGCTGGTGGAGAAAGGGCGGCTGGAGAGCGCCCCGTCGCTGCTGGCATGTTTCCGCGACCTCGTCGACCAGGCGCGTGGCGTGGTCACGGCGCGGGTGACGACCGCGGTCGCGCTGGGCGATGACGAGCAGGACGCGCTCCGCCGGCGTCTGGAAGCGCTGACCGGCAAGCGCGTGCGGCTGGAGCTCGGCGTGGACTCAGAGATCTTGGGCGGATTGGTGGTCCGCATCGGCGATCGGCTGGTCGACGGCTCGGTGCGGTCGCGTCTCCTCGCGCTCAAGCGGTCGCTGGCCGGCGAGGCGGCATGACCGACGCCGCACTGCCTTCCCGTGACGAGCTGGTGGCGCGGACGCGGGACGCGGACGAGCGGCTCGCGCGCCTGCTCGACGGGATCGATGCGGAGGCGGCGGACACCCAGGCTGGTGACGGCTGGCGGGTCAAGGACGTGGTGGCGCATCTTACCGCCTGGCTCGAGGAAAGCATTCGCCGGCTGAGCTTGCTGGCCGCCGGGCGTGGCGCCGAGGTCCGTTTCTACGAGGAAACGGACGTGGAACGGCTCAACGCGCGCTGGCGAGCGGAGCGGGCAGGGCTGGC
The DNA here is from genome assembly GCA_021787985.1 of Chloroflexota bacterium. Classification (GTDB taxonomy): domain Bacteria; phylum Chloroflexota; class Dehalococcoidia; order DSGV01; family DSGV01; genus JAJYLG01. Next base: position 8,292 of record JAJYLG010000006.1, read on the forward strand.
GTGGGGTGACGTCTTGTTCGAGTACGATGACGCGCTCGGGCGGCTGCTGGAGGCGGTGACCGAGCTGAGTGATGAGGCTTACGCTGGAAGCGGGCTGGCGGTGCCGCCGGCGCGGTGGCTGGCGAACAGCACCTATGTGCATATTGCGGAGCACCTGCCGATGGTCGAGGCGACGCCGGTGGCGCGGCAGGCCTGAGGCGGGCGGAGGACGGCATGGCGGTTCGACCGGAAGAGATCACGTCGATCATCAAGCGGCAGATCCAGGAGTTCGGCGTCAGCGCGCAGGAGGTGGACGTCGGCACGGTGATCCAGGCCAGCGACGGCATCGCCCGCATCTACGGGCTGTCCGGCTGCCTCAACAGCGAGCTGATCGAGTTCCAGAACGGTGCGCGAGGTATCGCGCTGAACCTGGAAGAGGAGACGGTCAGCGCAGTCGTGCTCGGCGATTACTCCGACATCAAGGAGGGCGACGAGGTACGGGCCACCGGTCGCGTGGTCGAGGTTCCGGTCGGCGACGGGCTGATGGGTCGGGTGGTGAACTCGCTCGGCGACCCAATCGACGGCAAGGGGCCCATCGCCCACGCGCGGACGCGCCCGGTCGAGCGAATCGCGCCGAACGTGGTCACCCGCTACAAGGTGAACGTCCCCGTCCAGACCGGCGTCAAGGCGATCGACGCCATGATCCCCATCGGCCGCGGCCAGCGCGAGCTGATCATCGGCGACCGTTCCACGGGTAAGACCGCCGTCGCCCTCGACACGATCATCAACCAGAAGGGCGGCGACCTGTTCTGCATCTACGTCGCCATCGGCCAGAAGGCGTCGAAGGTGGCGCAAGTGGTGGGTGTGCTCGAGGAAGCCGGGGCCATGGAGCACACGATCGTGGTGGCCGCCGGCGCGTCCGACTCGGCCGCCCTGCAATACCTCGCGCCGTACGCCGGCTGCGCCATGGGCGAGGAGTTCATGGAGCAGGGCAAGGACGCGCTCATCATCTACGATGACCTCTCCAAGCACGCATGGGCGTACCGCCAGATGTCGCTGCTGCTGCGCCGCCCGCCGGGACGCGAGGCCTACCCGGGCGACGTCTTCTACCTGCACAGCCGCCTCCTCGAACGTGCCGCGCGCCTCTCGTCGGAGCTGGGCGGGGGTTCGCTCACCGCGTTGCCGATCATCGAAACTCAGGCCGGCGACGTCTCGGCGTACATCCCCACGAACGTGATCTCGATCACAGACGGGCAGATCTTTCTCGAGACGGACCTGTTCAACGCCGGGCAGCGGCCCGCGTTGAACGTGGGCATCTCGGTCAGCCGCGTGGGCGGCGACGCCCAGACCAAGGCGATGAAGCAGGTCGCAGGCCGTTTGCGCCTTGACCTCGCGCAGTACCGCTCCCTGCAGGCGTTCGCGCAGTTCGGCACCAGCGACCTCGACGCAGCGACGCGGCATCAGCTCGAGCGCGGCCAGCGCATCACGGAGATCCTCAAGCAACCGCAGTACCGGCCGATGTCGGTGGGCCAGCAGGTCGAGATCATCTACGCGGTGACCAACGGCTACCTGGACGACGCGCCGGCAGCGAAGGCGAGGTCGTTTGAGAGCGCGTTTCATAGCTTCATGGAGAGCAACCATCCGGAGATTGGGCGCGCCATCGAAGAGCAGAAGGTGCTGGCGCCGGAGACGGAACAGCGGCTCAAGGACGCGATCGAGGAGTTCAAGCGGACGGTGCCGTTCTAGCCGGCATGTCCACCGACGGTGACGGCAGACGCGTCGCACCCGATCTTCGGGCCGGGTGAGGGTTGAAATGAAAGAAACGGGGATGGCGAAGCGGATGCGGTCGTCCGCCCGGTCGCTGCGTGCCGACCGGGGGACCGCGAAACGGTCCATGGTGCGGCGGTAACGCCGGTCGGACCCGCGGCCGGTGCGGCGGTCCGGTCGCCGCATGACCGTAGACGTCGCCGTCGGGCGACGGTCGACCGAAGCGTGACGCACCCGGGCGGGGCGCGCGGCAGCACGTAGGAGGCGGCAACGGAATGGCGAGCGAGCGAGAGATCCGGCGGCGCATCCGCGCGGTCACCAGCATGGCCAAGACGACCAACGCCATGCAGCTTGTCGCCGCCAGCAAGATGCGGCGGGCACAGGGGCGGGCGCTGGCGGCTCGGCCGTACGCGGGTCAGCTCCGCGCATTGCTGGCCGATGTGGCGGCGGTGGTCGCTGGGGCCACGGACGAGGGCGTGGACGAACGGGCGCTGCACCCGCTGCTGGAGCGGCGCACCGGTCCCCGTACGCTCATCCTGCACATCACCCCCGACCGCGGACTGTGCGGTGCGCTCCATGCCAACCTGAACCGCCGCACCGGCCAGCTCGCGCTGGAGCACCGGGGGAACGTCGGGATCGTGGCCGTGGGCCGCAAGGGGCGCGACTTCTTCGTGCGGCTCGGCCACCCGCTGATCGCCGAGTTCACCAAGCTGGGCGACTACCCGGAAATGGCGGACGTGCTGCCCATCACCCGGCTGCTGATGGACGAGTTCACCGGCGGGCGGTTCGACCGGGTGGTGCTGGTGTTCGCCCGCTTCGTGAGCACGGTGACGCAACGCCCCGAGGTGCTCCATCTGCTGCCCATCGAACCACCGGCCGGCGTGACGGGCGGCCACTTGGACTTCATTTGGGAGCCTTCCGCTGAGGCCGTGCTTTCCGAGCTGCTGCCACGCTACGTCGAGATGCAGGTCTACGAGGCCGTGCTGGAGAACGCGGCAAGCGAGCAGTCGGCGCGCATGGTCGCCATGAAGAACGCGACCGACGCGGCCAAGGACATGGTCGACGCGCTCACGCTCGAGTACAACAAGGCGCGGCAGGACAGCATCACGCGCCAGCTTCTCGACATCGTCGGTGGCGTGGCGGGAGTGGGCCAGGGGTGAGCGCCTTCCGCGCCGTCATCTTCGACATGGATGGGGTGCTGCTGGACAGCGAACCGTTTCACCACGCGGCGCTGAACGAGGTGCTGGCGGCCGACGGTCGGTCTGTCTCGGACGAGGAGTACCGGCCGTTCATCGGCTCCGGGGAGATCCGCTGGGAGGACCTGGTGCGCCGTTTCGACCTGGTCGGCAGTCCTGGCGGGTACTGCCGGCAGTTCGACGACGCCGTCACGCGCCAGTATCGCGCTCGTTCGCGGCTCAACCCCGGCGCGGCCGAGCTGCTCGCGGGGCTACGCGAGGCGGCCGTGCCGCTGGGCGTCGCGTCCAACAGCAAGCGCAGGTGGGTCGACGCGGCGATCGAGACGCTGGGCATCGGCGGCCGCTTCCTCAGTGTGGTCGCGGCGGACGAGGTGACGAAACCCAAGCCGGCGCCGGACCTCTACCTGGCGGTGGCTGCCGGGCTCGGGGTGCCGCCCGCGGAGTGCATCGCGGTGGAGGACTCATTGCCGGGGGTGCAGTCAGCGCGCGCGGCGGGGACGTACGTGGTCGGCTACCGTACACCGCATACGACGGGGCTTGATCTCCCGGCGGATGAGGTGATTGACACGCTGTACGAATTTCCGCTGGACCGACTGGCCGTCGACGTGGCGCTGCGGAAGGCCGGCTAGGTCCGCGGGGGCAAGGGAAACGGTACCACCCGCGCCGGAGGAAGCGGCGCGGGATGTGAGGAGCGAAAGATGGCAACCGGGCGAGTGGTCCAGATCATCGGCACCGTGGTGGACGTGGAGTTCCCGCCGGAGCAGTTGCCGGCGCTGTTCCACGCGGTGATGATCGATGCCCCCGCGCAGGGCGAGGGCACCAAGGTGGTGGCTGAGGTCCAGCAGCACTTGGGGAACAACTGGGTGCGCTGCCTGGCCATGACGACGACCGACGGGCTGCAGCGTGGCGCCCCCGCGCTGGATACCGGGCAACCGATCGCTGTGCCGGTGGGGCCGGAGACGCTCGGCCGGCTGTTCAACGTGCTGGGCGAGCCGCTCGACAACCTGGGCGAGGTGAAGGCGACCGATCGGTGGCCGATTCACCGCCATCCGCCGGAGTTCGAGGAGCAGGAGACGACGGCCAGCACGCTCGAGACCGGGATCAAGGTCGTGGACCTGATCGCGCCGCTGGCCCGCGGCGGCAAGGTCGGCCTCTACGGCGGCGCGGGCGTCGGCAAGACGGTCATTATCCAGGAGCTGATCCGCAACATCGCCACCGCGCACGGCGGCTTCTCGGTCTTCGCGGGCGTGGGCGAGCGCTCGCGCGAGGGCAACGACCTCTGGCATGAGATGCGCGAGAGCGGCGTGATCGACAAGACGGTGCTCGTCTTCGGGCAGATGAACGAGCCACCCGGCGTGCGCCTGCGCATCGCGCTGACCGGCCTGGCGATGGCGGAGTACTTCCGCGACGTCGAGGGCCGCGATGTGCTGATGTTCATCGACAACATCTATCGCTACACGCTGGCGGGGATGGAGGTGTCGGCGTTGCTCGGCCGCATGCCCTCCGCGGTCGGCTACCAGCCGACGCTGGCGACCGAGATGGGCGAGCTGGAGGAGCGGATCACCTCCACGCGCAAGGGGTCGATCACGTCATTCCAGGCGATCTACGTGCCCGCGGACGACTACACTGACCCCGGCGTGGCGACGACGTTCGGCCACCTGGACGCGGTGGTCGCGCTGGAGCGCGAGATCGCGGCGCGCGGTATCTATCCCGCCATGGACCCGCTGGCGTCGTTCTCCCGGGTGCTCGACGCGCGGGTCGTGGGCCAGGAGCACTACGACGTCGCCCGCGGCGTCCAGGCGGTGCTGCAGCGCTACAAGGATCTGCAGGACATCATCGCCATCCTGGGCGTGGACGAGCTGAGCGAGGAGGACCGGATGACCGTGGGCCGCGCGCGCAGGATCGAGCGCTTCCTGTCGCAGCCGTTCTTCGTGGCCGAGCAGTTTACCGGCCGGGCGGGCAAGTACGTGCCGGTGCGGGAAACGGTGCGCGGCTTCAAGGAGATCCTCGAGGGCCAGCACGACGCGTTGCCGGAGCAGGCATTCTACATGGTGGGCACCATCGACGAGGCCGTCGAGGCGGCGGAGCGGATGGAGCGCGAGGCGGCCGGCGCGCCGGCCTGACACGGGGAGGTCGTAGATGCCCCTGCAGTTGCGCGTCATCACGGCAGAGCGCGTGGTGCTCGAGGAGACGGGGGTCGATGAGGTCCTCGCACCGGGGATGCTGGGCGAGCTCGGGATCCTGCCGATGCACGCGGCGCTCGTGACCACGCTGGCGCCGGGCGAGCTGCGCGTCAGCCGCGCGGGACAGGAGATGTCGCTGAGCGTGGCGGGCGGTTTTCTGGAAGTGAAGGACGACCGCGTGACCGTGCTCGCTGACGCGGCGGAGCGGGCCGAGGAGATCGACGTGGCGCGCGCGGCGGCGGCGCGTCGCCGGGCGGAGGCGGCGCTGGCCTCGCGTCGCGGCGAGGTCGACTTGGCGGCGACAGAGGCCGCGTTGCGGCGCGCCGTCCTGCGCCTGCGCGTGGCCGAACGAGTGCGGCGGCGGCGCGGCGGCGGTTTGCCGCCGACCACCGGAACGGACTGAACGATGGCTCGACCAGTGAAGAAACGCAGCACACCGGCGCGGCGCGCCGCGGACGCCCGGCGCAGGTTCATCATCCTGGGCGGGATCTCCGTCGTCGCGGCGATCTTCGTCGCGGCGCTGGTCCTCATCGTCGTGCAGAGCGGCTCCTCGTCCGGCTCCTCGGCCAAGACGACGGCGGTGCCGACGATCGACGTGCCGCGGAATGGGACCACGCTGGGGTATCCCGACGCGCCGGTGACGATCAACGAGTACGCCGACTACCAGTGCCCGTACTGCGGCGAGTTCGCCCGCAACATCCAGCCACAGGTGATACAGCAGCTTGTCGCCACGAAGAAGGCGAAGCTCGTGTTCCACGACTATGCATTCATTGGGCAGGAGTCGCTCGACGCCGCGGTCGGGGCGCTGTGCGCCGACCAGCAGGGCAAGTTCTGGGAGTACCATGACACGCTGTTCGCCAACCAGGACGGGGAGAACCGCGGCACGTTCAGCCCGTCGAAGCTGCGGGGCTTCGCGAGCCGCCTCGGCCTGGACATGACCAAGTTCGACGCCTGCTTCAACAGCGCCGATATGACCGCGCGGGTGATGCAGGAGAATCAGGCGGCCCGGGCGCTCGGGGTGCAGGCCACGCCGACGTTCTTCGTGGGCAACCAGGTGCTGCGAGGTGTGCCAACGATCCAGGAGCTCGTTCGGGCGGTGAACCAGGTGGCCGGCGCGGCCCCGCCCACGGGGACGCCGGCGGGCAAATGAGTGCGCGCGCCGACGCCCCGGCCGCGCAGGGCGGGAGCCGCTTGCGCGCTATCGCGCGGGCGCCGCGGGCATGGATCGTCGCGCTCGGCATCCTCGGCGTGGTCGACAGCATCTACCTGATCTACATCCACTACTCGGCCAGCTCGCCCTTCTGCAGTGGAGTTGGTGACTGCGAGACCGTCAACACCAGCAGGTACGCCACGATGGCCGGCGTTCCGGTGGCCGTCCTCGGGCTGTTGGCGTACGTCGTGTTCATCGGCCTGCAGCTCACGGCGCTGCGCCGTCCGGCGTCCGCGGCGCGGGCGGCCATCGCGACGTTCGCGCTGGCGTTCACTTCGCTCCTGTTCTCGTTGTGGCTGCTCTACGTGGAGCTGTTCGTCCTGCACGCGATCTGCCCGTACTGCGTCGTCTCGCTGGGGCTCATCACGGCGATCACGGTGGTGAGCGTTTGGCCGGCGTGGCAGGCGCTGGGGTGAGACGCATCGCGTTTGCGGCCACAGATCCTGCGCCCGTATGCTCAAACCGCCATGTATGACGTCCACCCGCTAGACCACTATGAGATTCACGGCGGCCGTCCGCTGCGCGGCCGCGTGACGATCAGCGGCGCGAAGAACGCGGCGCTGCCGATGATGGCGGCAGCGTTGCTGACGGGGCGGCCGGCCGAGCTGCGGCGTGTACCGGACATCGTCGACGTCCGAGTGATGATCGAGATCCTGCGGGCCGTGGGTGCGATGGTGGAGACCGACGAGCCGGGCACGCTGCGCGTTGACGCGCGGGACGCCCAGCCGATGGCCGCTCCCGCCGGGATGGTGCAGGCGCTGCGGGCTAGCTTCCTGCTGATGGGCGCGATGCTCGCCCGTTTTGGCCGCGCGAGCTGCGCCCCTCCGGGCGGGGACGTGGTCGGCCAGCGGCCGCTCGACGTGCACCTGCACGGCTTTGCCGCGCTCGGCGCTGCGGTGGAGCGTGAGGGCGATCACTTCATCGCACGGGCCCCAGCCGGGCTGCGCGGCGCACGCATCTTCCTTGACTATCCGAGCGTGCTGGGGACGGAGAACCTGCTGATCGCCGCCTCGCTGGCACGCGGCACGACGGTGCTGGTCAACGCGGCCGCCGAACCAGAGGTGGCCGCGCTGGCGGGGATGCTCAACGCCATGGGAGCGCGAATCCGCGGTGCGGGGACGCACACCATCGAGATCGTGGGCGTGTCGGAGCTGGGCGGCGTCGCCGCGGAGGTCATCGCGGACCGGATCGAGGCCGGCACGTACGCCATCGCGGGCGTGCTCGGCGGCGGGCCGATCACCGTCGAGGGAGTCGAGCCGCTCCACATGGATGCGCTGCTGTTCAAGCTGGGCGAGGCGGGCGCGCACGTGGAGCGGGGGGGCGATTGGGTGACGGTGGCGAGCGGCGAGCGCCTGAGCGCGGTCAGCGTGCAAGCGCTCCCCTATCCCGGCCTGGCCACGGACCTGCAGGCGCAGGTCGCGGTGCTGCTCACTCAGGCAGAAGGCGTGAGCCTGGTGCACGAGCGCGTCTTCGACAACCGCATGCTATACATCTCCGAGCTGCGCAGTCTCGGGGCCGAGGTGGTCTCCACGGGCAGCACGGCGATCATCCGCGGACCAACCCACCTGACGGGCGCCTCCGTGCGCGCGCTCGACCTGCGGGCCGGGGCAGCGCTCATCCTCGCCGGGCTGGTCGCGCAGGGTGTGACCGCGCTGCACGACATCTACCACCTCGACCGCGGCTACGAACGGCTCGAGCAGAAGCTGCAGGGGCTGGGCGCCGACGTGCGCCGGGTCCGGAACGATTGAGGCAACCAGGATGATGCTTGCGAAGAAGGTGGGCGTGGACCTGGGCACGGCGAACGTGCTGGTCTATGTCCGGGGCCGGGGCATCGTCATCGACGAGCCCGCGGTGGTCGCGCTCTCCGTACGCGACAACACGGTGGTCGCGGTTGGCAACGAGGCGCGCTCGATGATGGGTCGTACGCCGGGCGGCATCCAGGTGATTCGGCCGATGCGTGACGGCGTGATCGCCGACTACCTGATCACCGAGGCGATGCTGCGCTACTTCATCGGCAGGGTGATGGGTCGCTTCTCGCTCATCAAGCCGGAGGTGATGATCTGCGTCCCGGCGGGCGTGACGAGCGTGGAGCAGCGGGCGGTGCGTGACGCGGCCGAGCAGGCCGGCGCACGCAAGCCCGCGCACCTGGTGCCGGAGCCGCTCGCGGCGGCGATCGGCGCGGGCATCCCGGTGGGCTCGGCGCGCGGCCACATGGTGGTCGATATCGGGGGCGGTCGCACCGAGGCGGCGGTCATCTCGATGTACGGCGTGGTGGTCAGCGCGTCGGCGCGTATGGCCGGCGACCGGCTCGACGATGCGATCGCCTCCTACGTCAAGCGGCGGCACAACCTGATCGTGGGCGACCGCACCGCCGAAGAGGTGAAGATCGCTGTCGGCTCGGCGTTGCCGGTGGACGAGGGGCTCGCCTGCGCCGTGCGTGGGCGCGACCAGATCACCGGCCTGCCGAAGACGATCACGGTAACCTCGGTCGAGATCGCCCAGGCGATCCAGGACCATCTCGCCACGATCGTGCAGGCGGTGAAATCGGTGCTGGAGCGCACGCCTCCCGAGCTGGCCAGCGACGTGATGGACCACGGCATCGTGCTCACCGGCGGTGGCGCGCTGCTGCGCCACCTGGATGAGCTGCTCACGCAGGAGTGCGGCGTGCCGTGCTACGTGGCCGACGCGCCGCTACAGTGCGTGGCGATCGGCGCGGGCGTGGCCCTCGAGCACCTGGATCTGGTCAAGCGCAACCTACCGACGGAGTCGGAGTCGCTGGTGGCGAGCTACAACTAGGCGCCGCTCGGGACCGGGTCCGCCTCCGCCGACTTGAGGTAGTAGGTCATCGACTGGAGCTGCAGGACCGGGTCCACCGTGCGGACGTGCACGGGCGCCGGTACCCGCAGCGTGGCGGGCGCGTAGTTCAAGATCGAGAAGATGCCGCACTCCACCAGCCGATCGGCCACGGCCTGCGCGGCGCGGGCGGGCACGGCAATGATGCCGATGTCGACCGGGCTACGCCCGAGCTCGTCCGGGAGAACGGCGATGTCGTGCACCGGCACGCCATCGATCACGGTCCCCACGACCCGCGGGTCGGCGTCGAAGGCCAGCGCCACGTCGAATCCCTGGCGGGCGAAGCCATCATAGGCGAGGATGGCGCGGCCGAGGTGGCCGACGCCCACGAGTGCCATCCGCCAGCGGCGGTCGAGGCCGAGGATGGAACGGAGCTGTCCGACGAGCGCCGCGATGGCGTAGCCGCGGCCCTGTTTGCCGAAGCGACCGAAGTAGCTCAGATCCTTGCGGATCTGGGCGGGGGTGACGCCCAGCAGGTCGCCCAGCTCGCGAGAGCTGATCACCTCCTGCCCCGCGCCCACGAGGAGCTCCAGGGTGCGCACGTAGAGCGGCAGCCGCTCGATCACGACCTCCGGTATCTCGTCCGTCATCGTTGCTTCCAGCCCCGGCCGTAGCGGATTGTTCTTTGATGCACAATCCTAGGCGCAGCGACGCGAAACGATCAACTTCGCCGGCCACTGGCCGGGCGCGCATCGCGGCAGACGTGGGCGGTGGGTCGTGGTAACCTGCCCGCACGACGCCAAGCGCGTACGAGGAGGGGACCAATGAAGTTCGGCGTCTTCTACGAGCTCTCCGTGCCACGTCCCTGGGACCGCGAGTCCGAGCGGACCGTCTACGAACGCGCCCTCGAACAGGTGCGACTGGCCGATGAGCTGGGGTCCGAGCAGGTCTGGGCGGTGGAGCATCATTTCCTGGAGGAGTACAGCCACTGCTCGGCGCCGGAGATCTTCCTGACCGCATGCGCGATGCAAACGAAGCGGATCCGCGTGGGACACGGGATCGTCGTGTGCGTCCCGCAGTTCAATCACCCGGTCCGTGTCGCCGAACGCGCCGCGGTGCTCGACCTGATATCCGGCGGGCGGTTGGAGTTCGGCACCGCCGGTCGGCGACCTGGACCGAGCTGGGTGGCTTCCAGGCGAACCCGGACGAGACGAAGAAGACGTGGGACGAGTTCGTGCGGGTCATCCCGAAGATGTGGACGCGCGAGCGGTTCGGCTACGAGGGCCGGGCCTTCTCCATGCCGGTGCGCGCCGTGCTCCCCAAGCCATACCAGAAGCCTCACCCGCCGATGTGGGTGGCCGTCACCAGCCCGGGCACCGAGCTGGACGCGGCCGAACGCGGCCTGGGCGCGCTGGGACTGCAGTTCTCCAGCTTCAGCGAGCAGGAGCGCAAGGTGGCGGAGTACCGCCGTCACATCCGAGGTTGCGAGCCGGCGGGCGAGTTCGTGAACGAGCAGGTGGCCACGGTGAACTTCCTCTTCTGCCACGAGGACCTGGCCCAAGGTGTGGAAACGGGCAAGAGGCTTGCCGGCAGCTTCAACTACATGGCCGCGCAGCTCCTGCCGGCCCGCGAGGCGTTTCCCGCGCGGTCCTACCCGTCGTTGGGACTGCTGCCGCAGCTCCGGCAGGAGGCCGCCGGCCCGGGCGACGCGTCCGGCGCGCCCGAGGGGCTGTGCATCGGTGACCCGCATCGCGTCATCGAGGTTGTCAAGAAGTGGGAGTCCGTCGGAGTGGACCGGATCAACTTCCTGCTCAACTGCCTCGAGACGGTGCCGCAGGAGGAGGTGCTGGCGAGCCTGCGGCTGTTCGCCCGCGAGGTCATGCCACACTTCCGCCAGCCGGAGTCGCGGGCGGCCGGCTCGGCCCTGGGGGTGCACTGATGCCGCTCTTCGGCGTGCGTGATGTCGGGCCGCTCCTCGACGGCGTGGCCGTCATGCCGGACCTGGCGACCGAGCCGCTGACGCTGCCCGGCGCCGATGTGCTGCAGGCGATGTTCGAGATCGACGACGCCGTGATGCTGGAGCTGCTGCCGAAGGCGCTGCACCCGACGATCCCACCCACCGTGACGTTCGTGCTCTGGCGTTGCCCGGAGAGCCCGGTCGGGCCGTTCAACCTCGCCCAGGTCCGCATCGGCTGCCGGGCGGGAGTGCGGCCGCGCGGCTTCCTGGCGGCGTCGCGCTGCGACTCGCAGGCCGCGGCCGACCTGCTGCGCGCTCGCTGGGGGTTCGACTGCCGGCCGGGAGTGGTGCGGCTGCGGCGCTACCACGACCGCGTCGTCGGCTCCGTGGTGGTGAACGACGAGACGGTCCTGCAGGTGGGGCTGGTCGACCCCACCCCGATCTCGGGCGGCGACCTCCAGTATGCGGCCAACATGAACCTGGCGCGCGTGCGCCGCGAATCGGGCGAACGGCCCTTGCTGGTGCAGGTGGATCCCGAATACACGTTCCAGCGTGCAGACCGTGGGCGGGCGACACTCGACGTCTTCGTGCCCGGCGCGTGGCAGGCGGAGGGCGTGCGGCCGGTCTATCCGGTGGCCGCGTCGCACAGCCGGTGTGACCTGACGCTGCCGGCCATCCGGTTCGTGACGGACCCGGAACGGCCTGCGCTACAGGCAACCGAGCACGTGGGCGGCTGACGGTCGGGCGGTGATTGCGCGCCAGCCAAGGCCTGGCGGCACCCGCCGGGTCAGCAGGGAAACGGGCTGAGAAGGGGGACACGTGCTGCGCACGAGGTTCTGTGAGCTGCTGGGGATCGAGCACCCGATCGTCAGTGCACCGATGGGCGGCACTGCCAACGGCGAGCTGGCGGCGGCGGTTTCCGAGGCGGGAGGGCTCGGCATGATCGGCGGAACGTCGCCCGGCGGGCCCGAGTGGCTGCGGGCGCAGATCCGGGTTGCGCGGGAGCGGACCACCCGTCCGTTCGGCGTGGGCTTCATCACCTCGTTTCCCGATACCGGCGAGCTCGTGCGCGTGGCCCTGGAGGAGCGGGTGACGGTGGTTGCGCACTCGTTCGCCGACGCGGCGCCGTATGTTGGGGCTTCGCACGAGGCGGGAGCCAGGGTCGTCGTCCAGGTGCAGACGGTCGAGCAGGCCGTGCGCGCGGTACGGGCCGGCGCGGACGCCGTCGTCGCCCAGGGGAGCGAGGCCGGGGGACACACCGGCTACGCCGGCACCTTGTCCCTGCTGGCAGCCGTCCTCGACGCGGTCGCCGGAACGCCGGTGCTGGCCGCCGGGGGGATCGCGGACGGCAGAGGGCTGGCGGCGGTGCTGGTGCTCGGCGCCGACGGCGCGTGGATGGGAACGCGGTTCGTGGCGAGCCGCGAGTGGGCCGGCGGCAACTGGGCCAAGCAGCGGCTCGTGGAGGCGGGCACCGACGACACGGTGCAGACGCACGCGTACGACCAGACCATGGAATCGCCGTTCCCCGCGGGCATCGGCGACCGCGTGCTGCGCAACGACTTCACGGCAGCCTGGGACGGCCGTGACGACGAGATCGTCCGCCGCCGCGGTGAGCTGCAGGCGCAGGTCCTCGCGGCGGTGAAGGCGGGCGACCCGCGCGTCGCGCCCGTCCGCGCCGGCGCCGCCGTTGGGCTCATCCGCGCGGTCGAGCCGGCGGGAGACGTGGTGCGCCGCGTCGTCGCCGAGGCGGAGCAGGTCCTGCGGGCGCGGCCCAGCCAGGTGCTGCGCTGACTGGACGCCGAAGGAAACGGCGCCGCGCACCGGGTCTGTGCCTGCGGGCGCACGGCCTGAACGTCGATACAGCGGCGTGATGCGCCGGTGCTATGCTCGGCCGGATGACGTTGGAGGGAGGACTGTCGAGCATGACTCGCGCGGACGCGACGGAGCGGATCCTCGCCGCCAGGAAAGCCAAGGGGCTGACATTCGAGGAGATCGCGCGTAGAGTCGGCCGGCACAAGGTTTGGGTGACCGCGGCCTTGCTGGGCCAGGCCAGCATGTCGGCCGACGAAGCCCAGACCGTGGTCGACCTGCTCGGGCTGGACCGAGAGGTCGCCGGGGCGCTCCAGGAGTGCCCGACGAAGGGCTCGCTGGAAGCGGCCGTGCCGGTGGACCCGTTGATCTACCGTCTGCACGAGATCACGCAGGTCTACGGCACGACGGTCAAGGCCATCATCCACGAGATGTTCGGCGATGGGATCATGAGCGCCATCGATTTCGAGATGGATATCCAGAAGCTCGAGGACCCGAAGGGCGACCGGGTGGTCATCACGTACAACGGCAAGTTCTTGCCGTACCGGAAGTGGTAGGGACGACAGCCGAGGCGCCGGGCCGGCCCGCGGACGGCGCTCAGGGCGGCGCTTGGAGAGGCGAGCCGTCGAGGGCGAGCCAGCGGGTCACGGGCGGGCAGCCGCCGTTTGGCTCCTCCAGCAGCTCGCGCAACGCGGAGACCACGGCGCCGGGCGCCTCCTCTGGCACGAAGTGCCCGCAGTTGGGCACGAAGCGGAAGCGCACGTCCGGGAAGAAGCGGTGCATGCCGTCGGTGAGCGAAGCCGGCAGCACCGGATCGTTCAACCCCCAGATGACCGACGTGCGTTGCATGATGACACGGCCGAAATCGCGCCGCAGCAACCGACGGTCCTCGCGCAAGAAGGCGCGGTAGTAGTTGATCGCCGCGCTCAGACGGCCGGGCTCGCGGAAGCCGCGGGCGTACTCCTCGATGACGCTGTCGGTGAAGATGCTGCGGTGGACGGCCGCGCCGCGCAGAGCGCGGGCGAGGAGGCCGGTGACATCGCGCAGCATGGCGCGCTCCGGCAGCCCAGGAAGCTGAAAGAAGAAGACGTACCACGAGCGACGGAGCTGTCCCGGGCCCAGCGCGTGCGGCATGTGCAGGTAGGGCATGTTGACGATCGCGAAGCGGTCGAGCAGCTCCGGGTAGTCGACCGCGAACTGGTAGGCGACGCCGCCGCCCCAGTCATGGCCAACCACCGTGGCTTTCTCGTGGCCGAGCGCGCGCAACAGGCCGGCGACGTCGGCGGCGAGCCGGTCCTTGCTGTAGGCCGCGCGGCCGATCGGCGCGTCGGATGCGCCGTAGCCGCGCAGGTCCGGCGCGATACAGGTGTAATCGGACGCCAGCGCCTGCATCACGTTCCGCCAGCAGTACCACGACTGAGGGAAGCCGTGCAGGAAGACGATCGGCGGTCCCGAGCCGGCGATGGCGACGTGCAGCCGCACCTCGCCCACGTCAACCAGGTCGTCGCGGTACTCGAGAACCATGTCCCCTCCTCGCGGGTCCACTGGCGCCAGTGTACGGGCGACGTGCGCCCAGCCGCAGCAGGTGCCACCATGGAAACGAGCGATGGGTATGGTGTACTTGGTCCGTCACGGAAATGCGCGCAACCCGCGCAAGGTGGCCTACGGATTCCTGCGCGGGTTTCCCCTGTCGGAACGCGGCCGGCGTGAGGCCGAGGTGGCAGCGGAGTTTCTTGCCGATCGGCCCGTGTCGCGCTTGTACGCCAGCCCGCTGCAGCGCGCGCGCCAGACCGCCGCGATTATCGCGGCACGCCATCCGGGCGTTGCGGTGCGGCGCTCGCCCCTGCTGCGCGAGAGCGAGCAGTCGCGGCTGTGGCAGGGCCATCGCTGGGAGGAGATGCCGGCGCTCTACCCGGAGCGCTGGCGCCTGTATCAGGAGCGGCCCGGGGAGTTCAACGAGGGCGAGTCGTTGGCGCAGATCGCCGCGCGGCTGGCGCGCGCGGTGGTGCGGGCGGCGCGCGACTCGGGCGATCGGGCGGCGGTCTGCGTGAGCCACCGCGACCCGATCGTGGCGCTGCGGCTATGGGCGAGCGGAGGGACGTTCGACCTGCTGCACGAGCTGGACTGCGCGACGGCCTCAGTCACGGCGTTCGAGCTGACCGGCGAGGGGCTATGCGAGCGCTGGTACTGGCGGCCGCGGCTGGACGAGCGGACGGCGCGGGAGCTGTAGCGGCCGGAGCTGTACGGGATGTATGACGGGCGGGTGGGCGAACGGCCGCCGCGGGTTGACAGGGCCGGAAGCGGTGTTAGGCTGTTAGCAACCTAGCTAAAAGGCTACCGACATGGCTGTCCCGCTTCCCGTCGTTGCCCCCTATACCGTGCGCGTGGGGGCGCGCCCGCCGCTGGAGATGGTGGCGCTGCTCAACCTCCTGGCGCGGCCCACGCCGGCCCGCCGGGCCACGCTGGAGCGCGTGCGCGCCGCCTTGCCGGGCGACCTGCTGGCCGATATCGAAGCGGTGTTCGGGCGTTGGCCGCAGTACCGCCACGGGCTCGAGCTGCCGCTGATCGTCCCGCTCGGTGCGGGCGTCGAGGAGTGGCTGGCAGCCGAACGGGTCGCCAGCGACCGCGACTTCTGGTGGCACGTGGTCGGGCGGGCGCTGCGGCCGGAGGACGTGGAGGTGGCCCTCGCCGCCCCGGGCAGGGCGTCCGAGCTGCTCGAGCAGCGGGCGCTGCTGCCTTGTTGTGACGACTGGATGTACTCGGCCTACGAGGCGATGCTGCGCGACCCGTTGGGCGAGCGGCGAGCCTTCGAGCGGCTGGCGGCGCGGTTCTGGGAGGAGTACTTCCGCAAGGAGGAGCGGTACCTGCGACCGCGGTGGGATGGAGCGGCGGCGGCGCTCGGCGAGCAGCGGGAGCGGATGGGCGACGGGGAGTTCATCGCGTCGCTGCGCCAGGGTCGGCCGCTGCCGGAGAACTTCCCGGAGGGGTACGAGACGCGCGAGGTGGAGGTGGTGCCGGTGTGGTATCACCCCGGGGGCGGAGCCGGGATGGTCTACGGGTGGGGCGCGGTGACGCTGCTGTACGACGCGTTCCACCAGGCGGCGTTCCACCAGACGCTGGGGATCGCGCCGGCGCAGTCGAACCGGGAGTCGCTGGCGCGTGCTTTCGCGGCGCTTTCGGACGAGAACCGATTGCAGATCCTCCGCCACGTGGCACAGTCGCCGGAGCTGAACGGGAGCTGGCTGGCACACAAGCTCGGGATCTCGCGTCCGGCAGTGTCGCGTCACATGGCGCTGCTGCGGCAGGCGGGCCTGGTGGAGGAGCGCCAGGAGGAGAACCGGGTGCTCTACAGCTTGCGGCTGGACGGGGTTCGAGAGCTGGGCACACAGCTCCTCGCGTACCTCGGAGTCGAGCTCTAGCGGGGGGCGTTCTTGCGCTATTTGATGGTAGCAAATGTGCTAATTAGCGATCCTCCCCCGGCGGCGGGCCGTTCCCACCGGGAGATCTCCACCCCGGGCGCTGCCCGGGATCCAGGACAGGGGGTGTGACCGTGGGCGACATCAACGCAATGAGGATGAGGATGAGGACGATGGTCGGTGAACGGCACGGAGGCGCGGTCCACGGGGTGGAGATCCAGTTCCGTAGCCAGAAGGTCGGCAGGTGACCATCTCCACGGTGACCGGCGCTGTGATCGCCGGGCAGGAGGGTTGCGCGGACGGAGCAAGCCGTCCACGTTGGGACGCCTTCGCGGCCGGACGGCCGGCAGAGGGCGGCTGCGAGCGAGGAGAGCTCAACCATGATGAACTTACACGGCATGGAGGTGGCGGCGCGAGAGCACCGGGAGTCTCTAGTGCGCCAGGCCGCCCTGGCCCGGCTGGCGACCCGACCGGTCGGGTTGCGCCGGCGGACGGGCTTCCTGCTGGCGCGCTTCGCCGCTCGGGTCGGCGGGTTCGAGCTGGTCGTGAACGGCGACTATGACTATGCCCGGGACGACCGGCTCAGCGGTTGACCGTGCGGGGCCAGCAGCGCGGACCGCCGTTCATCCACGGGACTGCCCCCCGGTCACGGACCGGGGGCAGTCCGTCTCTGGGAGCCGCAGGGCCGAAGGCCACTCTGTGGCCGGGGCGCGGCGGGAACCCGAATTCCCCCGTTCTCGGCCGTTCCGGGGCTGGAGGAGGCCGCGGCGACGGCCGATGATCCCGTTGGACGGGCGCGGCACCGGCGTGATCTATCCACGGAGGAGACGGAATGGAGACGGAGCGGCCCGGCGGGTCAGGGCCTGACGCGACCGGCCTGCCGTCCTTCAACTCGTGGGAAGAGGCGGCTCTGGTCGTCACCGAGGGAATCCAGGAAGTGGCGGCCGCCATGCGGTTCGTGCAGACGACTCTGCGCGAGCTGAACTCCCTCGTGCCACAGATCCAGGAGGTGCGCGAGCAGCTCGTCAGCCTGGGCTGGGACGCGGAGACCGGGTTCAGCGCGCTGCTGGAGGGCCTCCAGCCCCTGGCGCTTAGCGGCGGTCCCGGGCAGGCGAACGGCGTTGCTCAGGACGGCGAAAACGGCGCGGACGAGCCGCCCGCCTGGAACGGCGCGGCGCGAGGGCGCGAGGACGGCGACGCGACCGCGCGCGTCGAGCCGGAGCCGCTCCACGAGCGACAGCCCGAGTCGAGGCCGGAGGCCCGCCCCCGCCGGTCCGCGGAGGCCGCCCCCTCTCCCGGAGAGGTCCGGGCGAGCGCTGCCGCCGCCTCGGAGTCCGAGGCGCCCGCGGCGGAAGCAACGCCGGAGAGCTCCACGGAACCGGAAGCGACTACGGCTGCCCTCGTGCCCACCGAGGAGGCTGAGCCGCCCGCCGATGCGGGACCGCCCGGGCTTGCGAACGACGATGAGGCAGGCAGCCAGGTGCTGCGTCTCACGGTGGAACGCGGCGGCGCACGGATCGACCTGGCGGCGCTGCACCAGGCGATCTTCTCGCAGCCCGGCGTCGTGGACGCCAATCTGCTGCGCTACATCGACGGCGCGGCCACGATCGACGTGGTCGCGGACCTGCAGGCGGACCTGCGCGGCCTGGTGGAGGCGATCCGCCTCCAGTGTGGCGAGGACGTCCGCGTGACCGAGACTTCGCCAGACGACCGGCGGGCAGCATGAGGGTCGAGAGGTCCATCCACGATGCGATTCTTCGGACGCAGACCGGAACCCGGCGAGGATTCGCCGACATCGTCGCTCGCGGTGCCGGACGCGATGGGCGCTGACGAGACTCGCTCGCTCGACGGCCTGCGCCCCCCGGACGAGCTGCAGCGCGTGCTTGCCCGCGTCCACCTGCCTCGCACGATGGAGGAGGAGGTCCGATTCCTGATCGAGGACGGCGCTACCTCCCTCGGCGCCGTCTTCGGGCTGCCGCTGCTCATCGACCGAGGCCGCATGGTGCTCAGCACGCGCGTCGCCGGGCGCTGCGGCTCCGGGCTGCTGCAGGACGCCTCGAAGCTGTTCGGCACGGACCTGGGTGAGTTCGAGTTCCCACTGGATGAGGCGTCGCGCCGCATGGCGCTGCTGGACGGGCGCGAGGTGCGCAGCGCCGACCGCGTCGCGGCGTTCTGGGGCGACGTCGTCCCGCCGCCGGTCTGCGACGCGGCGCAGGAGGCGATGGACGTTCACCAGGTTTTCGCGCTGCCGCTCTTCACGGACGAAGATCTGTACGGCCTCTACTACATCTTCATGGGCAAAGAGCAGATCCCTACCGAGGCGGTGGAGCTGTACGGCGTGCACGTCACGTTGGCCGTGCGCAACCTGGTCTCCGTGGAGGAGGCGCGCGCTCTCGGGGAGGTCGACCAGGTCACCTGGACGGCGAACCGGACACGCTTCCTCGAGCTGCTCGACGCGGAGACGCAGCGCGGCCTGCGCTACGAGACGCCCTTCGCCGTCGTGCTGGCGGTCTTCGAGGACCTGAAGCAGTTCGTCGATACCTATGGGCAGGCGATGGCCAACCGACTGCTGCGCTCGGCCGCGATGGCGGTGGGGCGGGCGGTGCGCGCTCCGGATGTGGTGGCGCGCTACGACCAGGACACGCTGGCGCTGCTGCTGCCGATGGCCGATCACAAGAGCGCGCAAGAGGTGGCCAACCGCGCCGCCAATGTGCTCGGCAACATCCGGGTGACGATACGCGCGGTCACGGCCCAGCCGGTAACGGCGGTGACCGCCGTAGCCGCGTTCCCCGAGGACGGACGCAGCCGCGCGCAGCTCTTGGAGCGGGCGGAGGCGGCGCTCGCCGAGCGGCGGGGTAAGGCGGTTCGCGCGCCTGCCAGCGGGGACGAGCAGGGCCGCCGAGTCGCCTGAGACCTATCTGCTGAGTCGCGCTCTCCCGTCATTCCCGCGCAGCCTGCCCCCGCGAAGCCGGCGGGCGGGAATCCAGCGGCGAGCGGATTGCTCTCCACGCTGGATTCCGGCTCGCGCTCGCTCCGCTCGCTGGGCCGGAACGACGGGAGCGGCTGCCGCCAGTCCTGCGGGGCGCGGGAGCACTGCGGTTGCCTGGCATACCGGCTGGTTGGAATCTTGTGTTACTGCGGCGTTTATGGACTCTTGACACATTCCTGAGACGGCAGTATGATTCCGATACCGTTTCGCCATGGGCGAGCGACCGCCGCGTCCGGGACAACCGCGGGGACAGGCGCGGCACGTCGCGGGCCCCCGTCACGGGGCGAATGCGGCCGGCCAGGGCTGGAAGCGAGTCACTCCCCCGCGGTGCTCGGCTCGAGAGGCGTGTCCTGTCGTGCCGGGGAGAGCCATCAGGCGGGGTGATGGCGTGGGGTCGGGTCTCCGGGCGAGCGTCCCCCTGGTCGGGGAGTTCTACGACGTAGACGGCGGGGAAACTCCGCCACTGCTCTTCGTTGCGACCGACAACGTCGACGACGACTGCGTAGCGGTGATCCGGGAGCTGAAGGCCTCCAACGAGGAGGCCGCGGTTATCGTCTTGTACACCGGCGGCGACCCCGAGCAGGAGATATCGGTGCTCGACGCTGGAGCTGACGATTGTATCCTGGTAGCTTTCGATTTCCGCCATCTGTCGGCGCGCTTACGCGCCGCGGTGGCCCGCTTTCGGCGGATCGACCATCCTCACCGGCTGGCGTGTCCCATCGAGGTAGATCCGCTGACTCACCAGGTCCGGGTCGATGGACACGGCCTGACCTTGAGCCCGCTGGAGTTCCGCTTCCTGCTCGAGCTGCGACAGCAGCGCGGGAAGCTGGTGCCGTATGAGCGTCTCGAGCAGATCCTCTGGGGCGAAACCGACCGCGCCTCGCGCCAGTCGCTGAAGCAGTTGGCGCATCGTCTGCGCCTCCGACTCGGCAACGCCGCCCCCTCCGTCGTCTGCGTCCCGGGTGTTGGCTACATCCTGCAGGAGAGCCCCGTGCCATTGGTGACGAGCGTGTCACCGAAGTGACCGGCCTGTCACCACTTCTTCACGCTTCTTTACTCACCTTTCTGCCGTAGCGTCACCATCGCGCCATTGAACCGTCAGCGCGCGCTGGCGCAGCGTGCTGATCGTGAAAGTCGTTCTGGTCGTGAATCCGGACGAAGCGGAGCGGGGCCGGATCGCCAGGGCGATCAGGGAGGCGGGGTACAACGTGCTGGAGGCCCGGGACGAGACGGAGGCCCTGGCGCAGATCCGTGGTGCGCCCCAGGCGCTGCTGGTCGTGGCCGAGGAGACGCCGCCCGGACCGCCACTCGAGGTGATCGTGACGCTGCGACAGGCCACGCGCGCGCCGCTGCTGTTCGTCGCGCGGCAGGGGGTGTCGGAGCTAGAGGCGCTCGCGCTGGGTGCGGACCACTACCAGCGCCGGCCGCTGCTGCCGGAGCTGCTGGTAACCCGCGTGCGCTCGCTCTCGCGCCGCTGGCGGGAGGGCGACGACCCGGACGGGAACCATCACCGGGAGAGGGGGTGATCACCATCGGCCAGCACAACCGCATAGCGAGGCCCTGACAGGGCAGTCTGTCAGGGCCCGGACAAAGGCGGGCCAGAGCCGCACCTTCGCCGCAACCAGAGGATCGCATGCGGCAGGCTCGCCGGCAAGCAGCGGGGAGGACCCGCGAGCATACGGAAGGAGAACGACATCATGCGAACACACAAGGGCCTGACGAGCCTGCTGGCCCTCATCGGCGTGGCCGTGCTGGCCGTCATCATCGGCCTGCTGCCGCGGGTCACGGCGCGGGCGGACCCGTCGGTCCCGACCCACGCGGTGGTCGATCCGTCGACCGTGCCGCCGCGCATCGAGTGCAAGTGGGAGCTGCCGGACGTCGACTCCGCGACGCCCGGCATCCAGTACGGCCTGGACGATGACCCGACCCTCACGCCCGGCTACCCCTGCGCGCTGCCGACCAGCGGCGGGCCGCCGACCATGCCGGATCAGGTCCACCACATGATCCAGGTGAGGCCGAACCTGGAGGACCTGCCGGAGCAGCGCCGCATCCAGCTCTGGATGGCGGTCGACCACCCGTTGGGGATCAGCGCCATCACCGACGTCTTCTGGCAGGTCTATCATCCCGACGGCACGCTCAAGCTCCAGGTGCACGGCACGCAGGTCCCGCCCAGCTCGCCCGCATGCTCGGCGTGGGGCCCCATGTTCGACGCCGCGATCAGGAACGGTGAGCTGACGAGCGCGGCGGTCAATGACGTGAACTACGGCATGGTCGCCAAGTGCCTGCAGGACGAGAAGGCCTTCTACTACGCCGAGTTCCCGCTCAGCAAGGAGCAGATGTGCGGCGAGTACAAGATCGTGGCCACGGCGGTGGGCGTGGGCGGCACCACGACATCGCTGACGAACTACATCGACGTGCTCTGCGTCTTCGCCATCGACATCGACTTCAACCGGGTGGACTGGGGGAACATCTTCCCGGGTCTCACCAAGTGGGTGAGCGGCGACCTGATCTGGGACGTCCCGCCGGACAACAGGCCGACGGTGAAGAACATCGGCAACGACGGGATGGCTGTCAAGATCCAGTTCTCCGTCATGACCGGGACCAACTTCGGCAAGGTGATCGAGCAGTTCGACGGGAAGTTCGGTCGCAGCCCTTCGACCCTGGCCTCCATCGATCCGCTCCCGGCAAACACCTGGGGTGACTTCGGCACGGGCACGAACCAGGTGCTGTGCGCCAACGAGATCGGCAAGCTCGACCTGTCCATCCATCCGCCGTCGGTGCTGCCGGGTGACACCTACACCGGCAGGTTCGCCATCGCGGGCTACGCGGTGACGGGCCTCTGCAAGGGCAGCGTGCACCCGTAACGGAGGAGCAAGGGCTGGTGGTGGCCGCCCCTCGGGGCGGTAGTCAACGGTAGCCAGTGGGCGAGGATGCCGTCCGCCCCCGGCGGGCGGCATCCTTCCCGCCTCGGTCAGGTGGGCGGCCTCCCGGCTGGGAGAGGGAGGCCGCCGTTACGGGAAGGGGTGAGCAGGACGATGAGCGACGGTCACGCGCGGCTCTTTCGCCTGGGATGCGCCGTTGGCGTGGGGCTGCTGGCCGTCGTGATCGGCCTGCTGCCGCGGCTGACGGCGCGGGCGACCGATGGCGCGGGCACCAGCGTACCGACCAGCGCCGTGGTCGATCCGACGGGCATGAAGCCGAACATCGAGTGCAAGTGGGAGCTGCCGGACATGGACTCCTCCGTGGCCGGCATCCAGTACAGCAGGCCGGCACACACCCACGACGACGACATGAGCCTGGCGCCGGGCAGGCCCTGCGACCTGCAGCGGGACGCAAGCGGCGCCCCCGCCGGCAAGCCGACCATGGCGGATGGCGTTCACCACATGATCCAGGTGAAGCCGAACCTGGAGGACCAGCCGGAGCAGCGCCGCATCCAGCTCTGGATGGCGGTTGACCACCCGGCGGGGCTGGGCGCCATCACCGACGTCTTCTGGGACGTCTACCATCCCGACGGCTCGAAGAAGGTGCAGGCGCACGGCACCCGCGTGCTACCCGGCTCGTCCGAGTGCCAGGCTTGGGGATCCGGCGGCGGCCCGGACGGCTCCATGTTCGAGGCGGCGGTGCACACCGGTCAGCTCACGGCGGCCGCGGTGGACGATGAGAACTTCGGCATGGTGGCCAAGTGCTTTCAGGAGGAGAAGGCCTTCTACTACGGGGAGTTCTCGCTCAGCAAAGACCAGATGTGCGGCGAGTACAAGATCGTGGCCACGGCGGTCGGCGTGGGCGGCACGACGACCTCGCTGATGAACTATATCGATGTCCTTTGTGTCTTCGCGCTGGATATCGACTTCAACCGGGTGGACTGGGGCCTGATCTACCCCGGCGTCAGCGATGTGGTCAGCGGCGACCTGATCTGGAACGTCCCGCCCGACAACGCGCCGACGGTGAGGAACATCGGCAACGACGGGATGGGCGTGAAGGTCCACTTCAGCACGATGACCGGCGCCCAGTGGGCCAAGACGATCGACCGGTTCGACGCGAAATTCGGCCGCAGCGCGGCGACGCTCGTCACGCGCGACCCGATCCCGGCGAACCAGTGGGTTGACTTCGGCAGCGGCGCGGCACAGGTCTTGTGCGCCAACGAGCTGGGCAAGCTTGACCTGTCCATCCACCCGCCAGGAACGCTACCGGGCGACACCTACACGGGGTCCTTCGATATCGCCGGCTTCAGCGTGCCCGGCGAGTGCAAGGGCAGCGCGCACGTGAGCGGCTGAAGGGGCGGCCGGCCGGCCGCCTGAGGCGGGCTGTCACCGCCGACAAGGATTGGAGCTCGGCGAAGAAGGAGCACACGGGATGACGAACGAAGGTCGGAGACGAGCGCTGGGTCTCATCATCGCCATTGGCCTCGGGCTCGCGGGCGTGCTCGTGGGAGCGCTGCCCGCCGCAGCCGACGGCGTGGCCGTGTACCCCACTCGCGTCGGGTTCGAGGACGCCCTGCGCGGAGGCGAGTACTTCCGCACCGTCGGCGTCACCAACATCAGCGACACGGAGCGCGTCTTCCGCTTCGAGAGTGACGGTCCGGCGGCGCCATGGCTCTCGTTCGTCGACTCCGGCGACCGGGCGAAGCCCGTGGACAAGCTCACGGTGGCGCCGCGGGCGGAGAGCCACGTCCTGCTGCGCCTCGCCGTCCCGGGGGAGGCGCCCAACGGGCAGTACACGGCCAACGTCCGCGTGCTGGCCTCCCTGGCGCCGATCGAGCAGAAGGACAAGGGCGCCGGAGCCAGCGTGAGCGTCGGCGCCGAGATCGCGGTGACGGTGGCGGTAGGGGGAACGCAGAAGCTCGCGGCCGCGGTCGAGGACATCGCCGTTGACGACACCGAGGTGGGCTACCCGGTGCGGCTGAAGGCCACGATCCGGAACTCGGGCAACGTCCTGATCGTGCCCGAGATCCGCGTCAAGCTGACCGCCGGCAGCGGGGCCGCCGTCGCCGAGAAGAGCTTCGGCGGCAACCCGGTCTACGCGAATGAGAACCGGGTGATCACCGCGGAGCTGGACACCAAGAACATGCTGCCGGGCGACTACGTGGCCCGCGTGAGCATCACCGCCGCGTCACTGGACCTCGGCAGCCGGGACCTGCGGTTCAAGCTCCTGCCGCCCGGCACCCTGACCCGTCAAGGGACGCTGGAGCGGCTGGAGCTGGTGAACCGCCCGGTGCCCGGCTCGGTCGCCAAGTTCAGGGCGGTGTTCGTCAATACGGGCAAGATCGACTCCAAGGCCACGTTCATCGGCGAGCTGTACCGCGGGTCGACGTTGGTCAAGGCCATCACTGGTGTGGAGCGGCTGGTGCCCGCGGGCGAGCGGGCCTCGCTGGAGGTCTTCGTCGATGTGCCTCAAGGTGGCCGCTACACCCTCAAGGGCAAGGTCAGCTTCGAAGGCAAGGACACGGAGAGCAAGGAGCTGACGTTCCAGGTCGCCGGCGCGGCCGGGCGGCCGGCGTGGATGTACGGCGCCGGCGGCGCGCTGGCTGCCGTCGTGCTGCTGGCCGCGGCGGGTGGGTGGCTGCTGCTACGGCGCAGGCGCTCGGCCGCGAGGCGAGCCGCCGCGCCGGGCGGCCTCGTCCCCCCGCCAGTCCGCGGGGGCGGGCTGCCGCGCCAGGACCCGGACGACGCCCGCTACGGCGGGACGACCGCTGGAGGTGGCGGGAGCTGACCCGGGTGGCGGCTCCGAGAAAGGGGGTCGGGCATGGGATCGCTCCGCGCCAGGCGGGCTCTCGCCTCCGCCGTTTCGTGGCTGGCCTGGCTCTGCCTGTGCGTGGCGGTCTCCCTGCCGCTGGCGGTCGCGCTCGGCTCCCTCTCCGGGTCGGCGCTGACCGGCGGCACGTCGCCGGACGGGGGCGGCTGGGCGGTGAGCGACATCCACTACACGATGGACGGCGACGCCGCGGTGGTGGGCGTCAGCTTCAAGCTCACGGGGGCGAATCCGATCTCCGTCGAGGTCAGGCTCAACGACACGACCTCGCCCTGGTACCCGTGCGGCAGCGGCGGGGCCGACGCCTGGACCTGCGACACGACGGTCGGCGGCACGACGACCGCGCGCGACGTGACGCAGCTCGTGGTGCGTGTCGCCGAGCTGCCGACCAACGCGCCGCCCAAGGTCGAGTGGGCCTGGGAGCTGCCGGACATGCAGCCGGGCGCAGCGGGCATCCAGTACGGCACCACGGCCGACCCGCACCAGCACGACCACGACATGCTGGTGGGGCCGTCCAGCCCGCCGGCCGACCACCACATGATGCAGGTCGTCCCCAATCTGGACGACCAGCCCGAGGCGCGCCGGATCGAGTACTGGCTGGCGGCCGAGGACCCCGACGGGGTCGACGACATCAAGACCGCTTCCGTCAGGGTGTATCGGCCCGACGGGTCGCTCCTCTACGAGCTGCCGATGACGAAGGCCGCGTGCGCGGACCTGGGCAGCGCGACGACGGTCGGCACGCCGCTGGAGGCGGCCGTGCACAGCGGGCAGATGCCGGCCGCCGAGGCGGGCTCCATCGTCGACAAGTGCGGCAGCGGTGGCAAGGCGCTCTACCGCGCGGTCGGCGAGCTGGGCCGGAAGGAGCCCCCGGGCGAGTACAAGGTCGTGGCGTCAGTGGCGGATGAGTCTGGCGCGACGGACGCCATCGTCAACTACTTCGACGTGCTGGCCGTCCTGGGCCTGCAGGTCGACTTCGACGGGGTGGATTTCGGCTCCGTCACGCCCAATCAGCCGGCCTGGGTCACGGGCGACACGGCCTGGAATCCGCCCAGCGACTCACACCCGACGGTCAGGAACGTCGGCAACACGGACCTGCACCTGAACGCGACGTTCAGCGCGATGGCAGGCGCGAGCCACGGCGGCAAGATCGCCAGCTTCGGCGCTCAGCTCGACGCGGAGAAGGCCGACCCGGTCGCCCCAGCGACGGACGTGTGCTTCAGCCACGCGCTGGGGCCGACGGCGCTGGCCCGGCTCGACCTGGGTGTCCATCCGGGAAGCATCGCGGCGGACACGTACCAGGGAACGCTGACCCTGGCGGCCAGCGCGAGCTGCCCGTAGGAGAGGGGGTGAGCTGCGCCGAGTGATGCGAACACGTCCGGCGCGCACGTAGGGGCGCGCAACGCCCATGAGGCGGACCAAGAGACGAACACGACTCTTCGAAGAAACGAGGGAGAACATCATGAAACGAATCCTGAACATCCGCCTGATCGCGGCGCTGGCGGTGCTGGCCATCCTGGGCACCGCCGCCTACGCCTTCACGGCCACCAACACGGTGGGCGGCTCGGTGGCCGGCGAGGGGCAGGCCGCGGTCACCGGCTATACCGACGTCAATCTCGTGCACTACACGTTCAGCAATACCGACGGCACCATCACGACGGTCCGGGTGGACGTCGGTGCGGCGGCGAACCAGGTCTCCGTGCGGTTGTACAACACGGGGTCGGGCAGCGGGTGGACCGGCTACTACGGCTGCGGCTACACGGGATCGGGCCACGTTTGGGACTGCAGCACCCCCAGCAGCGGCGTAACGGTCGGGAACTTCACCAACATCAGCGTCGCCGCGGTGCAGTGACGGTGAGCGAGGAGGGGGCGCCGGCGGCTCGGCGCCCCTCTCCGCTCCATTGAAGGGAGTGCGCGTGGGGTGAGATCGATCGGCGGCCTGCCTGGCCTGCCTGACTGGCAGGCAGGCCGGCAGACAGGCGGCGGCGAGCGGGTCGCGCGGGCGAAGAGGTCCGCGTGGTCCGCTGCTCGACGGGCCGGCGCGGCCGGGAGAGGCCGCGGATGAGGCTTGCGCGCGGCTCGATCGCGACCGCCGGCGGCGTCGTGCTGCTGGTGCTGACGGCGCTGGCGTGGATCGCCCTTGCGCCGACCCAGGCCGGGGGACGGGCGACGTACGTCATCACCTCCGGCACGAGCATGGAGCCGCGCTTTCACAGCGGCGACCTGGCACTCCTGCGCCGCGCCTCGCAGTACGAGGTAGGCGAGGTCGTCGGCTACCGCGACCCACAGGTCGGCCGCGTGTTGCACCGCATCGTCGGGCAGGAAGGGGGTCGATTCGTCATGAAAGGCGACAGCAACTCGTGGCTGGATCCGTATCAGCCGGGATCGTCGGAGGTCCTCGGCCGGCTGTGGCTGCGTGTCCCCAAGCTCGGGGGCTGGCTTGCCGGGCTGCGTCAGCCGCGGGTCGCCACGGTCCTGGCGGTGATCGGCGGGGGACTGCTGCTGGCGGTGCCGGCTGCCGGCGAGGGTCGCCGCCGACGGAGGCTGGGCCGCGGCGGCCCGCGCGCGTCCGATCCGTCGCCCGGCCGCGGGCCAACCGGGCTGCTCGGCGTTGGCGGACAGCTCGCGGCCGGCGCCCTGGGGGTGATGGCCGCCGTTTCCGTGCTTCTGGCCGCGTTCGCCTTCAGCCGGCCAGCGCGACACCAGACGACCGCGCAGCTCAGGTACCAGCACCACGGCAGCTTCGTCTACACAGCGGCGGCGCGCGGCGGCGTGTACGACGGCGAGGGGGCGACCACCGGCCAGCCGGTCTTCCGCAAGCTTGCCGACAAGGTGAGCATCAGCTTCGACTACGGCCTCGCGGGCGACGCGCTCACCGGCGTGCGGGGCGACTACCGGCTGGACGCAGTCGTCAGCCACGAGGACGGCTGGACGCGTACGGTTGTCCTCGCGCCCGAGACGCCGTTCACCGGCGACCGTGTCACCATGACCGGCGTCCTCGACCTGCAGAAGGTGCAGGCGCTGATCGACGCGCTGCAGCAGCAGGCGGGCATTTCGAGCCAGACGCAGCGGCGCTACCGGGTGAGCGTCGTGCCGACCGTGAAGCTGACGGGCACCCTGGGCGGCGCCGTCTTCCAAGATACGTTCGCGCCGGCGCTCAAGTTCCTGCTCGATCCCGTGGAGCTGCAACTGGATCGCGGCGGCTCCGAGAAGGCGGACCAGCTCTCGCCCACGACCGCCGGGATGGTGACGCAAACGCGAACGGTGCCCGGTCATCTCTCGCTGCTGGCGTGGCAGCCGCAGGTCGTGGCGGCGCGGCAGGTCGCGGTCGCCGGGCTGGTCATCGCCGCGCTGGGCGCGCTCGTCCTGGCCATCCTGACGCGGCGGGCGGAGCGCGTCGAGGAGCCGTCACGGATTCGCGCGCGCTACGGCCCACTGCTGGTGACGCTGCGCGGCTCGGACCTGGGTACCAAGGGACGGCTGGTGGAGGTGGCCAGCATCGAGGACCTGGTCAAGGTGGCCGAGCGCGAGGGCCGGATGGTGCTCCACGAGCAGACCGGCTCGACTCATGACTACTTCGTGCAGGACGTGGACGTGACGTACCGCTACCGCACGTCCGGGCGGGAGACGGGCGCGGGCCAGCCAGCGACGGAGGCGGCATCATGACCCGGAGCCGCGTTCTGCGCGTGCTCGTCCTCGCGCCGCTGCTGGTGGCGGTCGCCGCCATCGTGTTCGCTTTCACGGCGACCAACACGGTGCGACCCAGTCATGCCGGCGTCGCGACCACGTCGGTCGGGCACGTGGAGGCGGAGGTCGATATCCAGCCGGAGACGATCAACACCGACGACAAGGAACCGGCGCTGGTCCGCGTGTTCATCACGTTGGAGGACGGGTATTCCGCGCCGAAGATCGACCCCGGCTCCGTGCGGCTGTGCTACCTGGCGAAATGCGTCGACAATAACGGCCATTCGCATCTCGTTCCCGGCGAGGACACGCTCCAGGTCGACTTCGACCGTGCCGTCGTGGCGACGCTCTTCCCCGCGGGCACGCCGACCTGCTCGGGGGGCGACAAGAAGGCGCAGGTGACGCTGAAGGTTACGGGTTCGCTGACGGGACCGCCGCTGGCCGTCTTCCAGGGCACGCATGCCCTGTGCCTGAGCAAGGACTGAGGGTCTCGGGGTGCGCCCCCACGCCCGCCGCGCTGTCGGCGGGTCAGGGGGGTGGTCGAGGCGTCAGCGGGGTGACACGGGCGTTACTTACTTCATACCAGATTGTCACAGCGGCGTTATTGCATTGTTATCACGGCAAGAAGTAGCGTGCTGGGCGGTGAAGCCTGTTGGTGACGGGGCGGGGGCAAGCTCCGCGACGGGCCGATTCGGCCGGCGAGGCTTGCAGACAGGCGGGAGCGTTCGCCCGCGACGCTTCGGCAAAGACGCGCGCCCGGAGCCGTCGGCTCGGTAACCGGGGGCTGGCACCCGCGCAACGGTGCACGCGCCGCTTCGCCCGTCGCGGAGATGGGCTGAAAGGGGGTGTGGGCACAGCGGATTTGCAGGGTCACGAACATCGGCAACCAGCGCACTCGTCCGCCGCCAGGGGAGGTCGCGGTCAGGGACGGGTGGCCCGGGGGAGAAGCTCTTTCCGCATGTGCCGTGTGCGGCACGGTAGGTGCTTGGCGAATGCGCGCGGCGTCGACCGCGACCTCGGCGGCAGGACGGCGTGGCCAGAGGAGG
Organism: Chloroflexota bacterium; assembly: GCA_021787985.1. Lineage (GTDB taxonomy): Bacteria > Chloroflexota > Dehalococcoidia > DSGV01 > DSGV01 > JAJYLG01. The sequence continues at coordinate 38,066 of JAJYLG010000006.1, forward strand.
TGCGGCCGGAGACCAGCGAGCGCTAGCTACCTCGACATTGTGTCGTGGGCCGGGACAGGGGAGAAGCCGGATCTCGCCGGTGCTCTCTCTCCCGGCGGTTTGCGAGACGCGTGATGAGGGCGGGGGACGCCCCGCCCCGGAACGGTTTCAGTGGAGGAACGAAGCGTCATGAGCTTTCATCGCCGCAGGTATGCGCTGATAGTCGCCCTCGGTCTCGCCGTGGTTCTGGCGGGGCTGGGCTACTTCGGGCGCCACGCGCCCCAGGCCCGGGCGACGGACTACTCGTACACGCCAACACCCACGCCGGCAACATTACCACTCCCGGACCTGACCGTGCGCAAGGACCCCAAGCCCTGGCAGCCCAATCCACGGCCGGGCGGGTCATTTGCGTACATCATCACGGTGACGAACATCGGCACGGCAGCGACGCCGCCGCCGCCGGTGGAGGTGATGCTGCGGGACCTGCTGCCGAAGGGCGCCACGCTCAGGGATTGGACCATCCTGCAGGGGTCTGGCATTTGCGCGCTGAACTGGGTGGGCCAATGGGCCGTCGACTGCCGGCGCGGGCGGATGGCGCCGAACGAGGTGTGGCGGGTCGAGATCCGGGTGTGGGTGCCATGGCTGGCGTGCGTGCCGATGGTGAATCGGGCGAAGGTGGACCCGTACAACTGGATCAAGGAAAGCGACGAGACCAACAATAGCGCGTCGCTGAAGACGTACGTGGGGGTCGATCGGTGCATCGACACGGACGGGACGGCGACGGATGGCGACGGGTTTGAGAACCCGGTGACGCCGGGATCGGTGCAGGTGTTCTTCGGCGCGAAGCTGACGTCGTGGCCGACGGGGTGGAGCACGGAAGGGCTCGACATGTTCGACAACGACGCGAACGCGAGGTGGACGTTCGGGCTGCACGGGGACGACCTGCACGTGGAAGGGCCGGCCTATCCGGGGGCGATCCGGGACGGGTTCCATGACCATCCCAACGACCCGCACGTGCTGGACTACGACGGGAGCCTGAACGTGAGCGGGCAGCATGTGAGCTGCGACTTCGAGACGGGGACGTTCTGCCCGGTGGGGCTCCCGGGGAACGTCAAGTTCTATGACCGCAATCTGAACGGGAACTGGGACGACGGCGAAGACATCGTGCTGGACGTGAACGGCGACGGCGTCTTCGACTAGGCATCTGGGCATGTGCGCGCGGGGCCAGCGGGTGAACGGCCCCGCGCGCCTCCAGGCCCGGGATGGCAACAGCGCGGGCGCGCCGCGCCGCACGAGACATACCTCGCAGCGCACGACTGCTCGGGGCAGAATATGGACGTAGCCTGTCGCCAGCGGAGTGGTGTCATCGCGGTGGAAGCCAGCGGCCCGACCGCAGCAGGCGCTCCCCCGCGGTGCGACGGGCGGAACGGGGCGCTGGCGCGGTGACGCAGCGGGCGGGGACGATGCGCGGGCGATGCGGCCCGACGGTTGAAAGAGCGGACGCGGATCGAGGGCGCTCCGGGGACGACGCCGAGCGTAGCGCGGCGGGGCCGGTCGAGGAGTCGCTTCGTGCGAAGCTCGAGCGGTGGCGGAGCTGGGAGGCGGAGGCGCGCGCCGCGCGGGCCGAGGGGCTCGGCTACCCGCCGCTGCCGGAGCGGCTCACCTCGGAGGAGCTGCGGGCTCTGCACCGTCGGCAGCGGTCGCGAGCCACGGAGTTGGACGGCTCACCGAGGCTCGGCGGCGGGAGCGAGCGCATCAGCTCGGCCACACGGCGGCAGCTCGTGGGGCAGGCGGCGGGGCTGCTGCGGCCCGAGCGGCTGCTGCTGGTCGTGCTCGTCGTGCTGCTGGCGATGCTGGCGGTGAGCGTCGTGCTCGCATCGGGCGCTCAGGTCCGCCCGCCGCCATGAGAGGATGACGCGACGACCGTGCAGAGCCCGGCGCTGGCATGCTCGCACCGAGCTCGGGTGGCGGAAGGCGCGGCCGGCACCTCGTCAACAGGGCGGCCGGGGCTAGTGCCCCGGCCGCTCGCCTCGCTGATGCGGGCTCCGGTCAGACCCGGGTCGGGACGGCGAGCTCCGGGTGGTGGGCCTGGCGGGCCTTCATCGTGCGGAAGATGCGCTCGTAAAGCTTGTCGATCGGGCGCAGCCTGGCCGTGTACTTGTCGTAGATCTCGCGCGATCGCTGCAGGGTCCAGTTGCGCGGTTCACCGTTGGGGAGGGTGGCCTCGTCCTGGAACACGAACTGGCGGCCCGTGTAGAGGTGGTAGGGCGGCAGCTTGCCCTCGGGTAGCAGCGACCCATCCTCATCGAGCAGCTTCAGACCCGTGGCCATCAGCGGGTTCGGCCAGTTGATGGTCGCGGGTAGCGGTGTGAGCAGGTTGGCTGTCTGGTAGCGGCTGACGGAGCGCACCCACTCGGCCAGCTCCATCACCGACTCCTCGGTGTCATACGGCAGGCCGATGATGGTCATCGCCACCACCGTGTAGCCGTAGCGGTTGAGCTGCTCGAGGTCGCGGTGTACCTGGTCCGGGTCCTGCCGCTTGCGCACGAGCTCGAGGTTCTTGGCGTTGGAGGACTCGACGCCCAGGTAGAGCATCTCGACGCCGATGTCGCGCATCCCCTCGGCCATCTCCGCGTCCTGGCCGAGCTCGGCACGGCCCTGGATGATCATGAACATCCCGTCCGTGCGACCGCGCCAGTTGCGGACCCGCTCCATGCGCTCGTTGCGGAACTTGACGGCCCGCAGCGGCGGGGGGTGGAGGTCGTCGGTGACGAAGACGGCGAAGCGGCCGTTGATGGGTGAGCGATAGATAAGGCCGTCGGCGGCCATCTCCTGGAGCTGCTGCAGGCGCGCCAGCTCGGTCTGGCGCGAGACCATGCGATAGCCCTTGAACTGCTGGACGACCTCACAGAAGGAGCAGTTCTCGACGCAGCCACGGACGGTCTCGATGATGCCGGCGGCCAGGGGGTTCTGGGGCGTCAGGTCGCGGACGGAGCGGTAGTCGGGAAGCGTGACGTAATCACTGGGGATGACGGGCCGGAAGGGTGTGCGCACGATCCGTTCGCCGTCCCTGAACGCGATGCCTCCCACCTTGTAGAGCTCGCGCGTGAGGGCGTCGCCCTCGTAGGTGAGCAGCAGGTCGGCGACGGTGCCGACCACGTCCTCGGCCTCGCGCATGACGACCACGTCGAGCAGTCCTTCGCGGATCGCTTCCTCGTAGAGCGGGCCCATGTGCGGCCCGCCGCCCATGGACCTGATATGTGGGTGCGTGAGCTTCGCCTGTCGGGCTACCTCGTAGGCGCGCGGAGCCTCGTTGATCAGTGCCGTGACGAGTAGCAGGTCCGTGTCGTCGAGGTCGCGGGCGGCGTCGATCTTGCCGCTGCGGTCCTCCATCCAGATCTGGCGGTCGTAGATGTATGGTCCCTGATGGTCGCGCAGTGCGGCCGAGAGATACAGCATGCCCTGCCGGAAGATGGCGACGTATTCGAAGTTCCCGCCCGTGCTCTTTGGCTGCACGAGCATCGCGTTCTTGATTCGTGAGTGCATCGGGTACGGCGCTCCTGTCTGATGTCGGGTGGCGCGATTCAGGCCGGGATACCGGCCAGGGGGCGAGCCCCCGATGACAGGAGTGGTATCGGAGCGCGAGTCCCCGAGGCACGGACGAGCGGCGCGGCCGCGCTGGGAGCGACACGCACCGGGGTAGGCAAGGGCAGCACCGGGCGTCGCGGGCGGAGCCGATGCGCCAGAACCGCCACCGGGCCGCCCGGCAGGGGCGGCTGCGCGACCGGGGCGTGGCTGCGACCCGACCGGCCGCGCCCCTCGGCGAGCTGGGCGACCAGCATCACGAGCGCCAGGCGGTTGCGCACGAACAGCTCGGACACCATGTCGAACAGGTCAAGCTGCGGCGCGCGCCCGAGCGTAACCCGCAGCCGCAGACCGTTACGACAACCCATTCGCTCTCCCTGCACCCTTGTAACGGTGGCAGCATAGCACGGTGATGCGGTCTGTGCGTGGACTGCCGGCGTCAGTTTACGAAGAAATCGCTCCGCCTATTTCCGCAGGTCGCGCACCGCACGCGCGATCTCCGCTGCGAGCTCGCCCGCCAGCAGCCCTCCGCTTCCGTACTCCGCGGCGAGGCGCTCCGCGGCCATGCCATGCAGGAAGACCCCGAGCGCGGCCGCGACGGGCGCCTCGACCCCTTGCGCCAACAAGCCAGCGATCGCCCCCGAGAGGACGTCGCCAGTACCGGCCGTCGCCAGCAGCGGGTTGGCGAACGGCGAGAGCGCGGCCCAACCATCGGGCGCGGCGATCACGGTGCCGGCACCCTTGAGCACGACCACCACGTCCCATGCGGCCGCCGCCGACCGGGCGGCGCCCAACCGGTCGGCCTGGATGTCGCGGATCGGGCGGTCGAGCAGGCGGGACATCTCGCCGGGGTGGGGAGTGAGGACGGATCCGGCCGGGAACGGGGCGGGCCACGGCCGCATGGCCGCGAGCGCGTTGAGCGCGTCGGCGTCGATCACCGTGCCTCGCCCTGCCGGCGGGCGGGTGCCGAAGCACGCCGCGCGCACGAGCGCGCGGGTGTAGCCGGTATCAGCGAGGCCCGGGCCCAGGCAGGCGGCTTCGAACTCGCGGCCGTACCACTCGCGCGCGGCGTCCGCGGCCAGCACCCCGTCGTGGTCGGCGGCGGGCAGCCAGGTCGCTTCGCGCAGGCGCGACGCCAGGTGGTCGACGATGCTCGCCGGGGAGCACACCGTCACCAGCCCCGCACCGACACGGTAGGCTGCCTCGGCGGCGAGGACCGGCGCGCCGCGATACCAACGGGAGCCGCCCACGACCAGCACGCGCCCGAACGTGCCCTTGTGCGCATCGCCCGGCCGCGGCGGGAGGTGCGCGCGGGCCCACGCGCGGTCCAGCACCGTGAGCGCGGCCCGCGGCCGCACGCCGGAGGGCATGCCGATGTCCACCGCCTGGAGCTGACCGACGTACTCGGCGCCCGGCGACAAGAACAACCCGACCTTGCAGTAGCCCAGCGCCACGGTGATGTCCGCGGCGACGGTGTGCGGATCGACCGCGCCGGTATCCGCGTCGAGGCCGGTCGGGAGGTCGACCGCAACCAGGCGTGGCGCCATCGACCCGGAGCGCGCTTCGCCCAGCGCGCCGAGCACGTCCGCCATGCGTCCTTCGATCGCCCGGCCGCGGCCAGTGCCCAGGATCGCGTCGATCACGGCGTCGCTGCGACCCAGCTCGGAGTGCAGCGCAGCGAGCTCTGGGTCCGCCTCCGGCTCCACCAACGGGACGCTGGCGTCGACGGTCGCGCGGTAGACCGGGTCGTCGTTCTGCCGGGGCGCCACGAGGTAGGCGGTGACCGAGGCGCCCCACTCGTGCAGCGTGCGCGCGGCGACCAGGCCGTCGCCGCCGTTGTTGCCCGGGCCGACCAGCACCAGGATGTGGCGCTCCTCGAGCGTGCCCAACGCCATCCAGGTCTCCTGCGCGATGGCGAGGCCCGCCTGCGCCATCAGCGCTTCGGTGCCCACCCCGGCCTCGGCGCAGCGGCGTTCCAGGTCCCGCATCTCGTCAACGGTGATGGCGTCCACGATCGCTCACAGCCCCCCGCGCTCGCGAAGGTATTGCTCCAGTCGCCGGCGCCAGGCCGGCAGGTCGTCTTCCGGCTCGGGCCGGCCGGCGCGCGCCCCCACGGCCACGGCGATGGCGAGCTCGCCGGAGTGGGTCAGCGACACGTCCAGGGCCGCCAGGCCGATCGCCTCCGCGCGCGCCCGGGCGCGGCCGTGCAGGTGGACGCGCGGCTTGCCGCGCCGGTCCGGCAACACCTCGATCTCGCGCCAGGCAACTCCGCGCACGCCGGTCCCGAGCGCCTTCATCACGGCCTCCTTGGCGGCGAAACGTGCGGCCAGCTCGTGCGGACGAGCCGCGTAGAGCGCTCGCTCGAGGTCGGTGTAGACGCGCTCGAGGAAACGCGCGCCGTACCGCTCGACTGCCCGGCGCACCCGGCCGATCTCGATGACGTCGGTGCCGACGGCGAGCCGGTCCACGACGCCCATCGTACGGGTCGGCGGGGCGAGCGTCATCGGGCAGGGTGGTACGATCGGCGCGTGACTGCCGAGATCATCGAGGGGAAGGCGATCGCCGCCGGCATCCGGGGGGAATTGCGGGATCGCGTCGAGCGGCTGGCGAAGCTGACCGTGCGGCCAGGGCTCGCGGTCGTGCTCGTGGGGAACAACCCCGCCAGCGAGTCATACGTGCGTGGCAAGACGCAGGCGGCGCAGGAGCTCGGTCTGGCGGGCGAAACGATCCGCCTCGCGGCCGACAGCACCCAAGAGCACGTCCTGGGACTGGTGGCCGACCTGAACGCCGACCCGCGGTACCACGGCATCCTTGTGCAACTGCCGCTGCCCGGCGGCCTGGACGAGCGGGCCACCGTGGAGGCGATCCATCCGGAGAAGGACGTGGACGGGCTGCATCCGGTGAACATGGGTCGCCTGCTGCGTGGCGAGCCGGGCCCGCGGCCGTGCACCCCGCTGGGCGTGCAGCAGATGCTCGTCCGCAGTGGCCACTCCCCCGAGGGAAAGCGGGTGGCGATCGTGGGACGCGGCATCCTGGTCGGCAAGCCGTTGGCCGCGATCCTGATGCAGAAGGCGCCCGGCGCCGACGCGACGGTGACGGTGTGTCACAGCCGCACGCCCGACCTGCCGGCCGCGCTCCGGTCGGCCGACATCGTGGTGGCGGCGATCGGCGTCGCCTGCTTCGTCACGGCCGACATGGTGCGGCCGGGCGCGGTGGTGGTGGACGTGGGCATCAACCGCGTTGCGGACCCGTCGCGCAAGAGCGGCTACCGCATCGTCGGGGACGTCGACTTCGAGACCGTGCGGGAGGTCGCGAGCGCGATCACACCGGTGCCCGGCGGCGTTGGGCCGCTGACGGTGACGATGCTGCTGGTCAACACGGTCGCCGCCGCGGAGCGGGCGGTGGGGCTGCACGCCTGACACGGTGGGCTGGCCGCCTGTCCTCCCATCGCACTGGCCGCGCGACGCTGCCGCGGCGATCGCATTGCAGCGGGCGCTCGCGGGCACGGTCGTGCGCACGGGCACGCCGGGCGAGGTGCGGACGGTGGCGGGAGTGGACTGCGCTCTGGGCAGCGTCGGCACACGTGGCCGGGCGGCGGCCGTGGTCTGCGACTATCCGGGGCTGATGCCGCGGGCCGTGGGCGTGATCGAAGACACGGTGCCGTTTCCGTACGTGCCTGGGCTGCTGAGCTTCCGCGAGACCCCCCTTGTGCTGGGGGCGCTGGGGCGTGTGGGGGGGCCGCCCGACCTGCTGCTGGTGGATGGCCACGGCTATAGTCATCCGCGCCGCTTCGGCATTGCCTGCCACCTGGGGGTCCTGCTGGACGTGCCGACGATCGGGGTGGCGAAGTCGCGACTCACGGGCGAGCCGGCGGAGGTCGGGTCGGCTCCAGGCGATGTGGCATACCTGCGCGATGGCGACGAGGTGATCGGCGCGATCGTGCGTACGCGGGCGGGTGTGAAGCCGGTCTATGTTTCGGTCGGGCATCGGCTGAGCTTGGAGGCGGCGGTCGAGTGGACGCTGCGCTGCGGCGCCGGCTACCGGCTGCCGGAGCCGACGCGGCTGGCCGACGTCGCCGCGGGCGGGGGTGACCCGTGGCGCCACGCAGCGCGACTCTCCTCGGGCTGAGCGCTGGATGTGGACGGGCGGTGGGGCCTCCGGGGTCAGGCCGAACGCCTGTACGATACATAGAGAGGTGAACGCGCGATGAGCGAGCTGAGCGAACGTGCGGCGGCGCTGCACGAGCGGATTTCCGACTTTCTGGTGCGTCTTTGACGTCACCGGCTGGGAGCGACGCGCGACGGAGCTAGAGGCCCAGGCGAGCCGTCCCGATTTCTGGCAGGACCCACAGGCTGCGCAAGAGACGATGCGCGATCTGGCCCGCTACCGCGCGGAAGCGGAGCAATGGCGGACCCTCGAGCGCCGCGCCGTCGAGTCGCGCGACCTGGCCGAGCTGGCCGAGATGGAGGGCGACGAGGCGCTCGCGGCCGACCTCGCGCGCGACCTGGGAGCGCTGGAAAAGGAGGTCGATCGGCTGGAGTTCGAGCTGACCTTGTCCGGCCCGTATGACGAGCGTAACGCCGTGCTGGCGGTCCACGCCGGCGCCGGTGGCACGGAATCGCAGGACTGGGCCGAGATGCTGCTGCGGATGTACCTGCGCTGGGCGGAGCGCCGCGGCTTCGGCGCTGACCTGGTGGACATGACCCCCGGCGAGGAGGCCGGCATCAAGAGCGCAACGGTCGAGATCCAAGGCCGCCACGCCTACGGGGCGCTGCGCTCGGAACGCGGCGTCCATCGGCTGGTGCGGCTCTCTCCGTTTGACGCCGACCATGCGCGGCACACCAGCTTCGCGCTGGTCGAGGTCATGCCGGAGGTTGACGACTCCGCTGAGGTCGCGATCGGCCCGGACGACCTGCGCATCGACGTCTTCCGCGCCAGCGGGCACGGCGGGCAGAACGTGCAGAAGAACTCGACCGCCGTGCGCATCACGCACTTGCCCAGCGGCATCGTCGTGGCCTGCCAGAACGAGCGCTCGCAATCGCGCAACAAGGACCTGGCGATGCGCATCCTGCGGGCCCGCCTGCTCGAGCTGGAGCTGGAGCGTCAGACCGAGGAGCGTGCGCGGCTGAAGGGCGAGCACGTGGCCGCCGGCTGGGGCAACCAGATCCGGTCGTACGTGCTCCACCCGTACAAGCTGGTGAAGGACCTGCGCACGGGCTACGAGAGCACAGAGCCGCAGGCGGTGCTCGATGGAGACCTCGACCCCTTCATGGAGGCGTACCTGCGCGCACAGGTGGGCCAAGAGGTGACCACGCCGTGAGATGGGCGCGGGCGCTCGTGGTTGTGCTGGTGCTGTCGGTCTTGGGCGGGCTGGTGGCGCTTGCGCCGCCCGCAACGGCGCGCGCCGCGGAGTTGGTCGTCACCTCGACGCCGCAGCCGCAGAACCTCTTTCCGGACGGGGTGCTTTTCACCATCGCGGCGCGCTCCGACCAGCCGATCCGGTCGGTGCGGCTCACCTACAGCCTGGAGCCTGGTGGCATCCCCGTTGGAGCAGACGCGCAGTTCGAGCCTGGCGTGCAGGTCACGGCGCAATATCGGTTGCGGACGAGCGCGAACTACATCCCGCCCGGCAAGGTGATCACCTACCACTGGGAGCTGAAGGACGCCGCCGGCAACACGGTGACCACGCCGGACGCCCGGTTCCGCTACGATGACACGCGTTTCCAGTGGCAGGAAGCGCGCTCGGGGAACGTGGTGCTGCACTACTACAAGGGGGGTGCGGCGGGGGCGCAGCGCCTGGCCGCCGCCGGCGCCCAGGGCGTGGCGCGGGCCGAGGACCTCGAGGGCGTGCGGGTTCCGTTCGCGCTGAACGTCTGGGCGTACGCCACGGAGCCCGACCTGCTCGTGGCGCAGCAGCACCAGAGCGCCGCCACCGACCCGGGCGTGCTGGGACAGGCGTTCGAGCCGGATACGCTGCTCTCGCTCGTCACCAACTTCGACGACCCGGTGGCGCACGACACCCTCCGCCACGAGCTGACGCACCTGGTCACGGCCTACGCCGTCTCTGGCCCGTACGAGCAGCTTTTCCCGATCTGGCTGAACGAGGGCATCTCCGTTTACATGCAGGGTGACCCGAACGACGTCGGTTACGTGGACGCGTTCCAGGCGGCGGTCAAGTCGGACCGGATCGTCTCGCTGGTCCAGCTTCAGACGTTGCGATCGAGCGACATTGGCCTGTTCTACGGCGAGTCGTACGAGGTCGTGAAGTTCCTCGTGGACCGGTACGGCAAGGCGAAGCTGGCGCAGCTTCTGTCCGTGTACAAGCAGGGCTCGACCGACGATGGCGCGTTTCGCCAGGTGTACGGGACGGACCGCGCGGGGGTCTACCAGCAGTTCCGCGAGAGCCTGCGGCTGCCGACAGCACGACCCACGCCGACAGGCCAGCCGTCGTCGAGCACGGGCCGGACCGGCGACGCGCGGGCCCCAGTCGCTACGACGGCGGGTCACGGTGCAGGGCGCGCGATCATCGCCGTTCTGATCTTCGCGCTGGGCGCGCTGGCGGTCGCGCTGGTGGCGCTGCTGGTGGCGCTGGTGTGGTCGCGGGCCAGCGCGGCGCGGCGCCCGCCGGGTGGGGCGTGAGCTGCCTGCGGCAGGCGGGCTAGCGGCCGGGGAGGTAGAGCCGCGGCGCGGTGGACGGCTGCGCGGTCTGCAGGGCGGACGGTCCGCCCGCGGCGGAAGGAAGCTGGATCGGGGTCGCGCTGCCCGTCGTCTGCGAGCGGGCGACCGGCAGCGCGGCGGCACGCAGGACCGACGCCACGTACTCGTCATCCGGCAGCGCGCCCGTGATCAGGGAGCGGCCGTTGATGAGCGTCGCCGGCACGGCCACGATGGCGAAACGCTGCAGCAGGGCGGGGAACTCGGTCGCTTCCACGATCTCTACGCGGATGCGGGTCGACTCGAGCGCCATGCGCCAGGCGAGCACGGCGATCGGGGGGCTGTAGGGACAGGGCGGGGTCACGAAGACCTGCAGGTGCACGTCATCCTGCACGCGCCTGAGCCGGTTGCGCGCGGCGGTCGAGAGCAGCGGCTGGCCGCGGGAGGCGTCGACCAGCACCTGGACGAACGCGCCGAACAGCCCGCCCGCCGGGATGCCGTAGTACGAAAGCGGCCGGTTGCGCACGCCGCGGATCACGGTGCAGGGCACGCCGAAGACGTGCAGCCGGCGCTCGAGTTCGGGCTCCTCGCCCCGGACGTGCGCGCGCAGCGTGATGCGGTCTGACAGCGCGGCCAGCTCGGCCAGCAGCTCGCCGGTCGGCCCGCAGTACTGGCAGGGCTCGCGCCCGGGCACGATCAGGCCCACCTCGCGCTGTGTGAAGTAGTCGAGCTTCACACCGCCGGTCAGCTCCTGGGCGAAGCGCTGACGCAGGTGCTCGCGGTCGGACGGAGGGATCAGGGCGCGACCTCCCCGGTGTCGCCGCCAGTGTTGGAGCGCCGATTGCCGAGCGCCCGCCAGGCGAGCCACAGTCGTTGGAGCGCCGTCAGATTCGTGAGCACGGCGAGAACCCAAAGCGCGGGCACCGCGAGCCCTGCCAGCAGCGCCAGCGCCAGCAGCACCACCCGCTCGGCACGGGTGAACAGCCCCTCGCGCAGTTGTACGCCCAGGGTCTCGGCGCGCGCCCGGACATAGCTCACGCCGATCGAGCCCAGCAGGGCGGCGATGATGACCAGCGAGACGACCTCGTCGTGGCGGAAGTGCCAGGAAAGCCCGCAGAGCACGGCCGCTTCGGAGAGCCGGTCGAGCGTCGCGTCGTACACGGCGCCGAAGGCGCTCACGCGGCCGGTGGCGCGGGCGAGCGCGCCGTCGAGCAGGTCGAGCGCGGAGAAGCAGAGCAGGACGGCTCCCGCCCAGCGCAACGCTCCGGAGGCGGCCAGCGCGCCGGCGAGCACGTTTCCGAGGAAGCCGATGGTGGTGACGCCGTTGGGCGTGACGCCGAGGCGGGCGAGCGCGCGCACGGGTGGGTCGAGCAGCCGGCGCGGCGCGCGGTGTGGCAGCAGGCCGGAAGGCAGCCTAGGCACTCGTCTGCTCCAGCTCGCGCGGACCGCCGGCCGTGGCGTGGCTCAGCGCCCGTTCGTAGAGCAGCCGCTCGTAATAGGAGAGCACGCGCTGGGCGATGCGGTCCCAGGAGAAGTCCTCGGCGCGCAGGCGGGCGTTGCCGGCGATCTCGTCGCGCTGTTCGGGCGAGTCGATGAGCTGGGCGAGGGCGGCGGCCATGGCGCCGTGGTCCTTGGGCGTGAACAGCAGCCCATCAAGGCCGTGGGTCACCACCCAGGCGAACCCCTCGATGTTGGAGGCGACCACCGGCAGCCCGGCGGCCATCGCCTCGAGCAGCACGTAGCCCTGGCTCTCCATGCCGGTGTTGGGTGCGCAGAAGATGTCCGCGCTTTGCAGGTAGCGGAGCTTGTCCTCCTCGCTGACGCGCCCGGTGAAGATCACGTCCTCATAGCCGGCGGCTCGCATCGCCTCGGCGTAGCGCCGCCGGCCGCGCCCCTCGCCGACGACGATCAGGCGCGTCTCCGGGTAGCTGGCCTGCAGCAGCGCATACGCGCGCAGCAGGTACTTGAGACCCTTGCGCTTCTCGAACCGGCCGATGAAGAGGATGTTGATGCGTCCGTCCCGCAGCTCGGGAAACGGCTGGACGGGCGTAACGTACGCGCTCAGGTCGATCCCGTTGGGGATGATGTTGTAGTAGCCGGGGAAGTAGCGAGCGGCCAGGTGCTCGGCCGGCGGCGAGACGGCGACCTTGCCATCGAGCTTCTTGAACCAGCGTTTGAGCAGGCGCCGGGTGTAGGAGTAGAGACGCAGCCCGCCCTCGCGCGCCGCGTGGAAGGTGCCGACGTTGACGGCCGACGAGAAGCGCAGGAAGAGGATCGGCAGGACGGGCATCAGCGGCTCGTGGACGTGGACCACGTCGAACCGGTGTTCGGCCAGGAAGCGCTTCACCTGGCCGCTCAGCCGCAGGGAGATGGCGATGCGCGCGACCGAGCCGCTGGCCGGGACGGGCCACGGCCTGCCGATGACATAGGTCTGCTCCGGCCAGCCGGAGATCTCGTGGCTGGCCGGCCCGACGATCGCGACTTCGTGCCCGCGCGCGACGAACTGGTCGCGGAGCTGGCGGACGTGCGCGTTCACCCCGCCCGGCACCGCCAGGTCGTAGGGGGACACCAGGGCGATGCGCATCAGGTGGTACTCCGCGGCTGTCGGGTGACGGCGCGGCGGATGGGCTTCCAGACGACCTTTCGCGGTGTGGCGAGCAGCCCGCGGTACTGCTGGCGGACGATGTTGCCAATGCCTAGCTCGCGCCACGCGGGATGGCGCAGGTTCTCGGCGCTCGTCTCGCGGCGTTCCAGCGCGGCCCGCAGGTCGGCCGCAGTGTGGCCGTCGAACCGGGTCACGGCCGAGCCGACCGCCTGGAGGAAGTGGGCGTCTGAACCGCCCGTGGCCGCCATACGCCAGCGCTCGTTCAGTCGGCGGGCGCGCGCTTGCGTCACCCGTCCGGCGGGGCTCATGTTGGCCAGCTCGATCCCGTCGAACCAGATGCTGTCGTTCTCCACGGCAAGCACGCGCTCGATGCCATGCCGGCCGATGCTGCGTGTGAGCCAGGAGAGCGGGTGCGGGATCACGGCCAGACCACCGGCCGCGTGGATGGATTCGATCGTGCGGGACAGGGACTTGAGGCTCGGGATCGGGCGGTCTACGAACAACGCAAGCAGATGACCCTCGATGGTGGTGACCTCGATGCCGGTGACGACCTCGAACCGCCAGCGGCCGCGACGCGCCCACGCCTCGCGCGCCGCCAGCGCGCCGTCGATGTCGTCGTGGTCGGTCACGGCGATGACGTCGAGATCAGTGCGTTCCTGCACGTAGTCGAGGAGCGCGTCGGGGCCCGCCATGCCATCGCCGGCGGCGGTATGAATCTGGAGGTCGGCGGTTGCCACGCTCTTAGTATAGGGGCGGTGAACGTCTCATCCGGTCGGGTCGCCATCCCACATCGGGTGCAGCACGGACCACTGTCCGGGGTCGCGGCGTAGGCTCGCTTCCAGCCACTCGGCGATCACGCTCAAGTTGGCATCGATCGCCGCGGCTCGGTCGGTGGCGCGGAGCGGCTGGAAGGCGACGTCGAACCGGGCGTAGAAACGCCGCGGGCCGAGCCGCCCGCACGATACGAGCACGACCGGCGCGCGGAACCGCATCGCCAGCTCTACGGGCCCGGGGGGCAGTCGTACGGGCGCGCCGCAGATCGTCACCGGGACCCCGCCGCCCGTCACGTCGCGGTCGGCCAGGACGCCGATGAGGCCGCCGTCGCGGAGGTGACGGACGGCAGCGAAGGCGCCGTGACGGTCGGCCGCCGTGAAGCGGTTGCCCTGGTGCGAGCGGAGCTGGACCATGAACCGGAAGAGCGGAGGCGGCTCCAGGCGTTCGATGAGGCCGAGCCAGGTGCGACCGAACGCGGGCAGGCACTGCAGGAGGAACTCCGCGTTGCTGAAGTGGGCGCTGGTGAGCATCGCCGGGCCCTGGGCGAGGACCTCGCGGAACGCGTCTTCTCCCTGGAACGCGATCTCCGCCCGTACCGCTTGCGGCGTCATGCGCGGCAGGCGCGCCATGTCGGCCCAGTACCAGGCCGCGTTCCGGAAGATGCGCCGCACGTGGCGCTCGCGTGCGGCGGCCGGCACGCGCGGGCCGCTGACCCGCGCCACGTTGGCGCGGACGGCACGGCGGCTCGCGCCATTCAGCGCGTAGGCGAGCAGTCCAACACAAGATGCTAGCGGATACAAGGCCACGGCCGGCAGGCGGCCCGCGACGCGCATCGCCACCGCCAGCAAGGCGTAGCGCAGCACGTGTCAGGCGCGAGGCTCTTCGGCCAGGCGACCCGGCGGTACGGGGACGGCCGCGGGCGCGCCCTGCCACATACGCCGGAACATATACCACTGGTCCGGGTATGCCCGCACCACCTGCTCCAGCGAGTGCATGATCGCCTGCGTGAGCTCGTGCACGTCCCGCTCCTCATCGTTCGTGTGCGGGGTGGCGATGCGTGTATCGACGATGGTGCGCCACGGCCGCGGCCCTCGCTGGGGGATGAACGCCACCGGGACGACGCGCGCGCCGGTCATGCGGGCGATGCGTGCCGGTCCCGCCGGGACCTCGACCGGCGCGCCGAAGAAGTCGACCCGCACGCCCTGGCCGGGAGTCGGCCGATCGATCAGGATGGCGAGCGCCTCGTTCCGTCGCAGGGCGCGCACGATCGCGAATGCGCTCTTCTCCATCGGGATGATCTTCATTCCGCGGGTGCGCCGCGATCCGACCACCATGTCGTTCAGCTTGTCGTGCTGGAACGTCTCAGCGATGACGTTGAGCGTGTAGCCGTGAGCGGTGAAGAACGCCCCACCGGAGTCCCAGTTGCCGAAGTGCATCAGGACGAAGATCAGGCCCTTGCCTTCGGCCAGCACCTCGTCGATGAATTCCCAGCGATCGAACTCGGCCAGATCGCGCACGCGCTCGGGCTCGAGAGTCGGGTCGTGGATGAAGTCAGCGAGATAGCGCGCATAGTTCCGCATCATCTCGCGCGCGACCCAGCGCACGGTCGCCTCGTCCGCGTCCGGCAGGACGTGGCGCGCGTTGTCGATGGCGTTCTCCCGCTTCTCGGTCCAGACAAGGTACACCAGCTCGGCGATACGCCGCGCGACGAACTGCGCGACCGGGCGCGGGGCGATACGGCCGAGGGCGTTGGCGAGCCGCCAGAGGAAGTACAGGATCACGCCGTCTCTATCATTGCACCGCGGAGCCGTCGCCGACGATGAACTCCTCGACCATGCGCCGCGCCTCGTTGTCGGTGAACTGTCGTGGTGGCGATTTCATGAAGTACGACGAGGGAGCGTGGAGCGCGCCGGCCATGCCGCGGTCGAGGGCGAGCTTGGCGCAGCGCACGGCGTCGATGACGACGCCCGCGGAGTTGGGGCTGTCCCAGACCTCGAGCTTGCACTCCAGGTTGAGCGGTACGTTGCCGAACGTCGTGCCCTCCATGCGGATGTGGCACCACTTGCGGTCCAGCAGCCACGGCACGTAGTCGCTTGGGCCGACGTGCACGTTGTCCGGCGCCAGCTCGTAGTCGAGCTGGCTGGTAACCGCGTTCGTCTTGCTGATCTTCTTGGACTCGAGTCGCTCGCGCTCCAGCATGTTCATGAAGTCCGTGTTGCCGCCGAAGTTGAGCTGATAGGTGCGGTCGAGCCGCACCCCCCGCTCGACGAAGAGGCGGGTGAGCACGCGATGGAGGATGGTGGCGCCGACCTGGCTCTTGATGTCGTCGCCGATGATCGGCACGCCCACGTCCTCGAAGCGCTTCTGCCAGTACGGCTCGCGGGCGATGAAGACCGGGATGCAGTTGACGAGCGCGCAGCCGGCGGCGAGCACCTGCTCCACGTACCACTTGGTGGCTTCCTCTGAGCCGACGGGAAGGTAATTGATGACGACGTCGGTCTTGGTCTCCTTGAGGATGGAGACGATGTCGTCGGTGGGGCCGGGGGCCTTGGTGATGATCTGCGAGAGGTACTTGCCCAGGCCGTCGTGCGTCATCCCGCGGTGGACTTTGACGCCGAGGTGGGGCACGTCGGCGAAGCGATAGGTGTTGTTGGGCTTGGCGTAGATCGCCTCGCTCAGGTCCTTGCCAACCTTGTTCGCGTCGATGTCGAACGCCGCCACGAACTGGATGTCGCGCACGTGGTAGCCGCCGAGGTTGACGTGCATGAGGCCCGGGACGAACTCGTCCTCGCGCGCGTCGCGGTAAAAGTGAACCCCCTGCACAAGGGAGGAGGCGCAGTTCCCGGCACCGATGATGGCGACGTTGATGGTACCCACCCTGGGAGACGCTCCTTTCGCTGCGGTCGGCAGGTGCGGGGATGGGAAGAAGGGATGTCGGCGGGCCGACGCAGCGTGCTCGGGCGGAGCGCGGCCCCGCCACGGCACCATGCGCTAGTCTATCAACGCCCTGCGCGGCGCTCAAACGGACGGGTCGGGTCGCCGCCCACCGGATACGGTCCCTTTGCGCCGCTCGGTGGCGGCTCGGCGGCCGGTTTCGACTGCCGCCAGCGCGCACGCGGCGAGCGCGCGGCGGCCGGCGTGGTCCGCCCCCTGTTCGCTGGCCGATGCTCGGGGGTCTGCTGGCTACAGGCATCCCGTGTGCGAGTTCGGCCACGCCCCGCTGGTAGAGCCGTACTCGGTGATGGCCCAGCAGATGTGCCCGTTCTCGAAGAGCTGGTACTGCCAGTTGTAGACCTGGGAGTAGGTCGTTTCCTCCGCCTTCGGCGCCCCCAGCCATCCCGCCGGCCCGCCGTTGTCGTTCACATAGACGGTCCAGACGAAGTCTCGCACGACGTACGCGTGGCCAACGTTCAGGCCCTGGATGATGTGCGCGTGGTCCACGGGATACGCAGACCCGTCGTCGAAGTCCTCCATCCAGGAGTTGCCCGCCCGATAGGGGGCCAGGCTGCAGCCACCCGGCGAAGGGCAGCCGTTCGTCCGCAGGTAGACCGGCCCCACCTTGGGCGGACTGGCGAACGCGCCGCCCAGCCGCAGGTACTCGGCGTGGATATCGCCGCAGCCCGGATCGCCGAAGCAGAAGCCGATCCAGACGTTGGTGGATTGGTAGTAGATGCCCGTGTGCAAGCCCGTCTGGCCGTCCATCGGCTCGGGCAGGACCGAGGGATTCGTGTCGTTGCTCGCGTAGCCGCCTTGCTGCTCGTTGTAGTGCAGGTGCGGGCCGTTGCATTGGGGCTCTGTATACCCAGTGTGCCCGCTTCGGGCTAGCAGGTCCCCTTGCGCGAGTTGAGCTCCGGGCAGCACGCTTACCGAGCCTAGCTGCAGGTGGGCATAGGTCACATGCCGATAGGCCCCGAGCGACCTGTCGTACCACTTGGTGATCACGGCGCGCCCACGATTGCCCCCAACGCAGGCGTCCTCCGTGACAACGAGCGCGACCACCTCCGAGTCAGTGGTCGCGTAGACGTTCGTCCCCTCCGGCAAACCGAAGTCGACCGCGTACCAGTGGTATTTCGCGCAGCTATGCCCACCGCCTGGGTCGTTGCAGTAACCGCCCGTGACCTGATAGCTGCTCCCCGCGCCCCAAGGCGCCTTGCGCAGGTAGGGGTCATGACGGTGGCTGGCCGGCGCCGGGGAGCTCGCGAGCGCCCAGACGAGCAGCGCCAGGCAGGCCGACGGCCAGAGAGGGAGAAACCGTCGCATCACCGACCTCCCGGCAAGCTGCGCAACGTTGCCACCACAGCGGCCGCCGGCACGGCGGAACCGAGCGGGCGCATGTCGCGGTGGGGAACCGGGACATCGGGCGGCAGCGCGCGGTCAGACAGATCAAAGTTCGCGAGGATGACGTACTTCGTGGCCGTGGAGAAGACCACCCCCCCGCGGCGGGCCTCCGGGGCGGTCACGCCCTGCGGGCCGTCGATGCAGCCGGTCACGGTCCGGCCTCCCACCAACGAAACCGGCGCGACCTCGGCCGTCCTCTCGGGCGCCGGGCCGCAGTAGATGACGCCCAGGGCCACGGGCACCAGGCCTATGGACACCTGTCGGTGGCGCGGGTCGGTCACCGCGACCTGCTCACCGGGGGCTGCGAGAAAGATGAGCGTCCCCCCCGGCTCCTGCTCCGACGCGGACGAGCCCGGCTCAAGCCGTGCTACTGAACCGGGAGGCACGCATAGCCCGTAGCCGTAACGGGGAAAGCGCAAGGGCTGCCAGCCCGCGGGGCATTGCAGCGGCCCTGGCGGCAGCGGGACGACGTCCAGTGCTGGAGGGCTCCCCGGCGCGGGCGGAAGCTTGGCGGGGATCGCACCTGCGATGGGCAGAAGCTGCACCACGGTGCCAGGCGCCGGCGTGGGGCGCGCGACGTCAGCGCGGCATTGCCAATCGCCCGCCGGCGACAGCTCCACCGGCGTGAACCCATTGACACACTGAAACCGAACGGTCCCGGTGAGCGGCGTGCCGCTGGGCGATGCGCTCACGGTAGGCGTCGGGCTGGCGCCCCTCTGCCCGCCAGGCAGGCCCGTCTGCGCACCGCGGCCGCCCCCACCGCAGGCGGCCAGCAGCGCGAGCGTCACGGTCAGGAGCGGCAAGACTCGCGGGAATCGCGAGGACCTCACGTCGCACCTCCCATCCAGTCGGCCGAACGCGTTCTTGACGCAAATCTTACGCCGCCCCCTCCTCCAGGCTGTCAAGCAGCACCCGGTCACGGTCCGGTCGCGATCCGTTGGCGGTACCGCGGACCTGCGGCAGCATGCCTGTGGTTCCCCGGCGTCACCGCGGGGAGCGGCGGCCACCCGGGCGCTGCACCAGATGCGGCGTGCCGCGGACGACGGTGCGGCCCGCGCTGGCGCGCAGTGCGCGCAGGCGGCACGCTGTAAAGCAGGCGACACCCGCCGCAGGAGCACCGACCGTGGCCGACGAACGGTTGCCTTCGCGATCCGAAGACTTCGCCGAGTGGTACAACCAGCTCGTCCTGCGCGCCGAGCTGGCCGACTACGCCCCCGTGCGCGGCTGCATGGTGGTGCGCCCGTACGGCTGGGCGCTGTGGGAGAACATCCAGGCGGCGCTCGACCGCCGCTTCAAGGCGACCGGTCACGTGAACGCCGGCTTCCCGATGTTCATCCCGATGTCGTTCTTGGAGAAGGAGCGGGAGCACGTGGAGGGCTTCTCGCCCGAGCTGGCGGTGGTGACGGTGGCCGGCGGCGAGGAGCTGCAGGAGCCGCTGGTCGTGCGACCGACGTCGGAGACGATCATCGGGCACATGTACGCCAAGTGGATCAAGTCCCACCGCGACCTGCCGGTGCTCATCAACCTGTGGAACAGCGTGGTCCGGTGGGAGAAGCGTACCAAGCTCTTCCTCCGCACCGCGGAGTTCTACTGGCAGGAGGGCCACACCGCGCACGCGACGGCCGAGGAGGGCGAGGCCGAGGCGCGGCAGATGCTCGAGGTCT
Source organism: Chloroflexota bacterium (assembly GCA_021787985.1). Taxonomy (GTDB): domain Bacteria; phylum Chloroflexota; class Dehalococcoidia; order DSGV01; family DSGV01; genus JAJYLG01. The sequence goes on from JAJYLG010000006.1 coordinate 57,665, forward strand.
ACGCCGACTTCGCCGAGAACGAGGCGGCCGTGCCGGTCATCAAGGGGCGCAAGAGCGAGTCGGAGAAGTTCGCCGGGGCGGTCCGCTCGTACACCATCGAGGCGATGATGGGCGACACGCGCGCTCTGCAGTCGGCCACGTCGCATGACCTCGGACAGAACTTCGCGCGCGCGTTCGACATCCAGTACCTGGACGTCAGCAATACCCTGCAGTACTGCTGGACCACCTCGTGGGGGCTCTCCACCCGCTTCGTCGGCGCGATCATCATGGTTCACGGCGACGACCAGGGCCTGGTGCTGCCTCCGCGCCTGGCTCCCTACCAGGTCGTCGTCGTCCCGATCTACCGCACGGACGAGGAGCGGGCGGCCGTGCTGGCCGAGGTTGAGCGGGTGGGCAGATCGCTGCGGGATGTGCGCGTGCGCACGGACCTGCGCGACGGCGTCACGCCCGGCTTCAAGTTCAACGACTGGGAGATGCGCGGTGTGCCGCTACGCGTCGAGGTCGGGCCGCGCGACGTGGCCCAGGGCACGGTGACGCTGGCGCGCCGCGACCTGCCCGGCAGGGAGGGCAAGGAGACCGTCCCGCGAGACGCCGTGCCGGCGCGCGTACCCGAGCTGCTGTCCGACATCCACGCCTCGATCTACCGGCGGGCCTTGCGCTTCCGTGAGGACCACACGGTTCAGCCGGCGGGCTACGCCGAGCTGGCCGAGGCGGTGCAGCGGGGGTTCGCGCTGGCCTGGTGGTGTGGCGACGGGGCCTGCGAGACGCGCGTGAAGGACGAGACGAAGGCGACCGTGCGTTGCATCCCCTTCGACCAGCCCGGCGGCAGCGGCCGCTGCATCGTGTGCGGCCGCCCGGCCACGGAGCGCGCCATCTTCGGCCGGGCGTACTGACTCGCGGTACCGTATCTAACGGCGAGGTTGCGCGGCCGCGCGTCCGAGTCAGCGGGACCGGATCATCGGGCGGACGTGGGTCACGGCGCGAGCATGGTGGTGCTGGCGAGCTGCCGCGTGCGCGTGCCGGCGCGGCGGCGGTAGGCTGTGCACATGGTGTACGACTTCCACTTGCACTCGAGTCTGAGCGGCGACGCCGAGCTCGGCCCGGTGGAGCTCGCGCGCCGGGCGATCGTCGCCGGCTACCGCGCGTTCGCCATTACCGACCACGCCGCGCTCGGCACGGTGCCCCGGGTGGTGGCGGAGCTACGCGCCGACGTGGAGTTGGCGCGCAGCGAGTGGGGGGTGCCGATCTTCGCCGGCGTGGAGCTGACGCACGTCCCGGCAAGCGCCGTGGAGCGCTGCGCGCGAGAGGCACGCGACGCCGGCGCGGAGATCGTGATCTGCCACGGCGAGACCGTGGCCGAGCCGGTGCAGCCGGGAACCAACATCGCGGCCATCCAGTGTGGGCTGGTGGATGTCCTGGCACACCCCGGGCTGCTCACCGTCGAGGATGCGCACGAGGCGGCCCGACGCGGCGTCTTCCTGGAGCTATCGAGCAAGCCCGCGCACGCGGTCGCGAACGGGCGCGTCGCCCGTGTGACGAAGGAAGCCGATGCGGCTCTCCTGGTGAACTCCGACAATCATCTGTTCGACTTCCTGAGCGAACAGCGGTGCCGGGACGTCGTGCTAGGCGCGGGGCTCAACGAACAGGACCTCGACGCGATCCTGCGCGTGAACCCCGAGCGCCTGCTCCGACGCCTGGGTCTTGCAGTGCCGTAGAGCGGGGCCCTGCCCCGCGCGACTCAGGCCGCCTTGACGATCTTGAACATCTTCGTCCCGCAGGACGGGCAGACGCCCTGCATGGCGGGCTTGCCGTTCTTCATCGTGACCTTCTTGGCGTCCTTCATCTCGCGTTGGGCGCGGCACTTCAGGCAGTAGGCTTGCACGGATTGGCCCTCCTTGACGCGTTTCTCGGCGCCGGCAGACGGCGGCTGAAGCTGGGCCGCACGTCTCCGAAGCTAGCGCGCCGGTTGCACGAATAATTCGCCGAATCCAGCCCGCTGTCAAGTGAAGCTGCCCGCGGGCTCCGCCAGCGCGCCCGCCGAGCCTGCCTGCGCGGCGCATGCGGACAGCCGGTTCGTGATCGCCAGCAGCCGGTCCGCTGGTGGTGGACGGACCGGGTCAGCCCAGGCCGCGGTACCAGTCGGCGATCGCCTCGCCGATCTCGTGCGGCGAGTCCTCCTGGATGAAGTGGATGCCGGGTACCGTGACCTCTCGCTGATTCGGCCAGGCGCGGCAGAACTCGCGCTGTGCTCCCACCAGGATGGATCCCGGGTCGGCGTTGACGAGCAGCTTCGGCATGGGGCTCGCGCTGAGCCAGCGCGCGTAGTCCTCGACGATCGCGACCACGTCGGCCGGCTCGCCGTCGATCGGGATCTCGCGCGGCCACTGGAGCGTGGGCCGTCGCGACTCGCCCGGCTCCCGGTATGGCCGCCGGTAGACGGTCATCTCCTCTTCGGTCAGGCCGCGCGCTACGCTGGCCGGCAGGATCCGCTCCACGAAGACGTTCTTCTGGAGCACCATCTCCTCGCCCGCCGGGGAACGCATCCCCTGGAAGATGCCGCGCGCCGCGGCGGGCCATTCGTTCCAGGTCACCGGTCGCACGATCGCCTCCATGTAGGCGAGGCCTTTGACCCGGTCGGGGTGGCGGCGCGCCCAATGGAACGCGAGCGCGGACCCCCAATCGTGCGCCACCAACGTGACGTTCTCGTCGAGCCCGACCGCCTCGAACCAGGCGTCCAGGTAGCGCGCGTGGTCGGCAAACCGGTAGGAGCCGGAAGGGCTCCCGCCTGAGTCGCCCATGCCGATGAGGTCCGGCGCGAGGCAGCGGGCGAGCGGCGCCACGTGCGGGATGACGTTGCGCCAGAGGTAGGACGAGGTCGGGTTGCCATGGAGGAAGACGACCGGCTGCCCGCTGCCCGTAGCGACGTATGCGATCTCGGAGTCGAGCACGGCTACGCGCTTGCGTGGATGAGGGTCGGCGGCGGAGATCTCGGCGGGCATGGGCACGCTCCTCGGGCAGAGTCGTCCCGAGTGTCGGACTGCCGGCGAAGCGGCACAAGTCGGTGGTTCGCTTGCCCTGACGCCGGACGGGCCGTATTCTCGGCCAGGCGGCGCTGGCCGGCCCACGAGCCCCGGCGCACGCGCAGGGGGAGGAGCGAGGCATGCGCATCGGCGTCCAGCCACCGACCGCGGGGCCACAGGCGACACCGGAGTTCATCTTGCGCTTCACCGAGCTGGCGGAACGGCTCGGGTTCGACTCGGTCCAGATCACCGACCACATCGTGGTGCCGGTGGAGATCGAGTCGCGCTATCCGTACAGCAGCACTGGTCGGATGGCCGCCGGGCCGGACGACGTCTATTGGGAGCCGCTCAGCCTCATCGCCTACCTGGCGGGCAAGACGAGCCGCATCCGCCTGGGGACGAGCGTGCTGATCGCCGCGTACCGCCATCCCGTGGTCACGGCCAAGCAGCTCGCCTGCCTCGATGCGCTGAGCGGCGGCCGGATCGTCATCGGCATGGGCGTCGGCTGGATGGCGGAGGAGTTCCGCATCATGGGCGCGCCGCCGTTCGACGAGCGCGGCGCGGCGACGGAGGAGGTGGTCGAGATCTTCCGCCGCATCTGGCGCGACCAGCCGGCCGAGTTCCACGGGCGCTACTGGTCCTTCTCGCCCATTGGCGCCATGCCCAAGCCCGTCCAACCGGGCGGTATCCCGATCGTGCTGGGCGGAGACAGCCGGCCGGCGATCCGGCGTGCCGCCCGCATCGGCGACGGCTGGCAGCCGTTCAAGCTGCCGCCGGACGAGCTGCGGCCGCGGCTGGGGTACCTGCGCGAGCAGGCGCAGGTCCACGGCCGCGACCTCTCCTCGGGGTTCACGCTCTCGCTGCGCCTCGGCCTGCGCCTGACGGCCGGGCGGCCGGCCGAGCGGCGGCCGCGCGAGGAGCCGTGGCAGACGCTCGTCGGCACGGCCGAGCAGGTCGCGGCTGACCTGGAGGCGTACCACGCGCTGGGCGTGTCCGAAGTGGTCTTCGACTTCCGCACCTGCCGCCAAGAGGAGGCGATCGAGTCGCTACGGCTCGCCGCGGAGGGGCTGCTTCCGCGCGTGGCGCAGGGCGAGGAATCCGCGGATCAAAGCGGATGACGCGGAAGGGCGCAGGGGGAAGCGCACCTTCCGCGTTGACGAGGCGGACGCCCCTACGGGCGCGGAACGGGCTGGATCGGCAGCAGCACGCGGTCCGGCCGGAAGAGGCCGGAGCGGGCGTCGAAACGGATGAGCGCGAGGAAGTCGCCCAGGTAGCTGTAAGCGCGCACGAGACGCCCATCGCGCGCCCGCGGCTGGACGCGCAGCAGATCGATGGGGTTGCCCTGGCGGACGGCCAGCGAATGGCGCTGACCGAGGATGGCCGCGTCCAGCCCGAGGACCGCCTCGTCGGGCGCGGACACGATCGCTGCGAAATGGCTCTCGGCGGCCGCGCGCTCGATCTCTTCGATGGAGAGCGCATCCTCCAGGCGCACGTGGCCGACGCGCGTGCGCACGAGCGCCGCCAGGTGGCCGCCGCAGCCGAGTCGCGCGCCGATGTCGTGCGCCAGCGCGCGTGCGTAGGTGCCCTTGGAGCAGTCCATCTCCAGCACGAGGTCGGGTGGCTCCCAGCGGAGTAGCTCCAGGCGCTCGATAGTGACGCGACGAGGCGGCAGCTCGGGCGGCTCGCCGCGTCGGGCGAGTCGGTAGGCGCGCTCGCCCGACACCTTGACGGCGCTGAAGGCGGGCGGCCGCTGGAGCTGCTCGCCCTCGAATTGGTGGAGCAACGCGCGCAGCCGCGCTTCATCGAGCTCAGGCACGGGCGCGGTCGCGGCCACGGTGCCGCTGGCGTCGTAGGTGTCGGTCTCGACTCCCAGGCGCACGGTGAGGAGATAGGTCTTCCCCGCCTCGGAGAGGAACTCCAGCAGGCGGGTGGCGCGTCCCAGGCCGCAGGGCAGGACGCCAGTGGCGATGGGGTCGAGCGTGCCGGCGTGGCCAATGCGCCGCTCGCCAGCGAGGCGCCGCAGGCGGGCGACGACGTCGTGCGACGTCCAGCCGGCGGGCTTGTCGACGACGAGCAGGCCATCCATCAGACGAGCGTCACCGGCTCGGCCGCTACCCAGGCGTGGTGTTGGGGGGTGCGCTGGACGTGGTCCCGGCGCATGGCGTCGCGCTCGAGCAGAGTGGGGTTGCGGTGGAGGCACCAGAGGGAGGACCAGGGCTGGAGGGTCACGACATAAGACCGGCCGACACACGGATCGAACACGGACCAGCCGCCGGGGAGGGCGTAGAGGCGCGCCGCGCTCTCGAGGTCGAGCGCCACGGCGGCTTGCGACAGCGCGAGGTTGCGGCTGCGGCGGCGCGGGTCCGCCGGCGCGAGCGCGGGGCGGGCATCAGCCGCCGGTCTCATGCTTCGCACCGCGGCGCGTGGCCGCCGTTGTCTCGCTCGCCTCGCGCAGCAGCCCGCTGACGCGCACGCCGCGCTCGATGGAGTCGTCGCGGCGGAAGCTGAGCATGGGGATGTGGCGTAGCGAGGGGATGTGCTCACGCAGGGCGCGACGGATGAACGGTGTGGCCCGCTCCAGGGCCCGCATCGCCCCCTGGCGCTCCTCCTCGGGGCCGTAGATGCTGACGAACACGCGCGCGAAGCGTAGGTCGGGCGAGACCTCGACGCTGGTGATCGAGATGAGCCCGCCAAGGCGCGGGTCGCTGACCTCACGCTGCAGCAGTTGGGCGATCTCGGCGCGCAGCAGCTCGTTGACGCGCAATGTCCTGCGGGACATGGTCGGTGCCTGTCGCTTTCCGGAGCCGCGGGCTGCCGGGCCTCAGGCGCCCTGGCGCTCCTGGTGGAGGAACTCGAGGACGTCGCCCTCCTGCACGTCGTCGAAGCCGTCGAGGCCGATGCCGCACTCGTATCCGGACTGGACGTCGCGCACGTCGTCTTTGCCACGCTTGAGGCTGCCCAGCCGGCCGGCCCACACCTGCTCCTTGCCGCGCAACAGCCGCACCTGGAGGTTGCGCGCCACGTGGCCGTCGGTGACGTAGCAGCCGGCGATGTTGCCGAGCCGGCTGATGTGGAAGATGCGGCGGACCTCGGCGTGTCCGTCCACCACCTCCTTCATCACGGGCTCGAGCATGCCGGCCAGCGCCTTCTGCACGTCTTCGGTGAGCTGATAGATGATGCGGTATTGGCGGACCTCGACGCCCCCCTGCTCGGCCATGGCGAGCGCGGCCGGCTCAGGCCGGGTGTTGAAACCGATGATGATGGCGTCTGATGCCTCGGCGAGCATGACATCGCTCTCGGTGATGGTGCCTGCCGCCGAGTGGATGACGCGCACCTTCACCTGGTCCGTGCTGAGCCGTTCGAGCGACATGCGGATCGGTTCGATGGAGCCGTGCACGTCGGTCTTGAGGACGACGTTCAACTGCTTGACGTTGCCGGCGGTGATCTCGCCGAAGAGCGCGTCGAGCGACACGCCGCGGTGACCCTGGGCGGCGGCCGCCTGGCGCTCGCGTCGGCGGCTCTCGGCCGTCTCCTTGGCGGTGCGCTCGTCCTTCACGGCAGTGAGCACCGAGCCGGCGGGCGGAACCTCTTGCAGGCCGCTGAGCTGAACGGGCGCGCTCGGCCCGGCCTCCTTCACCTGCTGGCCGCGCTCATTGAACATGGCCTTGATGCGGCCCCAGGTCTCATCCACCACCACCGCATCGCCGCGGCGTAGCGTGCCCGTCTTCACGAGCACCGTGGCCAGCGGGCCGCGGTTGCGGTCGAGCGTGGATTCGACCGCGACACCGGCGGCGGGGCGCTTGGGGTCGGCCTTGAGCTCCAGCACCTCGGCCAGCACCACGAGGTTCTCCAGCAGGTCGTCGATCCCTTCGCCCGTCTTGGCCGAGACCGGAACGCAAATCGTGTCGCCGCCGTATTCCTCGATCACGACGCCGTGCTGCACGAGTTGCTGCTTTACCCGGTCCGGGTTGGCGCCGGGAAGGTCGATCTTGTTGACGGCGACGATCATCGGCACCTCGGCGGCGCGCGCGTGGTTGATCGCTTCGATGGTCTGCGGCATCACGCCGTCATCGGCTGCCACGACCAGCACCGCGATGTCCGTAACCTGAGCGCCACGCGCCCGCATCGCGGTGAAGGCCTCGTGGCCGGGCGTGTCGATGAAGGTGATGCGCTGGCCCTTGTGCTCGACCTGGTAGGCGCCGATGTGCTGGGTGATGCCGCCGGCTTCGCCCGCCGCCACCTCCGCGCGGCGGATGCGGTCGAGCAGGCTGGTCTTGCCATGGTCGACGTGGCCGAGCACGGTGACGACCGGTGGGCGGATGACGGCGCCCGGCTCGACGTCGCGGCCGAGCTTCCTTGCCTCGGCCGCCACCGCGACCTCACGCCGCTGTACCGAGCGACGCTCCACCTCAACGCCGATCTCGCGCGCCACCGCGGCGGCCGCGTCGAAGTTGATGACGGCATTGACCGACGCCATGATGCCGTGCTTCATGAGCTCCTTGATGACCTCCACCGGGCTGATGCCCAGCGCGTCGGCCAGCTCCTTGACGGTCATGACGTCGGGCAGCTCAACCGCGGCGGTAACCGCTTTCACCTCTGCCACCTCTACCGCTCCATTTCTCCGACCTGGACGCCCTCCGCGGCCTCGACCGACTCCGGGAGGGACGCGGCGTAGGCTCGCAGCGCCTCCAGGTCCCCGGGGCGGATCTCAGCTCGCAGCGCGCTGGCCAGGCGTCCGCGCTTCAGCGCGGCGTCCCAGCAAGACCGCTGCGGGCACAGGTAGGCGCCGCGCCCGTTCGCCTTACCGGTGGGATCGACCCGGACCGCGCCGTCCGGCGCCCGCACGGTGCGCACAAACTGGCGCTTCGTTGAGGCAATGCGGCAGCCGACGCACGTCCGCTGGGGGACGTGCCGGGCCCGTAGCCCACCGCTGCTGCGCCGTGCGGTCGTCGCCATAGCGCTCCATCCCCGCTCACCGCGGGAGCAGGTAGCTGAATTCGTCGTCCTCTTCTTCCGGTTCGGCTGCGGCCCGCTTGGGCCGCTTCGCCTTCTTCGCCGCGCGGGCGACCTCGGTCTCGGTCTCGATCCGCTCGTCTTTCGCCTTGCGCTTCTTCTTGCCGTCGCCCTCGACCGTCGGCAGGACCTCTTCGGCGAAGCGCAGCGTGCGCGGGCGTTCCTCCTCCGTGGTCCTGAGCAGCTCGGCCACCGGGATGACCTCGGCCTCTTCGGCCCGTTCTTCCTCGGCGGGGGCCTCGGCGGCGATGGGCTCGGCATCCGGCCCAACCGGCTCGGGCGCGGGCGCCACCGGCTGCTGGAGGGCCTCGGGCTCGGGCTCAGCCACGATCTGTGTCGGGACGTCCAGCGGCACGGTCGGCTCGGTCTTCTGCACGAGCGACTGGCTCTTGATGTCGATCCGCCAGCCGGAGAGCTTGGCTGCCAGGCGGGCGTTCTGTCCCTCTTTGCCGATGGCGAGCGAGAGCTGCCGGTCCGGCACGATCACGGTCGCGGTGCGGGTGGCCTCGTCGATCGTGACGCTGAGCACCTCGGCCGGGCTGAGGGCGTTGGCGACGAAGCGGGCCGGGTCCGCGTCCCACTGAATGACGTCCACGCGCTCCCCGCCCAGCTCGTTGACGATGTTCTGGATGCGGATGCCGCGCATGCCGACGCACGCACCGACCGGGTCGACGCCTGCTTGACGACCGGCCACGGACACCTTCGAGCGATAGCCCGGCTCGCGCGCGATGGACTTGATCTCGACGGTGCCGCGGTAGATCTCCGGCACCTCCAGCTCGAACAGGCGGCGAAGCAGGTTCTTGTGCGCGCGACTGACCGCGACCTGTGGTCCCTTGCCGCTCTTCTCGACGCGCAAGACGTATACCTTGATGCGCTGGCCCGGGCGGTAGCGTTCTGCCCGCACCATTTCGGCGGCAGGCATCTCGGCCTCCGTCCGTCCGAGGTCGATGACCACCCGCCGGTGCTCCTCGACGCGCTGGATCATGCCGGAGACGATGTCGCCCTCCTTGCCGGCGAACTCGTCGTATACTGCTTCGCGCTCCGCCTCGCGCAGCTTTTGCAGCACCACCTGTTTGGCCGTCTGGGCGGCGATACGGCCGGCGTTCTCGGGTTGCGCGGCGATGGGCACCGAATCGCCAACGAACGCGCGGCCGACAAGATGGCGGGCCTCGGTGAGCGAGATCTCCGTGTCCGGGTTCTCCACCTCGTCGACGACCAGCTTCTGGATGTACGCCTGGATCGCACCAGTGGCCTGATCGATGCGGACCAGAACCGGCGCGTCGGTATCGAGCTCCTTCTTGTACGCAGACGCAAGCGCCTGCTCGACGGCCTCGATGACCGTCTCTTGCGGCAGCCCTTTCTCCGTCGACAGTTGCTTGATCGCGATGATGAACTCGCTCTTCATGCCACCTGGCCCCAGCGTAGGCGGACGGTGCGCCAACAAAAAAGTGGGCGCAGGCCCACTTGGTGAAGGTCGTCCATGCCAAGAAGAGAATAGCAAAGCTGGCCGCCGGCAACAAGGCCGGCCGGCGGTCAGCCGCGATGGATCATGGGTAGCGGTACTCGCCGAACCCCGAGTACCGCGGCCGGACCGGCTGCACCGCCGGCGGCACCTGGATGTCCACCGGCTGCAGGTGCTCGGTCACGCTTTGCACACGCGGGTGGTCGTAGTTCAAGCGCGCGACCGTGATCTCTCGCCCGCCTCGTTCGGCGACCTCGCGTACCAGGATGCCGTCCTGCACCATGTGCGTGACCGCGGTCGAGGTCAGCGGCTCGCCCGCCGGAATGGCGTTGCGGCGGTCGCGAGCCCAGTCGAGGATCAGGCGCACGGTCCAGAATCCGAGCGGGGCGCTCTTGGTGTGGACCATCGCGACGATGGCGTCGATCACGTCGTCGAGCTGGATGTTGGGGTCGGGCTGGGCGACCTCGATGGGGTCTTCCTCGCTGCCTGCGGCCAGCAGCAGGTCGCTGGAGACCGTTCCCGGCACGCCGGAGATGACGACCCGCTTGCTGAAGCGGTGGCGGAGCATGGTGACCAGCCGGATGTAGTCCGGGTCGCCGGTCATGAGCACGTAGGTGTGGACGCCCGGCCGGTCGATGGCGGTCTCGAGGGCGTCCATCACCAGGTGCATGTCGGAAGGCGCCCGGACCCGCTCCACACCGTTGGCCAGGAAGCGCCGGCTGGGCACGTCGCGCACGGTCACGCCGCCGATCTCCAGGTGACGGCGGACCCAGTCCGGGTGCTCGTTGAAGTCCGCGTAGGCAAAGGCCGCGGCCAAGGTGCCGTGCGTTTTCGCCTTCTCGACGAAGCTCTGGACTGCCGGTTCCTGGCCGTACTTGCGCAGCCCGTGGCGGATGTTGTCGAAGTCGATGAAGAGGGCCACCTCGCCCACCCCGGTCAGTTCAGAAGTCGCGTCCATCGCTCATCACACCTCGTAGCTGGTGGGGGTCTCGACGGCATCTGTAGCAGGAATCTTTGCAAGTATAACGCCATATCTCGCACCTGTATCAACTGTCAGTCGTACTCTTTTCGCGCCAGCCATGCGGCGGTCCGCGCGGCGACCTCGCCCAGCGGCAGGCGCTCGGTGCGGCCATCCGCCCGGGCGCGCAGCTCGGCCTCGCCGCTCGCGACCGCGCGCGGGCTGACGACCACGCGCAGCGGCATCCCGAGCAGGTCGGCATCGTTGAGCTTCACGCCGGCCGACTCGGCGCGGTCGTCGTACAGCACCTCGATCCCCGCCGCCCGGCAGGACTCGTAGACGGTGTCGGCCGCCGCGCGGACGTCCTGCCGCTCGATATTGAGCCCGACCAGGTGAACGGCAAAAGGGGCCACCGAGCGGGGCCAGACGATGCCGGCCTCATCGTGGTTGGCTTCGATCACCGCCGCCAGCAGCCGATCGACGCCGATGCCGTAGCAGCCCATCACGCAGGGCTGCAGGCGGCCGTCGGCGGTGAGATAGCCGGCGCGCAGCTTCTCGGCGTAGACCGTGCCGAGCTTGAAGACGTGGCCGAGCTCAATGCCCCGCCGCTGTTGGAGCGTGGTCCCGCACTGGGGGCAGGCATCGCCGGCGCGGGCGAGCGCGATGTCGGTCAGGATATCGGCGCGCCAGTCGCGTCCGATGTTGACGTTCATCAGGTGGCGATCGGCCCGGTTCGCGCCGGCCACCAGGTTGGTTCCCTGCGCCGAGTCGTCGGCCACGACGGTCATGCCGCGGACACCGATAGGCGAGGCTGAGCCCGCCACCAGCCCGTGACGCCGCGCCTCGTCGTCGCTCATCAGTCGCAGCTCGGTCGCCCGGAGCGCGTTGCGCAGCTTGACCTCGTTGACCTCCAGGTCGCCACGGATCGCCACGAAGAGGGCGCGCCCGTCGGCGACGTAGAACACCGCTTTCAGGGTGCGGCTGGCCGGCACGCCCAGGAACCGCACCAGCTCCTCGATGGTCCGGACGCCGGGCGTGTACACCTCTTCGCGCGGAGCGAGAGGCTCGGCCGGCGCCGGAGGCTTGCGCAGCTCCGCTTTCTCCGCGTTGGCGGTGTACCGGCAGGCAGGGCAGAGCAGGCAGGTGTCCTCGCCGATGTCCGTGAGGTACATGAATTCCTGGGAGTCCCTGCCGCCGATGGCGCCACTGTCGGCCAGCACCGCGACGGCGGGCACGCCGCACCGGGCGAAGATGCGGGCGTAGGCGCGCACCATGGCGTCGTAGGAGCGGTCGAGGCCTTCCCAGTCGGCGTCGAAGGAGTACAGGTCCTTCATGGTGAACTCGCGCACGCGCACCAGACCGCCGCGGGAGCGCGGCTCGTCGCGGAACTTGGTCTGGACTTGGTAAGGGAGCACGGGCAAGTCGCGATAGCTTTGCACGAGGCGGCGCACGAGATCGACGATGACCTCCTCGTGCGTGGGGCCGAGCACGAACTCGCGTTCCCGCTTGTCGGTGGTGCGGAACAGCACGCTGGCCATCGTGTCGTCACGACCGGACTCGCGCCAGAGGTCGCGCGGTTGGAGCGCGGGCAGGTGAACCTCGACGCCGCCGGCTCCGTCCATCTCCTCGCGGATCACCTGGGTGATCTTGCGGTGCGCTCGCCAGCCGAGAGGCAGGAAGGAGTAGATGCCGGCGGCGAGCTGCTGGATCAGCCCGGCTCGCAGCAGGAGCTGATGGTTGGCCGTGTCGGCATCGTCCGGTGCCTCTCGCAAGGTGCGGATCAGCGATCCGGAGAAACGCATGTCCCGCGGGCCCTCCTGAATGTAGCGATCCTGTGGGGGTGTGCGGACGCCCGCAAGGTGTGGGGGGTTACGGCGCGACGCGCGAGCTCGCCCGCTGCAGTGCGTCCGGGTACTTGATCCCGGCGCCAGTGTTGAGCAGCAGCACGCGCGAGCTGCTGGTGAGCACGCCACGGTCGCGCAGCAGCACGGCGGCGGCGAGGGTCGCGGCGCCTTCGGGGCAGACGAGCAGCCCCTCTTGCCGCGCCAGCAGGCGCATGCCGTCGAGGATCTGCTCGTCGGTGATCGCCACGGCGCCGCCGCCGGACTCACGGATCGCGGCCAGCACGGGGCGGTCGCCGAAGGGGCGCGGCACGCGCAGCCCGGCCGCGATGGTCAGCGGCCGTTCCCAGGGTTGCGCCTCCTCGGCGCCGGACTCCCAAGCGCGCACAAGCGGCGCGCAGCCCGCGCTCTGCACCGCGACGAGGAGCGGTTGGTGGTTGCCGCGGAGCCAGCCGAGCTCGCGCAGCTCGCGCATCGCCTTCCAGATGCCGACCAGGCCCGCGCCGCCGCCCGTCGGGCAAAGGATGACCTCCGGCGGATCCCATTCGAACTGCTCGGCGATCTCCAGGCCGAGCGTCTTCTTGCCCTCGATGCGGTATGGCTCGCGCATCGCCGAGACGTCGAACCAGCCGCGCAGGCGCGCCTGCTCGCTGGCGGCGCGGGCGCAGTCGTTGACGAGTCCACGGACGAGCACCAGGTCGGCGCCATAGGCGGCGACCTCCTGCCGGTTGGGCTCGGGGGCGTCCTGTGGCATGAAGACGTGGCAGCCCAGCAGGCCGCGAGCGGCGTACGCGGCCCATGCGCCGCCTGCGTTGCCTGCCGAGGCGAGCACGATGTCATGGATGTTGAACTGGCGGGCCATCGAGAGGCCGCAACTGGCGCCGCGGGCTTTGAGCGAGCCGGTGGGGTTGACCGACTCGTCCTTGAGATAGAGGTGAGGCAGGTCGAGGCTGCCGCCCAGGTTCTCGAGCCGGACAACGGGAGTCCAGCCCTCGCCCATGGTCACGACCGCGCTGGCGTCCGAGACGGGCAGCAGCTCCCAGTAGCGCCACATCGTCGTGGCGCGCGGCGCGATCGCCTCCTTCGTGACCGCGCGTCGCACGTGTTCGAGGTCGTACTGCACGAGCAGGGGCGAGCCGCAGCCGCAGACGGCGGCCAGCTTGGACGCCTCGTAGCCGAGGTGGCAGCGTGGACACTCGAGGTGGCTGACGAAGCTCACGGCGGTCACCCCCAAGTGTGCGGCGCGCAGCGCGCTCGCGGAAGCATCAGCGAACGAGCACCCCGCGGGCGCGCAGCAGCGGCGCCGCCGTCAGCACGGCGTCGCGCGGCTCGCCCGGCGCGATCTCCAGTGTGCGCACGGCCTCGGCCGGTAGCGCCGCGGCGATGGGCGCCCAATCCACGTCGCCGCGGCCCGGCGCGCGGTGGTCTCCGATGCCGAGGACATCGTGCAGGTGGATGCCGACCGCGTCCGGCAGCAGCTCCTGCAGCCAGCGCGACCGGTTGTGGAAGCCGAGACGGTGGAGCACCTCGGCATGACCGACGTCGTGCCAGTACCCGACCGGCGAAGCCGCGAACTCGCGCAGTAGGGAGGCTGTCTCGTCCGGGTCAGGGATCTCATGGAAGTGGTAGCGGTTCTCGATCCCGATGGTGATGCTCAGCCGCCGCGCCTCTGCCAGCAGCTCCGCAAGCGAGCGGCGCGCCTGCGCGAACGCCCGCGGCCGCGACGCCGCGCGGCGGGCACGGGCGGCTTCGCGCAGCCGGTCGATATCGGGCGTGCCCCATCGCCCGGCGTCGAAACGGCGTCGCAGCTCTCGCTCCTCGTCGTACATGTCGTCACCGGCGCCGCCGAGGTGCACCACCACCCAGCGGGCGCCCACATCGACCGCGCGTTGGAGCGTGCGCAGGTGGTGCGTGACCGCAAGCCGGCGGTGGTGCTCGTCCGTCGAGGCGAGGTTGAGCTCGCTGTTCCAACGCCCGTTCACGCGCTCGCGCGGGGTCGGCGCGTGGAGGGAGATGAGTGGTGGCTCGCCGATCTCAGCCAGCGCGTGCAGGCCCGGCTCGTCGGTGACATGGCTCGCCTCGACGTGCGAGCAGCCGGCGTCGCGGGCCAGCCCGGCGAAGGCGTGCCAGTCGCCGTCGAGGTAGTCGGCGCGCGCGTACATCGTCGAAAGGCATAGCGGGCTCATGCGGCGCTCCGTGACCGGAGGCGGTCCACGACCAAGGGTACCAGCCAGGCGAGGGCGATCGCGGCGCCCAGGGCCAGCGGCCAGCTCAGCGCGAAGTTCGTCGCGTTGCGCGGTGGCACCGCGGCGGCGACCAGGCCGGCGAGCGGCCCCCCGGCCGCGGCGGCCAGCAGCCCGCTGCGGCGCGGATGGAGGCGATCGGCGACCGTCACGATCAGCCAGCCGACCAGACCACAGGCCAGCCAGCCGGCCACCAGCACGCCCACCGCCAGCGGCGTGATCGGCACCGGCTAGCGGAAGACGTTGTCGCCGCGGATGATGCGGGCGATGTCGAAGTAGGAGATCACGACGACCGCGCTGATGAGGATCACGAAGCCGATGAAGTGCACCAGCGCCTCCCGCTCGGGGGCGACGCGCTTGCCGCGGCGCGCGATCTCGATCAGCACGAAGAGGATGCGGCCACCGTCGAGCATCGGGATCGGCAGGATGTTGAAGATCGCCAGGTTGAGGCTGAGGAGAGCCGCGAACTGCAGCAGCGCCACCCATCCGGCCTGCCGCACGACCTCGCCCGTCGCCTGGGCAATCCCCACCGGCCCCTGCACCTCGGGAGCCGTGCGCTGGGCGATCAGCGAGATGACCTGGTTCTTGGCGAGCGTCAGCGTGTCGAAGGTCGAGCGGAAGCCCAGCGGGATCGCCTCCCAGAAGGGCTTCGATTCGACACGGGTCGCGTTCGTGCGGTCGGCGACCGAGATGCCGGTCGGTCCCTCGCGGACGCGCTTGCTGGTGCTCGGGTCGACGAAGTAGGGTGGCGCCCAGCGGGCGTAGACGCGCAGCTCGAGCGTCTGGCTGGCCACGATGCCGGACCCGAAGGTCTCGCGCCGCACGACCGTCCACGTCATCCAACGACCCTGGTTCAGGCGGATGTTGTAGCCCGCGTCCCCGGCGTTCTGGATGCCGCGGCCGTTGATGCGAATGATCTGGTCGCCTGGGTGCACGCCGGCTGCGGCGGCCGGCGAGCCGGCCTGCACCGAGGTCACGAGGGCGCCACCAACCGCCGCGCGCTGCGGGATCATGTACGCCAGCGTGAACAGGGCGATGGGCAGGATGAAGTTCATGAACGCGCCGGCGCTGAGGACGATGAGCCGCACCAGCGGGCGCTTCGCCGCCAGGCTGCGTGGATCGCTGGGATCCTCCTCGCCCAGCAGCCGCACGAAGCCGCCCAGGGGCAGCCAGTTGACCGTCAGCTCCGTGTCGCCGACGACGCGATACCCAAGCCGTCGCCAGAAGCCGGGACGTGGGCCGGTGCGCTGCTCCCAGGCCTGGATCTCCTCGCTCGAGAAGAGGCGGAAGCCCCGGATCTTGGGCGGATAGCCGAAGCCGAACTCGAGCGTGCGGATGCCGAAGATGCGTGCGGTGATGTAGTGCCCCAGCTCGTGCACGAGCACGAGGACGAAGAGCACCAGGATGAAGATACCGGCGGTGGTGAGGAAGCCCACGATCGTCCCTTCTCGCTAGACGCGGGCCGCTACCAGCGCGCCGGCCCGCTCGCGGGCCCAGCGGTCCGCGGCGAAGACTGTCTCCAGGGAATCGGCACTCGCGGGCCGGTGCTCCTCGAGGACCGCCTCGATGAGGCGCGGGATGTCGAGGAAACCGACACGGCCAGCCAGGAACTCGGCGACGGCTACCTCGTCGGCGGCTGCCATCGCTGCGGGATAGGTGCCACCGCGGCGGCCAGCCTCGACCGCCAGCCCCAGGCAGGGGAAGCGCTCCGTGTCCACGGCGCCGAAGTTGAGCGAGCCGACGCGCGCCAGGTCCAGCCGCGGCACGGATGTGTCGGATGTCCGCTCGGGGTAGGTGATGGCGAGCCGGATCGGCAGGCGCATGTCGGGCATGCCGAGCTGCGCCTTGACGCTCCCGTCGACGAACTCGACCAGCGAGTGGACGATACTCTCGCGGTGCAGCACTACCTCCACGCGCTCCACCGGGACGTCGAACAGCCAACGCGCCTCGATCACTTCCTGGCCCTTGTTGAACAGCGTGGCGGAATCGACCGTGATCTTGGGACCCATACGCCATGTCGGGTGGCGGAGCGCCTGCTCGGGGGTCACCTGCCGGAGCTCACCGAGCGGCAGGTCGCGGAACGCGCCGCCGCTCGCCGTCAGCAGCAGACGGTCGATGCTGTCGGGCGGCTCACCCCAGAGGCACTGCCAGATGGCGCTGTGCTCGCTATCCACCGGGCGGAGGTCGCCGCAGCCACGGCGCTGCGCCTGGCGCACCACCTGGCCGGCCATGACAAGCGACTCCTTGTTCGCCAGCGCGACCACCTTGCCCGCCTCCAGCGCCCGCACCGCCGGCAGCAGTCCGGCTGAACCGCCGGTCGCCACCACCACGACGTCCACGCCGGGCGCGGTGACCCACTCCCCGGGCGAGGCAATGGCGGTGCCCCTCGGGAGGTCGTCGGCACCGATGCCGTGACAATGAGCGAAGCGGGGGCGAAACTCGTGAACCTGCCGGAGAAAGCGATCGTGATTGCGGCCCGCGGCCAGCCCGACGATGCGGTAGCCCGGGCCAAGACCGCGGAGTACGTCGAGCGCCTGTGTTCCGATGGAACCTGTCGACCCAAGGACGGCGACGCCCTTCACAACCGCACCCACCCTACGTACAAGTATACGACCGGGCCGGCGAGCAGCAGGCTGTCGATGCGGTCAAGCACGCCGCCGTGGCCCGGCAGCAGCCTGCCGGAATCCTTGACGCCGACCGCGCGTTTGGCGGCGGACTCCGCCAGGTCGCCGGCCTGGGACGCGAAGGTCGCCACCAGCGCGAGGAGCGCACCCTGCCACCAGGGAATGCCGGTCGCGGCCCAGGGACCGATCAGGGCGCCCACCAGGGCCGCCGAGGCCAGCCCGCCCAGGGCGCCCTCCACCGTCTTCTTGGGCGAGATGCGGCCGGCCATCGGATGCCTGCCCAGCGTGCGGCCGGTGAAGTACGCGCCCGTGTCGGCGGCGAACGTGATGGCGAACGCGAGCAGCGTCCAGTCGCGTCCGTCAGGCAGGCGCCGCAGGAGCAGGAAGGCGCTGCCCAGCACGCCCACGTACGCGAGCGCGACCAGCGCGACCGCCCAACGGCGGACGGCGCTGCGGAGCTCGGCGGAGCGCCAGACCGTCCACGTGGCTCCAGCCACGGGCACCAGCACGAACGCGGCGAGCCAGGTGGAGCGGCCGACGTGCGCATTCACCCCCAGGATGACGGCCGTCAGCACGACGACCGCGCCCTCGGCCGAGCGTAGGGGGACTCCGCCGAGGTGCAGCGTCTCCAGCATCCCCACCGCCAGCACCGCCGCGATGCCGACGGTCCACCAGGCGCCGCCGAGCCACAGTAGCCCCAGGAGGAGCGGCAGGCCGATCGCCGCCGTCGCGACCCGCTGGCGGAGCATCCGGGAGCTACGCGTCGGAGCGGCCGCGCGTCTCCGCGGCCCCGTGCGTCTGGGTGAGCGCGCCGAAGCGGCGCTGTCGCTGGGAGTAGGCGGCCAGCGCGCGGTCGGCCTCATCCACGTCGAAGTCAGGCCAGTAGCGGTCGGTGAAGTAGAACTCGGCGTAGGCGGCCTGCCAGAGCAGGAAGTTCGAGATCCGCATCTCGCCGGCGGTGCGGATGATCAGGTCCGGGTCGGGCAGGTCGGGTGCGTACAGGTAGCGGGAGAAGAGCCGCTCGGTGACCTGCTCTGGCGGCACGCCGTCCGCGATGATGCGCCGGACCGCGTCGAGGATCTCCGCGCGGCCGCCGTAGTTGAACGCGACGGCGACGGTCATGCGCGTGTTGTCCCGGGTGAGGGCGATCGCGTCCTCGACCTTGCGGCGGAGGTCATCGGGCAGACCATCGAGCCGGCCGATGTGCACCACGCGCACGCCAGTCTCGTGCAGATGGCTGACCTCGCGGCTGATGGCGCGGGCGAGGATGTGGAACAGGCCGCGCACCTCACGCTTCGGGCGCTTCCAGTTCTCGGTGGAGAAGGCGTAGAGCGTGAGGCAGCCGACGCCGCGGCGGCCGAAGTGCTCGATGATGCGGCGGATGTTCGCGGTGCCAGCGCGGTGGCCGGCCTGGCGGCTGAGGCCGCGCGCCTCGGCCCAGCGGCCGTTGCCATCCATGATGATGGCGACGTGCCGCGGTATCGGCCCATCATCGACGGGGACGACGAGCCCTTCCCCCGCCGATTGCGGTTCCACGACGGCGAGGGTGCTGGTCCCGTTGCGACTGGCGAGGCGCACGGGCGTCACACTTCCATCAGCTCGGCTTCCTTCCCCTTGCCGAGCCGGTCGGCCTCCGCGATCGCGCTGTCGGTCACCTTCTGGAGCTGCTCCTGGGCGCGGTGGAGCTCGTCCTCGGAGATCTGACGCCCGTGCTCGAGCCGCTTCAACTCTTCCAACGCGTCGCGGCGTACGTTCCTCACGGCCACGTGCGCCTCTTCGACGCGTTTGTGCACCTGCTTGACGAGTTCCTTACGACGGTCCTCAGTCAAGGGCGGGATCACGAGGCGGATCACCGAACCGTCCGAGCTGGGGTTGAGGCCCAGGTCCGACTTCTGGATCGCCTTCTCGATGAGCGCCACGGCCTGGCGGTCCCACGGCTGGATGGCGAGCAGCCGCGCCTCGGGCACCGCCACCGTGGCGAGCTGGTTGATCGGCATCGGCGTGCCGTAGTAGTCGACGCGGACGTGCTCGATGAGCGCCGGGCTCGCGCGGCCGCTGCGGATGGCCGCCAGGTCGCGCTGCAGCGCCTCGTTGGCCTTCTGCATGCGTTCCTTTGCCTGGCTCTGGACCTCTTTCACCATGGCGGGCGCCTCGTGCCTCAGAGTGGGTCAGGCGGTATCGGGGGCCAGCACCGTCTCGTGCTCGCCCACCAGTGTACCGAGATCCTCGCCGGCGATGGCACGGACGATCGAGTCCGGCGCCCGCAGGTCGAAGACCACGATCGGGAGGCGGTTCTCCATGCAGAGGCTGAGCGCGGTGCTGTCCATCACCTCGAGGCGGTTGCTCAGCGCCTCGATGAAGGAGAGGCGGCGGTAGCGCCGCGCGGTCGGCACGACACGCGGATCCGCCTCGTAGACCCCGTCGACGCGGTTCTTCGCCATCAGCAGCACCTGCGCGCCGACCTCGACCGCGCGCAAGGCGGCGGCGGTGTCCGTGGTCATGTACGGGTTGCCGGTGCCGGCGGCGAACAGCACGACGCGGCCCTTTTCCAGATGACGGATGGCGCGCCGGCGGATGTACGGCTCGGCCACCTGTGGAATGCTGATGGCCGACTGGGTGCGCACCACCGCGCCCGCCTTCTCGAGCGCGTCCTGGAGCGCGAGGGCGTTGATGATGGTGCCGAGCATGCCGGCGTAGTCGGCCGTCGCCCGGTCCATGCCCACGGCGGCGGCGGTGGAGCCGCGAAAGATGTTGCCGCCGCCGACGACGATGGCGACCTCCGCGCCCAACTGCTGGCCGCGCGTGATCTGGCGGGCGATCGCCGTCAGCGTGGGCTCGTGGATGCCGTACGGCAGGTCGCCCATGAGCGCTTCGCCACTCAGCTTCAGCAGCACGCGCTGGTAGGCAGAGCGCTCCACGCAACCGCCCCCTACTGACCGAGGACGAAGACGGTGAAGCGGCGCACGCGGACGTTCTCGCCCGTGCGGGCGATGGCCTCGGTTACGAGCTGCTTCACCGGGCGGCCGTCGCGGATGTATGGCTGCTCGAGCAGGGCCAGGTCATCCGGCGAGCCGTCGTCGCTGGGCTGGATCTCGTCGGCGCTCACATACTTCGGGCGGGTGCTGGCCACTTGCATCGCCAGCTCGCGCGCCAGCTTCTGAAACTCCTCGGTGCGGGCGACGAAGTCCGTCTCGCAGTTGAGCTCCACCAGCGCGCCCACGCGCTTGTCGTGGTGGACATAGCACTCGACGATTCCCTGCGCGGCGACGCGCTCGGCGCGCTTGGCGGCCTTGGCCACGCCGCGCTCCGCCAGCAGGTGCTTCGCCCTCGCGAAGTCGCCGTTGGCGTCCTCGAGGGCGTGCTTGCAGTCCATGATCCCGGCGCCGGACTCCTCGCGGAGGCGCTTCAGGTCCTCGGTCGATACGGTCACGTGCATGTTCCTCGCGTCAGTGTGTAGCGGCTTTCAGGGCTCGCTCTGGTTGGCGACCCCGGCGGCGTTCTCCTCGTCGTCCGGCGAGGCGGAGTACTCCACCGGCGTCTCGCCCTCGAACTCCTCACCGGCGGCGAAGCTCTCGCCCTGTGCGGACTCGCGCATCGTCCTGCCTTCGACGACGGCGTCGGCGATCTTGGCAGCCATCAGGCGCACGGCCCGGATGGCGTCGTCGTTGGCCGGGATGGGGTAGTCGATCAGGTCCGGGTCGCTATTGGTGTCGCACATGGCGACCACGGGGATCTTCAGGCGGTTCGCCTCCTTGACGGCGATGTACTCCTTGGGCGTGTCGACCACATAGAGGGCCCCGGGCAGCTCACGCATGTTCTTGATTCCGGCGAAGTAGCGGTTGAGCCGGGTGATCTCGTCCTCGATCTTGAGGACTTCCTTCTTCGGCAGGCGCTCGAACTCGCCGCGCTCGCGCGCCTCCTCCAGGCGGATGAGGTGGTCGATGCGGGCGCTGATCGTCTGGAAGTTGGTGAGCGTGCCGCCCAGCCAGCGGGCATTGACGTAGGGCATGCCGCAGCGCTCGGCCTCCTGCTGGACCGCCTCCTGCGCCTGCTTCTTGGTGCCGACAAAGAGGATGTCCCTGCCGGAGGCGGCAAGGTCGCGGGCGAAATCGTAGGCCGCCTGCAGGCGGTTGACCGTCTGCTGCAGGTCGATGATGTGGATGCCGTTCCGCTCGGTGAAGATGAACTGCTTCATGCGGGGGTTCCAACGGCGGGTCTGGTGGCCAAAGTGGACGCCTGCCTCGAGCAGGGACTTCATCGAGACGAGGTTTGCCATGGAGGCGCTCCTTTCAGATTGAGCACGCCATAGATTTGCCCCGATTGCTCGGGGCAGGACGGCTCGGGACACGTCTCGCTCCCAACAAGGGTAGCATGGACGTAGGGAGCGTCTCAAGGAAAGCGCTGTGCGGGGTGGTGTACCGAAGAGTGTGGAGATTCGCGGAGGGGGAAGAGCGGGCGTATCCTCCGGCACAAGAAGAACAGATGCGTGAACGGAAGGAGTACGCCCGTGGTTACCATCAAAGAGCTTGGCCG
>JAJYLG010000063.1 GCA_021787985.1 Chloroflexota bacterium
ACCGGGCGCGCTGCGCTCCGGCTTCAACTGCTACCGCGCGGCGTTCGCGACACGTGGCCGCGGAGCGTTCGCTGCCGAACCGGTGCAGCAGCCCACGCTCGTTCTCTGGGGCACGCAAGACCCGATCCTGCCCTATGAGTGGTCCGACAACTTGGGCCAGCACTTCAGCAACGTGAAGCTGGAACGGGTCGAGGGCGGCGGGCACTTCTTGCAGCTCGAGCAGCCGGATCTCGTGGTCGACCGGGCGGTGCGGTTCTTCACCCGCGGCTGACCTCCAAGGCGACTCTCGGGCCGCGCAGGCGTTGGCCTGGGCACCCCGGGGTGGGCCGAGGGCGCTCGCGCGACGGCGCCCGTGCTACCCTCGCTCCGGCAGCGTGAGAAGCGGGCAGCACGCCCGGACGGGAGCACCGCATGAAGCTTGGTTACCACCTCGGATACTCGGGCGCCCAGATGCGGCTGCCCATCGACATGGTCCTGCGGGCAGAACGGCTCGGCTACGACTCGGTCTGGACTGCCGAGGCGTACGGCTCCGACGCGGTCAGCCCGCTCGCCTACCTGGCGGCACTAACGAAACGCATCCGCCTCGGTACCGGCATCATGCAGCTCGCCGCCCGGACACCGGCCGCGGCAGCGATGGCAGCGGCGACGGTGGACGCCCTCGCCGGCGGCAATCGCTTCATCGCCGGGCTGGGCGTGTCCGGACCACAGATCGTCGAGGGCTGGTACGGGCAGCCATGGGGCAAGCCGTACTGGCGCATCCGTGACTACGTAACCATCATGCGCAAGATCTTCGAGCGCAAGGAACCTGTCTCGCATGCAGGGCGGGAGATCGCGCTTCCCTACGTGGGGCCCGGTTCGGTGGGGCTGGGGAAGCCGCTGAAGTCTATCCTCCACGCGAACCCGAAGATCCCTATCTGGCTCGGCACCGGCACCGAGTCCAACGTGAAGCTGACGGCGGAGATGGCCGATGGATGGCTGCCGCTGGGCTTCGTGCCCGGGATGATGAAGGTCTACCAGCCCTGGCTCGAGGAGGGGTTCCGCCGGGCGGGCGACGGCAAGTCCATCGAGCGCTTCGAGATCCAGGCAGCCGTCACGGTCATCGTGACTCCGGACCTGAAGGCCGCGTTCGACGCGATGAAGCCGAACATCGCGCTGTACGCGGGCGGCATGGGCCACCGCGACAAGAACTTCCATAACGACACGATGGTTCGCCGTGGCTACGCCGACGCGGCGAAGCGGGTCCAGGAGCTCTACCTGGCAGGGCGCAAGGCCGAGGCGGCGGCTGCGGTGCCGGACGAGTACTGCGACGAGATGGCGCTGGTCGGCCCTGCGGACCGGATCCGCCAGCACTACCGGGCGTGGGAAGGCTCGGGCGCGACCGGCCTGACGGTGCGCACGGATCAGCCGGAGGCGCTGGAGCTGATGGCGAAGCTGGCGGAGGCCGTGCCGGCCGCCTGAGCAGCGCGCCATCGGGTGGCTTGTCCTGTCCGTCGGAGCCTTGGTGACGCCCGCGCGGCAGCGAGGCGACGTCGCGGTCTGCTTCGATTAGACTGGCCGCATCGCGGGGGATCACGCCGAGCGGGGTGAGGGCATGGCGGGCGCACTCGATAGCCTGCGCGTCGTCGACTGTAGCGAAGGAGTGGCCGGCCCGATGGCCGCCATGTTGCTGGCGGACTTCGGAGCGGACGTTGTCAAGGTCGAGCCCCCGGCCGGAGAGCCGGGGCGGCGGCTCGCCGGTTTCCCGGTGTGGAACCGTAACAAGTGCGGCCTGGTGATCGAGCTGGAGCGCGCCGACCACCTGGCGCACCTACATGATCTGCTGCGTGCCGCGGACGTGTGCATCTTCAGCCGCCGCACCGCGCAGCTACGTCGGCTCGCGCTCGACCCCGGCTCGACGCTGGTCGCGAACCCCGGCATCGTGTACCTGCACACTCCTCCGTTCACGGCCGACGGCGAGGGCAGCGATCTGCCGGAATCCGGGGAGCTGCTGAGCGCGGAGTGCGGCGTTTCGTACTCCCAGTACGCCTGGGAGGATGTGCCCGTCGACCCGGTCATCCCGCACGTCGTGTACGGTCAGGCGATCTGGGCCGCGGCGGCTGCCGTCGCGGCGCTGGTCGAGCGGCAGCGGTCGGGGCGTGGCCAGGCGGTGACGGTAGGCGGGCTGCACGGCGTGCTCGTGACGATGTCGGGGCTGATCACGCAGCAGCCGGGCGTCGCGGGCGGACACCCGCCCGGCGGCCCGGGTGGGCCGATCCCGTTCTACCGGCTGTACGAGTGCGCCGACGGCGAGTGGATGTTCCTCGCCGGCCTCACCCCGGCGTTCTACACCGCGGCGCTCTCCACGCTGGGCCTGCTCGAGGAGCTGCTGGCAGATCCACGACTGAACGGTGAGCTGGCGGCGGTCGCCCTGCCCGAGAACGCGGAGTGGTCCATCCCGGTGATCGCCGACGCGTTCAAGAGGCGGCCGCGCGCGGAGTGGCTCGGGCTGATCCGCGAGGCGGGCTGCCCCTGCGGACCGGTGCAGGACCGCGACACGTGGTTCGACCACCCGCAGATCGCAGCCCTCGGGATGCGGACGCGGGTGGAGGACCCGGAGCGCGGGCCCGTGGACATGCCCGGCATCTCGCTCAATCTGCTTGCCTCGCCGGCGTCGGTCCGAGCGCCCGCCCCGGTGCTGGGCGCGCCGGGGGTCGGCGCACCGCCGTGGCGGCAGCGAGAGCCCGTGGCCGCGGGCGACCCGCGCCCGGGCGGGCCACTGGCTGGTTACCGCGTGCTCGATGTGGGCGCCATCATCGCCGGAACGTATGCCGGCTCGCTGCTCGCCGAGCTCGGCGCGGACGTGATCAAGGTCGAGCCGCCCTCGGGAGACAACCTGAGGGCGTACGGCAAGACGTTCGTCGGCTACAACCTGGGGAAGCGCAGCCTGGCGCTGGATCTGTCCCGGGCCGAGGGTCGAGATTGCTTCTACCGCATGGTCCGCGAGGCGGACATGGTGGTCGACAACTACCGGCCGGGCGTGCTGGAACGACTGGGCGTGGACTACGAGTCACTGCGCCGGGTCAACCCGCGCGTCATCAGCGTCTCAGTGACCGGCTACGGCGAGAGCGGACCATTGGGCGGCGAGCCGGGCTTCGACCCGCTGCTCCAGGCCGCCAGCGGGATGATGCGGGCGCAGGGCGGCGGTGAAGCGCCGGTCTTCTATACGCTGCCGGTGAACGACGTGGCGAGCGCGGCCATGGCCTGCCTCGGCGGGGTGCTCGCGCTCTATCACCGCGAGCGAATGGGCGTGGGCCAGCGTGTCTGGACGTCGCTCGCAGGCCAGTCGGTGATGATGCAGTCGGGCGAGATCGCGCGCTTCGCCGGCCGGCCGGCCGCCCGTGTCGGCGGGCGCGATTACCCCGGCCCGGGGCCGCTCGCTCGTCTCTACCGCTGCGCGGACGGCTGGATCCGTGTCCAGGCGACGACCGGCGCCCAGACGGTCGCCCTGTTCCG
The DNA here is from genome assembly GCA_021787985.1 of Chloroflexota bacterium. GTDB lineage: Bacteria > Chloroflexota > Dehalococcoidia > DSGV01 > DSGV01 > JAJYLG01. The sequence goes on from JAJYLG010000063.1 coordinate 3,493, forward strand.
TGCGCTCGACGTGCACGACGCCGCGCAGGGTGACGGCGACGTCGCGCGCACCCTGCAGGCGGCGCTCGCCCGTCTGCCGCGGGACGCGACGGTCGAGCGGCTGCGCGCGGCGGGCGTTCCCGCGGCGCCGGCCCGGACCATCGAGGAGCTGACCACTGAGCGCCGGTTCCTCGAGAACGATGCCGTGGCGCGCGTCAATATGGGTGACGGCGCGCCGCTCTGGGTGGCGGGCCGCTTCGCGCGCTTCAGCCGCACCGAAAAGACCGGGCGGGCGGCGCCACCGGGTCTCGGTGAGCACACGCGCGAGGTGCTGGCCGAGCTCGGGCTCAGCGGCGATGAGATCGACCGGCTGGAGCGGGCGAACGTGGTGCGGTCCGGCGCGGGCTTCCGCCTCTAAGCGCGCTGAGCGGGCGTCAGCTCGAGCGTGTCGACCGCGGCCGCGCGGACCGCCGCTTCGGACCACGGTATCGGGATGCCCGCTCCATGCCGCCAGAGCGGGAGCTGGTCCGCGTAGTGCGGCGACATCGGGTTGCCCGACTGCCCGCCGGGCAGCACGAAACGGCTGTTCTCCCACGCCCCCACGTCGATGACCACCCGCAGCGACGCGATGTAGCCCGGGTTGGCCGCGGGATCGAGCAGATCGACGGACGCCTGCGCGACGGTGTTCGTGTCTCCGCCCCAGGGAAACGGGCCAAGATTGAAGACCCGGTTCATCGGGCGTCGCTGGCCCACGGCGTGGACGAGCACGACCGGCCGCACGCGCCCCCAGGACCAGCGACGCGGATCGGCGCCGAAGCGCCCGCGCAATGTCTCGACGGCGGCCGCGAGCGCGTGGGCGATCTCCTCGGCCCACGGTCGGGGGAACCAGCCCTCGGGTTGCTCGCGGAGCAGGCGAACCAGATGCCCGGTCCGGCGGGCGAGAAACGCGGTGTGCGGCGCCAGCAGGGGATGGAAGCCCCGGCCCAGCACCCACTCGTAGCTGTTGGGAGCCTTGGCGCGTGCCACGCGCCGGGCGATCTCGGCCAGGAAGAGCTCGAACACCGCTGCCGCCGGGGAATCGGCGCTCATCCGACCGTCCCAGGTGCGCAGGAGCTGGAGGGCGGCCGCGGTGTCGGGCGCGGACCGCGGCGCGGCCAGCACCACGTCGCGCAGGTCGCGCCACGGCCCAGACAGCACGTCGAGCTGGAGCGCGGCGGTGGCGGCGACGTCCCAGTCCGCGCGTTCGGCCAGCACAGCGGCGACGCGCTCGAGCCGGTAGCCATCGAGCCAATCGAAGCCCAGGTGAGGCCCCGCGCCGTCCTGCGCCGGCTTTGCGTTGGCGGTGGCCACGAAGCCCTCTGGCGGGTCTTGCACATGGGGCATCTGGTCGAACGGCACCGACTCTGCCTCCCATCCAACGGCGTTCGACGCGCCCGGGAGCGGGAACGCGTTGTTCCCGCCGCGACGGCGGGGCGCCTCGCCCGTAAGCTGCCAGCCGGTCGTCCCGCCGGCGTCAGCGTAGACCATGTTCAGCGGCAGCACCGGCCAGCGCTCGAAGCAGCGCCGGAACTCGGCGAAGCTCCGCACCTCGTGGAGTCGCAGTAGCCCCTCGACCGGGCGCGCACGCAGCCAGGTGGCGCACAGGCTGACCGCGCCCGCCTCGGCGTCGAGCGCCGGCCCCACGATCGGCCCGCGCGGCGTGACCAGCACACGCTCGACAACCGGCCCGCGGCCGCGGACCTCGATCCGCTCGTCGCGCAGCTCGCACTGCATGAACCCGTCGCCCTGGCGGACGCTCGTGCCGTCGGGCCCGATCTCCTCGATGAACAGGTCGGTGTTGTCCACCAGACCGGCGGTGATCCCCCAGGCCGCGTGGCCGTTGTGGCCGGCAGGGAACGCCGGTCCACCCACGAATGACGCGCCGGCGATCGCCCACCCGGGGGTGCGGACGTGCGCCAGGTACCAGTGCGGCGGGAGCGTCGCGCCCAGGTGCGGGTCGTTCGCGAGGATCGGGCGACCGGTGGCGGTGCGCGCCGCCGCCACGGCCCAGTTGTTGGAGGCGCCGCCGGGCTGCGACGCCTCGCGGAACGCGGCCAGGTCCTCGGCGAGCCGGTCCACGGCCGGCCCGGCGGTGGCGCCTGACGGCGTGGTCACGGGCAGCCACTCGGGGTAGGTCGGGTCGAGCGCCGCGAGCGCATCCGGGCCATCGGCGAGCAGGACCTTGTAGCGCGCCAGCTCGACGTCCCAGTTGGACGCCAGAAGGAAAGACTGAAGGCCGATGACGGCCAGAGCGTCGGCGGCGGTCCAGCGCGTGGGCCGCCCGCGCAGCAGGACGAACTCGTGCGGGACGCGGCGCAGCCCGCGCGTGGCTCCGGCATGGACGCCAGCTACGTACGCCTCGAGCATCGAGCGGAGGTCGGGCGGCGAGAGCGCGAGCTGGGCGCGTGCCGCCTGGACGAAGCCGACACGCCGTGCCAGCCGATCGATCGGCAGCGCGTCCCGTCCCGCGAGCTCGGCCATTCGGCCCGTGGTGACGCGGTACAGCATCTCGACCTGGAAAGCGCGGTCCTGCCCGTGGCAGAAGCCGAGCGCGAACCAGGCGTCGTGGTCCGTCTCTGCCTCGATGTGAGGGATACCCCACCGATCGCGGGTGATGCGAGCCGGTCGCTCGATCGCGTCGAGCAGCAAGGTGCCGCGCGCCAGCGGCAATCGGGCGCCGAGCAGAAGACGGAAGAGAAGGCGCTGCCAGCTCATGGCGCACTCTTTCGCCGGAGGTGCGCGGGGTGGGCGCGACCGGCGGCACGCTGAATTGAGCGCCGCGAAGCATAAAGCCGGCCTGCCCGTCCGTCAAGAACGGCCGAGCCCGGGGTGAAGCGCGTGTCCTGGCGCCCGCGGCGCGTCCTTCTGCGGAAGGACGGCTGGGGCCGGGCTACATCTGGAACGGCGGGTACCGGTCGGTCAGTCCGAGGAAGAAGGCGCCGACCCGCACGTACCAGCGCATGTAGCCGCTGACCAGGCCGTAGGCCCAACGCGGATACCGCCCGCCGAACAGCACCCAGATCCAGATGACGAGCTGGCATACCTCGATCGCCAGCCCCAGCACATACAGGATGAGTAGGTGCGGGATGAGGACGATCGCCTTGGCCAGTAGGCCCAGGAGCGGGATCGCCCAGAAGCGCCCGCTCCGCTCGGGTATGTCGATCTCGAGGCGCACCGGATAGACTTCGGAGCCCCCTGCCTGTGCCATCACTCTCCTCCTTAGCTGTCGGGCGAAAGACTACCACCGACGGCGCCGCTCCACAACTCGCGCGTGGACGCAACAGTCGCCCCGGGGCCGCGCTGGCACGACGGGCCGAGGCTCAGGCCGGGAAGCGCAGTGGGTCGGGGGTGCGAGCGGCGTCGCGGCACATAGCGGAAGTGGCCGGCTGGCGGAGGGTCTGGTCGGGGCGCCCGGACTCGAACCGGGGACCTCCTGCTCCCAAAGCAGGCGCGCTACCGGACTGCGCCACGCCCCGACCTCAATCGCAGGCTAGGGATGCCCGCGAACCGCCGTCAATCGTCCGCGCAAGCCTGCTCGCAGCCCAGCGCCCCGCACCAGGGGCGTCAATCGCGGCGGAATGTCCGTGCCGTGCCGATGATCGCCGTCACCGACGGCTCGCCGTGGCGCTCCAGGTAGCCGGCAATGCCATCGCGTACCTTCCACGGCGCGTCCGGGTCGACGAACGTGGCCGTGCCGACCTGGACCGCCGTGGCGCCCGCGAGCAGGTACTCCACTGCGTCCTGCCACGTCATGATGCCGCCGCTGGCCACGACGGGGATGTCGACCGCCGCGCAGACCTGCCAGACCATGCGCAGGATGATCGGACGAACGGCGGGACCGGACAGGCCGCCGAACGGCCGGTTGAGCACCGGCCGGCGCTGCTCGATATCGATCGCCGTGCCCATGATCGTGTTCGCCACGCACAACGCGTCGGCGCCCGCCTCGGCCACCGCGCGCGCGATCAGCGCGATCTCGGTCACGTTCGGCGTGAGCTTCACGACCACCGGAAGCGATGTGTGCTCACGCACAGCGCGGGTGGCCGAGGCCGCCGCAGCGGGGTCGACGCCGAACTCGATGCCGCCGACGTCGAGGTTGGGGCAGCTAATGTTGACCTCGAACCCGGCCACTCCCGGCACGGCATCGAGCCGGGCCGCCAGCCGCGCGTACTCGGCGACCGTGTCACCGAGGATGTTCACGACGACCGGGACGTCCCAGGTGGCCCAGATCGGGCAGATGTCTCGTACCAGCCGCTCGACGCCGATGTTCTGGAAGCCGATGGAGTTGAGCATGCCGCCGGGTGTTTCAGTGGTGCGCCGCTGCGGGTTGCCACGGCGTGGGAGCAGTGTGGTGCCCTTCGAGACGATCGCCCCCAGCGACTGCACGTCGTGATGGCGCGCGAACTCCAGGCCGTTCGAGAAGGTGCCGCTTGCGACCATGACGGGGTTGCGCAGGCGCAGCCCCTGCTTGTGTCTCGGCGCAAGCTCGACGCTCAGGTCCGGCGCATCCATCGATCGCTGCCAGTGTACGGGCGCGCGCGACAGGGAAGTAGGGCGGGAGGTCATCCCGCCCTGTCGTCGTCGGCCATGGAACGCCCGGCTACAGCAGCCGCCCCTCGAGCCGACCGATGTCGAACTTCGGGCGCTCGCGGTACAGGTCCTCCTCGGGACGGATGGAGAAGGCCTTACCGGCGCCACGGGCGCGGTAGCGTCCATAGCCTGAGTCGCCCGAATGGTCGTTGTCCCAGACCGATTCTTGAGCGGAGTTGCGGAACTCGCGCTCTTCGCCGCAACGCAGACACTGACCCATGCTCACCGGCCCTTGCGGCGGTTCGATGCGCCAGTGGTGGCGGCAGGTAACGGTGCCGACTGATGCCGCCGCCTCGACGACGTTGGCTTCCATGAGTACGTTTCCCTCGAGCTTCTCACGGAGATAGGCGGGAACGGGGCCCTCGCCTTCGCCCCAATAATACCACACGAACACGTTTTGGACAGTAAACACTTGGTAATCCTTGACGCCGTCTCACAAGGGGGGCTAGCGTGGAGTCAGAAGGAGTATCCGACTAGCGCGGACCGGGTCGTGCAGGGCGGCACCAAGCGGCGGATCCTGGCAGAGTTGAAGCGAGAGGGCGCCTGTACCATCGGCTCGCTTGCCGGTGCGCTGGGCTTGGCGCCGATGACCGTCCGGCAACACCTGGCGACGCTGGAGCGCGACGGGCTGGTGCACGGAACGGAGCAGCGCGGGACGGTGGGACGTCCCAGCTTGCGGTACGTCCTCACTGACGCCGGCGCCGAGACGTTCCCCCGTCGCTATGACGAGCTGGCAGCGCTCCTGCTCGCGACGCTCGCCGGGCCCCATCGCGAGACGTTGCTTTCCCTCCCGCCGGAACGCCGGGCCGACGGATTATGGGACCTACTGGCGGACCGTGCCGTCGAGCCGTTCCTGCCACGCCTCGAGCGCTTGCCCCCCAGGCAGCGGATCCACGCAGCCGCCGCCGTGCTGGACTGCGAGAGCGGCTTGGTGGACGTACGCGTGGACGGCGCCCGGGTCGAGCTGGTTGACTACAACTGCCCGTACCGCCGCGTCGCCTGCGAGGATCCGCGGGTCTGTGCGTGGCACGAGCGCGTGGTGAGCCGGCTGGTCGGGAGCGAGGTGGCGGTCGTGGAGTCCCAGTGCACAGGGAGCAACTGCTGCCGGTTCGTCTTCTTCATCACGGACGAGGCCACGCCGGTCGTCAAGAAAGGAACCGAGGATGGCTGACACCACCAACCAGGACGAGTCCCTGCGCGCGAGGGTCCTTGCGGAGCTGCGAGGCGTTGAGGACCCCGAGTTGCACCGCGACATCGTCAGCCTGAACATGGTGCAGGATCTGGCCGCCTGCGCGGGCGTGGTGTCGATGCGGCTCGTGCTGACGACGCCGGCGTGCCCGTTGCGGGACACGATCGAGCAGGACGTGCGCCGGGTGCTGGCGGAGTTGCCGGATGTCCGCGAGGTGAAGATCGACTGGGGCGCCGACGTGCGCGCCACGGCCCGCGCGAACGGGCCGCAGCCGGTGCAGGGAGTCCGCAACATCATCGCCATCGCGAGCAACAAGGGCGGGGTTGGCAAGTCCACGGTCGCCGCCAATCTGGCGGCCGCGCTGGCGGGGATGGGCGCGCAGACCGGGTTGCTGGACGCGGACATTACCGGGCCGAACATCCCCACGATGTACGGCATCCCGGCCGGTGTGCTGGCGCGGCGCAATGAGGGTCTGCACGCCATCGAGAAGTACGGTGTGGCCGTTGCCTCGATCGGGTTCTTGCTTCCCAAGGGGACTCCTGTGGTGTGGCGCGGTCCGATGATCGGCTCCGGCGTGCGCCAGCTCCTGCACGACCTTCAGTGGGGCGAGCTCGACTACCTCGTGGTGGACCTGCCGCCCGGCACGTCTGACGCATCGATGAGCATGGCGCAAGAGGCACCGATCGCCGGGGTGGTGGTGGTCAGCACGCCCCAGGAGGTGTCGATCGAGGATGCGACGAAGGCGGTGACGATGTTCGAGAAGTTGAGCGTGCCGGTGTTCGGTATCGTCGAGAATATGAGTTACTATGAATGCCCGTGCTGCGGCACGCGCGCGGAGATCTTCGGACATGGCGGGGCGCGCCAGGCCGCCGAGGAGCTCGGGGTCGACTTCCTCGGCGAGATCCCGCTCGAGCCGTCGATCCGTGCCGGTGGGGATGAAGGGGTTCCGGTGGTGGTGGGCGCCCCCGAGTCGCCGCAGGCGCAGGCGTTCATGGAGCTAGCGCAGAAGGTGGCCGCGAAGATCAGCGTCCTCCAGCGCATCGGGGTTGACTGATATGGCATTCTTGCCGCTTTTCAAGAAGCGCCGCTCCGGCGAGGGAGCGGACGCTTCGTCATCTGAGGTCGAGGCGGCGCAGCCGCCTCACTTCGTACCGGCGACCGGCGAGACCGACCAGGCCGAGCCGCCCGCCGACGTGGGCGATCACGCGGCCGGGCATGACCTGGGAGGCACCACGCGGCGGCGGCGGCGGAGAGGCGGTCGCGGGCGCGGCGGCCGTGGGCGCGGCGCGGCCGGGCAGGCGCCCGAGACGGCCGAGGCGGTGGCACCGACCCGCGAGAGCGCCGTGGTCCCCACGACCGAGGGAGTTGCCGCCGCGGACGGCTCGACCCGCGGCCGTCGTCGCCGCGCGCGTCCAGTGGATACCGGCGTGTCGCCGGCCGAGCAGAAAGAGGCGATGGCCGCGGCGCTGCCGGCGCCCGCGCGCCGCAGGACGCGCAAGAAGGCCGAGGAACCCGTGGTCGCGCCGGTTGAGGCGGAAGCACCGCCCGCTGCGACGCGGCGTCGCGGTGGTCGGGCGGCGAGGCCCGCCCCGAGCCTGGCGCCGAACGGCGCGCCGCTCGCGGCGGAGGCGGCAGTCGAAGCCCCGCCCGCGGCGGCTCTGCCACTCGCTCCCCGCAGAGGGGAGAGCATCGAGTCGCTGGTTGCCCGCCAGAACGTGCTGCTCGAGATGACCCAGCGTGAGCAGGCCGTGATCTTCAACGACATCCGCAAGAGCATCGGCGCGATTGAGCGCCGGCTTACCGGGGCCGAGCTGCCCTCCGGCTTTACGAGCCTGCCGCGGACGGGCGTCTTCGTCGACGTGCCGAACGTCGTCTACGCAGCGGAGAAGCTGGGTGTGCGGATCGACTTCGGGCGGCTGCTGGAGCTGGTGACCCGCGGGCGCGAGCTGGTGCGGGCGGCGGCGTACGCGCCGATCTCCGACAACCCGGCCGAGCCAGTGGAGCAGCAGCACTACGTGGCGCCGTTCATCGGCAGGGGCTTCCGCATCATCACGAAGCCGCTCAAGCGCTTCTCGGACGGCTCGGTGAAGGCGAACTTCGACGTGGAGCTGGCGATCGACATCCTGACGATGTCGGAACGGCTGGACGTGGTGGTGCTGGTCTCGGGCGACGGCGACTTCCGGCGGATCGTGGAGCTGGTGGAGAGCCGTGGGGTGCGGGTCGAGGTGGTGTCCTTCGGATCGGCGACTTCGCGGGACCTGGCGATGACCGCCGATAGCTTCGTGGACCTGCAGGACCACCTGGAGGAGCTCGCGGGCTGAGCGGCCCTGCCGTGCGCGCACACGCGCGCTTGCGCTGGGCCATGAGTGCCGGACCGTCGCGAAAGGCCAGCGCCTGAGCGCGCGACGGGCGTGGGCGCGTTACGGCCCTTCCTCGCGGTCGTGGCGGAGCTGGTGGCCGAGCACGGCCTCGGCGATGCCCAGGTAGCGCAGTGCGTCGGAAGGGAAGCGCTCGCGCTGGGAGAACGGGACCCACTCCGTGTCGGGCGCCTCCGGACTACGGGCGGCCGGATCGAGGGAGATGACGCCCAGCAGGTAGGTGTAGGTGCGGTCGCCGTCGGGCTGCTGCTCTACGCACACCTCGCGGTCGACGCGCGTGGCCAGCCCAGCGAGCCGATTGGCGAAGTCCGCCGCCTCCTCGCGTGGCGCGCGAGCGGAGCGTAGCGCGGCGCGTGGGATGCGCAGACGGACGCCCTCGCGCAGCAGCAGCAGGCAATCATCACGCATGACCAGCACCTGGGCGGAGACACGCACTCAGAACAGCTCCCGCAGCTCGAAGACCGGGCCGTCCTTGCACACCAGGCGAACGCCGCGTCGAGTCTCGACCGCGCACGAGTAGCAGATGCCCGTGCCGCAGGCCATGATCTCCTCCATCAGCAGGTGGACGGGGCGGCGGTAGCCGGAGCGCCGCACCAGACCGGCCATGGCGCGGAACATCGGCACGGGGCCGCAGGCCACGATCTCATCCGCCCAGTCGAGGTAATCGGGAAGGGCGTCGGTGACGCGCCCCTGCACGCCCGCCGATCCGTCTTCCGTAGCGGTGACAAGCTCGACTTCGGGGTGCAGCTCGCCGGGCGGCAGCAGCTCCTCGGCCGTACGGGCGCCATGGATCACCGTGACGGAGACGCCGCGCTCGGCCGCGAGCGCCGCCATCCAGGGGAACGGCGCGATGCCGATCCCACCGGCGACGAGCAGCAGGTGGCGGGTACCTGGCCGCAGCCGCACCGCGTGGCCGAGTGGGCCCGTCACCTCCACCGCGTCGCCCGCGGTGCGCTCCGTCATCCAGGCTGTGCCGCGGCCGACGACGTCGTACAGAAGCCGGAGCCGGGCGCGGCCGGCTGGCCGTTCGTAGCCCGCGATCGAGAGCGCCCGTGGCAGCAGCGGGTCGCACGAGCGGGCGTCGGCGCAGCGCAGCATGACGAACTGACCCGGGCGTCCAGCACGAACCGGTCCCGGCGCGTCGAGCAGCATCTGCCAGGTTTGGCCGTACAGGACGCGGTTGGCAACGACGGACGCGGCGAAGCGCAGCCCCGCGGTGGTGGTCATCGGACGTACCAGCGGACGCGCACCTCCGGACGCTGGCGGCCGTCAGCCCACGGTAGCTTGAGCAGGAACCACACGGCTGGCACGGTGAGGACCACACCAAGCATCGGCCAGCCGATCCAGGTGCGGGCCAGCGCAACGATGTAGGCGGGCGGGATGCAGACCGCCTCGACCAGGCCGACAAACCCGGTCAGAAACCAGCCGCCGCGCACCACCGCTGGCCAGACCACGCCCGCGAGCAGCCCTGCCGCCAGCGCCAGCACGCCCCATACGAGTGCCCCACTGTAGGTTCGTTGCATGGCCGCGCCGATGCAGAACCAGAGCAGGAAGCTGGCGCGACCGAGCCCGAACGCGCGCCGCCAGATGCGGGCGCCTCGGCGCGCCGCACGCTCAAGCCCCTGCACGCCCGTACTCCGCCAGCGGCAGCACCGAGTAGGCTGCCGGGCCGCCCCGCAGCGTGCGCACGGCCGCGAGCGCCGTGTCGATCGAGGTGAAGCAGGGGATGCGCATCTCCGCCGCCGCCCGCCGGATGTGAAAGCCGTCACGCACCGTGCTGGTGATGACGCCCTCCGGCGTGTTCACGACACAGTTGACCAGACCTTGGCGGATCACGTCCACGACGTTGGGGTGGCCCTCCGCCAGGCGCTTCGGCACCTCCTCAACGGGGATGTCGAGCGCTCGGATCATCGTGGCCGTGCCCTCGGTGGCGTACAAGCGATAGCCAGTCTGGTGCAGGCCCCGGATCACGGCCAGCGCCTCCGGCTTGGTGCGGTCGGCGAGGCTGAGGAGGGCCGCTCCGGTCGACGGCAACGCCATCTCCGCCGCCACGAGCGCCTTGAAGAGCGCCGCTCCGAAGTCGTGGTCGATGCCCATGACCTCGCCCGTGGACTTCATTTCCGGCCCGAGGTGGGTGTCGACGCCGATGAGCTTGGCCATGGAGAAGACGGGCGCTTTTACCGCCACCAGCGGCTGCTTCGGCCACAAGCCGTCGGGCAGCGCCTGCTCCGCCAGCGGGCGGCCGAGCATCACGTTGATGGCGGCGCGCACCATCGGCACGCCGGTGACCTTGGAAAGAAACGGCACCGTGCGGCTGGCACGCGGGTTCACCTCCAGCACGTAGATACTGGAGCCGTCGTCGCCGCGCGTGACCACGAACTGGATGTTCATGAGCCCGCGGATGCCGAGCCCGAGGCCGATGCGGCGCGAGTAGTCCACGACCGTGTCCACCTCAACGGGCGTGAGGCCGATGGCCGGATAGACGGCCATCGAGTCCCCGCTGTGTACCCCGGCGCGCTCCACGTGCTGCATCACCCCCGGGACGCACACCCCCTGCCCATCACAGATGGCGTCAACCTCGACCTCGATCCCCTCGAGGTACTTGTCGATCAGGATCGGCTTGCCCGAGTCGAGCTGGGCGGCGGCCTGCACGTAACGCACCAGCTCGGTGGTGTTCTGCACGATCTCCATCGCGCGCCCGCCGAGCACATAGCTGGGGCGCACCAGCACCGGATAGCCGATGACCTGTGCGGTCCTGATCGCCTCCTCGACGCTGGTAACGGCCGCCCCGGGCGGTTGTGGCACGCCGAGCCTGGAGAGAAACGCCTCGAAGCGACGACGGTCCTCGGCCAGATCGATCACTTCCGCGCTCGAGCCGAGGATCGGCGTGCCGGCGCGTGTGAGCGGCTGGGCAAGGTTGATCGCGGTCTGGCCGCCGAACTGAACGATCGCCGGCGGTGGCGCGTCGCCGGTCTGCTCGTTCTCGAGCAGGTCGCGCACCGCCTCTTCGTCCAGCGGCTCGAAGTAGAGACGGTCGCTGGTGTCGAAGTCGGTGCTGACCGTTTCGGGGTTCGAGTTGACCATGATCGCCTGGCGCCCGGCGTCCCGCAGGCCGAAGGCGGCGTGCACCGCGCTGTAGTCGAACTCGATCCCCTGTCCGATGCGAATCGGCCCGGAGCCGACGACCACGACGGCGTCCGACCCGAGCGGGGGCGCCTCGTTCTCATCCTCGTAGGTGCTGTAGAAGTACGGCGTGGCGGCCTCGAACTCGGCGGCGCACGTGTCGACCATCTTGTAGACCGGCCGGATGCCCCAACGTTGCCGCAGCTCGCGCACCTGCTCGGGCAGGCGGTCGGCCAACGTGGCGACCACGTCGTCCGAGAAGCCCATACGCTTCGCCTGCCGCAGCAGGGTCGGCGCAAGCGGCTCGGCCAGCAGCCTGGCCTCCATCTGCACGATCTCCTGCATCCGCTCCAGGAACCAGGGGTCGGCGCCGGTCTGGCGGGCCAGCGCCAGCGGCTCGGCGCCACGCCGCAGGGCCGCCATCAGCGACCAAAGGCGCTCGTCCGTCGGGGGGAGCGGCCGCTCCAGGGCAGCCGAGCTCCAGCTCGGCTCCTCCCAGAGCAGCGACCGTCCTCCGACCTCGAGCGAGCGGACGGCCTTCTGCAGGGCCGCGGTGAAGGTACGGTCGATCGCCATCACCTCGCCGGTCGCCTTCATCTGCGTGCCGAGGGTGCGGTCGCCGAACGGGAACTTGTCGAACGGCCAGCGGGGGATCTTGACGACGACATAGTCGAGCGTCGGTTCGAAAGCGGCACGCGTGCGGCGCGTCACCGCGTTCGGGATCTCGTCCAGGCGCTTGCCGAGGGCGATCTTGGCCGCCACCCGCGCGATCGGGTAGCCGGTCGCCTTGCTGGCCAGCGCGGAGGAGCGGCTGACCCGCGGGTTCACCTCGATGACGTGGTACGGAGTGCCGTTCACCGGCGGCTGGCGCCACGGGACGACATCCGGCCGAGGCGCGAGCGCGAACTGGACGTTGCAGCCGCCTTCCACGCCGAGCGCGCGGATGATGCGCAGCGCCGCCGAGCGCAACATGTGGTACTCCTGCTCGCTCAGCGTCTGCGACGGTGCGACCACGATGGAGTCACCGGTGTGGACGCCCATCGGGTCGATGTTCTCCATGTTGCAGATCGTGATGCAGGTGTCGTTGCCGTCCCGCATCACCTCGTACTCGACCTCTTTCCAGCCGAGCAGCGACCGCTCGACGAGCACCTGGTGGATGGGACTCGCGGCCAGGCCGCGGCGCACGGTGTGCTCGAACTCCTCGCGGGTATGGGCCGTGCCGCCGCCCGTGCCGCCCAGCGTGTAGGCCGGCCGGATGACCGCCGGCAGCCCGGTGAGCTCCAGCGCCTGCCAGGCCGCTTCGAGGGTGGTGACGGTGCGCGACTCAGGGACCGGCTCGCCGATCGACTGCAGCAGCCGCTTGAACTCCTCGCGGTCCTCCGCTTTGCGGATCGTGTCGAGCGGGGTACCGAGAAGGCGCACGTTGTGGCGATCGAGCACGCCGGCCTCGGCGAGCTGCACCGCGAGGTTGAGACCGGTCTGCCCGCCCAGGGTCGGCAGCAGCCCGTCGGGCCGCTCCCGCTCGATGACGCGCTCGATCACATCCACGGTCAGCGGCTCGATGTAGACGACGTCGGCGATGCCCGGGTCGGTCATGATGGTAGCCGGGTTGCTGTTCACGAGGATGGAGCGCACGCCCTCCTCGCGCATGGCGCGGCAGGCCTGGGTACCGGCGTAGTCGAACTCGGCCGCCTGCCCGATGACGATCGGCCCCGAGCCAATGATGAGCACGGAGGACGGCTTGGCGGCGCTCACGTCTCATCCCCAGCCAGTCGCACCACCGCCACCTCCTCGACGTCGGCGAAGCGCTCTCGCTCGTGGAACAGGTAGCGCACGAGGCGCAGCTCGCGGAACGTCACCGTGCCCAGCTCGACGTCGCGGAAGCGGGCAAGCAGCTCGCGGACGTCCGAACGCAGCGCGTCCACACGGGTGAAGGCGAGCGGCGCGCGTGGCAGGAAGCGGTCCGTCTGGCCGTCGTAGTCCGGGTCGCGGCCTGCCTGATCGAAGTACGGGTAGGCCTGGCGCAACGCCCCGCGCAGCTCGCGGATCCGTCCGCCGTCGTCGAGCTCGAGCGCGACGGACGTGTGCAGGACGGTCAGCCGCCCGACCCGTGCGGAGATCGGCGTGCGGCGGCGGACCGGGCCGGACGTCTCGAGATAGATGCGCTCGACATCGGGCCAGGAGATGTCCCACGCCGCGAGCAGACCGGCGGGCAGCACGGGCACATGCCACCAAGCGGGCGGGAGCGGGTCCAGTGCGTCGCAGGCAGCGAGTGCGTCCGCGAGCCCCGGGGCGCGCGCTTCGAGCATGCCGCCGAGGCCGGGCAAGCTGAGCTGGAAGGCGAAGACGTCGCGCAGCTTCCGGTAGTCCTCCCACCAACGCCAGTGGTCGCGGAGGAGCGGGTGCGCGGCGAAGCCCGCCCACCCGGCCTCGAACTTGGGCTCAAGGTCGATCGGCGCGGCGGGCGACGCCGCCCGCTGGCGGGCGAGGAACCGTTGGTAGGCGGAGGTCATGCGGGCTCTTCCTCCAGCGGCAGCTCGTATGCCATCGTACCCGCCTGGATCTGCACCAACGGGGCTACGGCGCCGAAAAACGAGAGCGCCGCGGGGTTGCCGCGCGGGAGCGCACCATGCAGGCGCGCATAGCCGAGGCCGCGGGCCGTTTGGACCGCCATCTCGACCAGCTCCGTGCCGAGACCGCGCCGGCGGTATTCGGGGAGCACGTACACGCGCACCACGCCGGCGCGCTCGTCACTTGCGTCTGCCTCGAGCACGGCGAAGGCGACGAGCCATGCGTCGCAGCGGGCGTAGAAGATCGCGCCGCGTTGCTCGCGGACGCGCTCGTAGAGCAAGCGGATGTCCCGACTGTCCTGGACGCGGGGCAGGGCGACCGGCGTGCCCTCGGCCGCCACCGAGTTGGCCACGTTGGCGATGCCGCCGAACGTGGACGCGTCCGGCCGGAGGTCGGCATCCGTCACGCGCTCGAACACGCACTCGCCGTCGGTCAACTCGCCGCTCCCCTGACAAGCTCCGCGAACTCGTCGAAGATCTCGCGATTGTCCCAAGGCCCAGGCGCGGCCTCCGGGTGATACTGGACCGTCCTCAGGCGCAGCTCCGGATGCCAGAGCCCCTCCACCGTGCCGTCGTGCAGATTCACCCGGCTGACCTGCATCCCGTCACGCAGGCCATCGGGATCGACCGCGTAGCCGTGGTTCTGGGACGTGATGCGCACGCGGCCGGTCTGCAGGTCGTGCACGGGGTGGTTCCCGCCTCGGTGCCCGAACTTGAGCTTGAAGGTGCTGGCGCCGAACGCGCGGGCGATCACCTGGTGTCCCAGGCAGATGCCCAGCACCGGCAGCCGCTCGACCAGCAGCCGCGCCGCTCGCACCATGCCCGACTGGTGCACGGGGTCGCCCGGTCCGGGGGAGAAGACCACGCCCCGCGGATCCCACGCCAGCACGTCCTCGGCGTTCGTCGTGGCCGGCACCACCACCACCTCACACCCCCGGGCGGAGAGCTCACGCATGATGTTGAACTTTACCCCGCCGTCCATCACCACGATGCGCGGGCCGTTGCCGCTTTCCGGCCAGCGGTATGGCTCCCGGGTGGTCACGCGTAGCACGAAGTCCGTGTCGTCGTACACCGGCTCGCCGCGCAGCCGCTCGAGCGCTTCCGGTGGAGTCTCGTCGGTGGTGATGGTGCCCATGATGACGCCCGCGGTGCGGATGCGGCGCGTGAGGGCGCGCGTGTCGATGCCAGTCATCGCCACGACGCCGGTCCGCGTCAGGAAATCGGGCAGCGACTCCTCGTTGCGATAGTGGCTTGGACGCAGGCCGGCCTCGCGCACCACAAGCCCCGCGGGTTGAACGGAGCGCGATTCCCAGTCGGCCGCCGAAGTGCCGTAGTTCCCGATGTGGGGAAACGTCATCACCACCAGCTGCCCGGCGTACGAGGGATCGGTCAGGATCTGCTGGTAGC
>JAJYLG010000064.1 GCA_021787985.1 Chloroflexota bacterium
GCAGAAGCGCACGGGAGCTCGGGGAGCCGGGCTGAGAGGGTGGCCGGACCGCCACCGACCGTTCAAACCTGAACCGGATAATGCCGGCGTAGGGAAGGCGGCCGATTTTCTTGCGACGACTCCCCCGGGAGTCGTTTTTCGTTCCCGGCGACCCGCACCTCCCATGCGATGCCTGCACGAGGGAGGAGCTATGACTCAGCTTACCGAGGCACGCGGCGGCGTCATCACGCCGGCCATGCGCTACGTCGCGGAGCGCGAGGGGCTCGATCCGGAGGTCGTACGCACCGAGGTCGCGGCCGGGCGCCTGATCATCCCAGCCAACGTCCATCACGAGGCGCTCGAGCCGATGTGCATTGGCGCCGTCAGTCGCGTCAAGATCAACGCCAACATCGGCGCGTCACAGACCGACGCGGACATCGATGAGGAGCTGGCGAAGCTCCGCACCTCGCTCCGCTACGGCGCCGACACCGTGATGGACCTCTCCACCGGCGGAGACCTGGACGCCATCCGGACCTCGATCATCAGCAGCAGCCCGGTGCCGGTGGGCACCGTGCCGGTGTACGAGGCCGTCCTGCGCGTCCCCGATCCGGAGGAGATGACGGCCGACGGCCTGCTGGAGGTGATCGAAAAGCAAGCACGCCAGGGCGTGGACTACATGACGGTCCACTGCGGCGTCCTGCTCGAGTATCTGCCGCTAGCGGCGAGCCGTATCACCGGCATCGTGAGCCGGGGCGGCGGCCTCACGGCGCGCTGGATGGTGGCACACCGCCGACAGAACCCCCTCTACGAGCGTTACGACGACCTGCTCGACATCGCCGGCGCGCATGACGTTACCCTCAGCCTCGGCGATGGCATGCGCCCCGGCTGCCTGCGCGACGCATCCGACGCCGCTCAGTTCGCCGAGCTGAAGACGCTGGGCGACCTGACACTGCGCGCGTGGGAGCGCGGGGTGCAGGTGATGATCGAGGGCCCCGGTCACGTGCCGATGGACCAGATCGAGATGCAGGTGCGCAAGCAGAAGCGGCTCTGCCACGACGCGCCCTTCTACACGCTCGGTCCGCTGGTGGTGGACGTCGCGCCCGGCTACGACCACATCAGCTCGGCGATCGGGGCAGCCATGATCGGCTGGTACGGCGCCGACATGCTCTGCTACGTGACTCCGGCCGAGCACCTCTCGCTGCCCAACCCCGAGGACGTGCGGCAGGGGCTGGTCGCCTACCGCATCGCCGCACACGCGGCCGATGTGGCGCGGGGGCGTGCCAGCGCACGCGACTGGGACGACGAGCTCTCCCGCGCGCGCTTCGCGTTCGATTGGCGCCGGCAGTTCGACCTGGCGATCGATCCGGATGCGGCGCGGGCGAAGCACGACCAGACCCTGGCGGACGAGTACTTCAAGCACGCCGAGTTTTGCTCGATGTGCGGTCCCAAGTTCTGCCCGATGCACAACTTCCGAGACGTCGACTGGGTGAAGGTGCTCGAGGAGGCGAAGGTGTCCGCATGACCGCCGCGCCCCATGGGCTGTATGTCATCCTCGACCCGGCGGTCTGCTCGGGCGGAGAGGTGTGGCCGGTGGCAGTCGCGGCGTTGCGGGCCGGAGTCGGGTGGCTGCAGTATCGCGACAAGCTGCGCGAGAAGGGCCGGCAGCTCGCCGATCTGGAACGAATCCTGCCGCTCTGCCGCGAGCACGGCGCGACCCTGGTTGTGAACGACCACGCCGACCTGGCGGCGGTGGCCGGCGCAGCGGGGGTTCACGTGGGGCAGAAGGACCTGCCGGTCCGGGCCGTGCGCTCGCTGCTGGGCCCGGCGGCCGTGGTCGGCACGTCGACCAACAACCCGGACGAGGCCCGTGCGGCCGAGGCGGCCGGTGCATCGTACGTGGCCGTCGGCTGCTTGTTCCCGACGACCACCAAGCACGATACCCGACCGGCCGGTCTCGAAACGGTGAAGGCTGTCCGTGGCGCCGTGCGCGTGCCGGTCGTGGGCATTGGCGGGATCACGGCCGCTACCGCCGCGCTGGTGCTGCGCGCGGGCGCCGACGGCGTGGTCGTGAGCTCGGCGGTCTGCGCCGCGCCCGACCCGGAGGCGGCCGCGCGGGAGCTGCTGGCGGCGGTGGCATCCGCCCGGGAGGAAGCCCATGTCCGCTGATGACGCATTCGTGATCGCCGGCCGGCGGTTCGGCTCGCGGCTGATGGTCGGCACGGGCAAGTACCGCGACGCGGCCGAGATGCGGGTGGCGCTCGAGGCGTCGGGCGCCGAGGTGGTTACGGTGGCGATCGGCCGGCTGAACCTCGACCGGCCGGGCGAGCGCACGCTGCTCGACGAGATCGACTGGTCGCGGTACTTCGTCCTGCCGAATACGGCGGGAGCGCGCACCGCCGAGGAGGCGGTGCGCATCGCGCGGCTGGGCCGTGCCGTCACCGGCTCGGACTGGGTGAAGCTGGAGGTGATCCCCGACCCGACGTACCTATTGCCCGACCCGGTCGACACGCTGGAGGCCGCGCGGGAATTGCTCGACGAGGGATTCGTGGTTCTGCCGTACATCCACGCGGACCCCGTGCTGGCGAAGCGCTTGGAGGCCATGGGCACGGCCACGGTCATGCCGCTCGGCTCGCCCATCGGCAGCGGACAGGGGTTGCGCAACCGGGCGAGCATCGAGCTGATCGTGGCACAGGCGGGCGTGCCGGTGGTCGTCGACGCCGGCATCGGTTCGGCGGCCGACGCGGCTGAGGCGATGGAGCTGGGTGCCGACGCCTGCCTGGTGAACACGGCTATCGCGCAGGCGCGGGACCCCGAGCTGATGGCGCACGCGATCCGGCTAGGCGTCGAGGCCGGGCGCAAGGCGTATCACGCGGGGCGCATCCCCGTGCGCGCGCATGCCAGCGCAAGCTCGCCGTTGGAGCGGGCCGTGCGATGAGCCATCGGTTACCGGCCGCGCCGTGGCTGATGTGGGTTACGGACGGCCGTCTCGCCGGCGGGTCCGGCGGAGGCGTATTCGCCGACGCACTGGCGGAGGCGGCCGGTGCCGGGCTCGACGCGGTGCAGGTGCGCGCGCGCGACCTCCCCGCCGGAGCGTCGCTGGAGCTCGTGCGGACGGCGGTCTCCGCGGCGGGTGGCCGGGCCCTCGTCCTTGTCAACGACCGCGCGGATATCGCGATGGCGGCCCGGGCAGACGGCGTTCATCTCCCGGCGGCTGGGCTGCCGCCGGCGGCCTGCCGGCAGCTCCTGAGGCCGGGCATGCTGCTCGGCCGCTCGATCCATCCGCCCGAGGCGGAGCCGCGCGGAGACGACCGTGGCGTCGACTACCTGGTCTTCGGGACGGTGTACGCTACCGCTTCGAAGCCGGG
Source organism: Chloroflexota bacterium (assembly GCA_021787985.1). GTDB lineage: Bacteria > Chloroflexota > Dehalococcoidia > DSGV01 > DSGV01 > JAJYLG01. The sequence goes on from JAJYLG010000064.1 coordinate 3,345, forward strand.
CATCGTGCCGGCGGGCGTCGAGGCGCTTACGGCGGCGTGTCGGGCGACCGCGTTGCCGGTGCTGGCCATCGGCGGGGTGACCGCGGCCAACGCGGCGGACTGCGTCGCTGCCGGCGCGGCCGGCTGCGCGGTCCAGAGCGCGATTGGCTCGGCCGCGAAGGTGTCGGTGGCGGTGGCGGAGCTGAAGGCCGCGCTGCGGTCGGGTTGGGAGCGACGTGCCGCCACGGCGTGCACGCTGAACGGACGGCCGTACCGGCTGGACGGGTCGCTGCTGTTGCCCGAGCTGCTCGCGCGGCTGGGCGCGGATCCGCGCTCGGTGGCCGTCGAGCTGAACGGGAACATCGTCGACCGCCGGGCGTACGCGCTGACGGCGGTGCGTCCCGGCGATCGGCTCGAGGTGGTGCGCGCACTGGGAGGCGGCTGATGGATTACGAAGTGGCAGTGGTGGGTGGCGGGGTGATCGGGTTGGCCGTGGCGCGGGCGGCGGCGCGTGCCGGGCTCCGCACGGTGGTGCTGGAGCGCGAGAGCTGCGGCGCGGGCGCCAGTGGCGCCGCGGCCGGCATGCTCGCGCCGCTGGCGGAAGCGCACCGTGGCCCGTTTCTGGACTGGTGCGTCGCGGCGCTCCGCTTGATGAGTGCGGAAGCACCCGTCATCGAGGGCGAGAGCGGTGTCGACCTGGAGCTGCGCGGCGGCATGGTCCACCTGGTGCCTGAGGAAGAGCTGGCCGAGCGCCTGGAGCGGGCGGCGACGGCCGGGCTTCCGCTCCGGCGTCTCACCCAGGCCGATCTCCGTGAGCTGGCGCCCGGCGTTTCGTCTGGCGACCTGGCGGCGCTGTGGTCGCCAGACGAGGCGGTCTTGCGCCCCTCGCGGCTGGTCATCGGGCTGCGTCAGGCGGCAGAGCGGGCGGGCGCCGAGGTGCGCGAGGGTGAGGCGGTGCTTGGCCTGGTTGAGGGGCAGAACGCGGTTCGTGGGGTGCGCACGTCGCGGGGCGAGGTCGCGGCCGACCATGTGGTCGTAGCGGCAGGCGCGTGGACCGACGCGGTGGCGCCGGGCGCGGGCATCCGGCCCGTGCATGGCGTGCTGGTCGAGCTGGAACCGGAGCTCGCGCCCTTCCGCCCCGCGGTTTTCGGCCCTGACGGCTACGCCGTGCCGCGCGCCGATGGCCGCCTGTGGTGGGGGGCGACGCAGCGCGAGATCGGGTTCGCCACGAACGTGCCGGCCGAGGACCTGGCGGTGCTCATCGCTCGGGCCGTGGCGCGCGTCCCCGCCCTGGGAGACGCCCGCTTCCTGCGCGCCTGGAGCGGGCTCCGGCCCGCCGCTCCCGATCGCCAACCGCTGGTGGGGCCGGACCTCACGCGTTCGGGCCTCTGGTGGGCGGCCGGCCACTTCCGCAACGGCATCCTGCTGTCGCTGCTCACCGGCGAGATGGTGGCGGCGGGCCTGCTGGGCCGCACGCCGCCGGCCGACCCGCGGCCATTCCTGCCGGCCCGGCTCACCGCGGTAGGGCGATGACGCGCGGACGCGTCTGCTGCGTCGGTGGGCTCGACCCGACGGGCGGCGCGGGCCTGGTGGCGGATGCGCTCGCCTGCGCGGCGCTGGGCGCCTGGCCGCAGGCCATCGCGACCTGCCTCACGGTCCAGGACACCGCCGGCGTACGCGCGGTTCAGCCGGTGCCGGTGGATGAGTTCCGAGCCACGCTGCGGGCCGCGCTTGACGACATCGGCGCTGACGTCGTCAAGGTCGGAGCGCTGGGCTCGGCGCGAAACGCCGCGGTGCTGGCCGAGGAGCTGCGCGCGCGCGCCTTGCCGCTGGTCTTCGACCCGGTGATTCGGCCCACGAGCGGCGTCTCTCTGTTCGACGGGCGGATGGAGGACGCATCGGCGCTGCTCTTGCCGCTCTGCACGCTGGTGACGCCGAACGCGCCGGAGGCGGCCGCGATGACCGCCCTTCCGGTGGCGACCGTCGCGGACACGGAACGCGCAGCCCGCGCCCTCGTCCGTGCGGGAGCGGCCGCTGCATTGGTGAAGGGCGGCCACCAGGAAGGCCCGCCGGTCGACGTGCTGTGGGACGGCGTACAGCTACGACACTATCGAGGCGTCCGTGTCGAGCACCGGGCGACGCACGGCACGGGCTGCGTGCTGGCCTCGGCGGTGGCCGCGGGGCTCGCGAGCGGGCGGGGTCTGGCGGACGCGGTGGCGGGTGCCCACGTGCTGGTGCAGCGTGCGCTTCGCCGGCCAGGCGAGCTGGGCCGCGGGCGTGGGCCCGTGCTTGCCGGTCTGGTGCAGAGTCAACGGCTCCTGCGGACCACCGCGGCCCGTGGCGCCTGAGCTCCGCTACCGCAGCGCTCGCCGGTCTACGACCCGCTGCAGCTTGCCGCCTTCCGAGCGCGGAACGGTACCGGGTGCGACCAGCGTCACCTGCATGCTCACGCCCATGCTGTCCTTGATGAGGTAGGCGATCCGGTCGCGGAGCTGCCGCAGCAACTGGTGGGTCTCCACGATGTCGTCCGAAAGCACCTCGCTGCCGACGATGCGGAAGAAGTCGTCGGTGACCTCGACCTGCACCTCGACGCTATCGAGGGTGGCCTCGCGCGAGACGATGATGCGGTAGTGCGGCGTCAGCTCGGGCATACGGCCGAGGACGGATTCGACCTGGCTGGGGTACACATTCACACCACGGACGATCAGCATGTCGTCCGTGCGGCCTTTGATAAGGCTCATCCGTGCCAGCGTGCGTCCGCACCGGCACGGCTCGGAGTGGAGGCTGGCGATGTCGCCGGTCCAGTAGCGGATGAGCGGCAGCGCCTGCTTGGTGAGCGTGGTGAAGACCAGCACGCCCTCCTTTCCCTCCGGCAGCGTTTCGCCGGTTGCCGGGTCGACCACCTCGGGCAGGAAGTGGTCCTCGTTGACGTGCGAACCATTACGCGCCTCGACGCACTCGTTCGACACGCCGGGGCCGATCACCTCGGAGAGGCCGTAGATGTTGGTGGCTTGCACGCCCAGGCTGGTATCTACCTGGCGGCGCATCGAATCGGTCCACGGCTCGGCGCCGAGCACGGCGAAGCGCAGGCTGATCTCCTCCGGCAGGATGCCTCGCTGGTGGAATTCCTGCGCCAGGGTGAGCGCGTAGCTGGGGGTGGAGGCGATGACCTCCGGCCGGAAGTCGGTGAGCAGGGTGATCTGCCGCTCGGTCATCCCTCCGGAGACGGGGACCACCGCCATGCCGAGCAGCTCGCCGCCGGCGTGGAGGCCCAGGCCGCCGGTGAACAGGCCGTAGCCGTAGGAGTTATGCAGTATCATGCCGGGCTCCGCGCCGGCCATCGCCAGGCAGCGGGCTACCACACGTGCGAACAGGTCCAAGTCCTTGCGCGTGTAGCCGACGACCGTTGGCTTGCCGGTCGTGCCGGACGACGCATGGATGCGCGACACGTCACTGGTGGGAACGGCGAAGAGGCCGAACGGGTAATGGTCGCGCAGGTCGGTCTTGCGGGTGATGGGCAGCCTGGGGAGGTCGTCGAGCGAGCATACCGAGTCCGGACGGATGCCGGCAGCATCGAACTGCTCGCGATAGAACGGGACGCGCTCGTAGACGTAGCGGACGATGTCGTGCAACCGCTGCTCCTGCAGCTCACGCATGCGGGGCCGCGGCATGCTCTCGAATTGCGGCTCGAAGATCATCTTCGCCCCTCTCTCGACTGGTTCTCTCCCGTAGGCGGGGAATCCATCGTGCGAAACACCGTGCCAGTGAAGGATGCCACCAGTCCTCGTGGACCGGCTACGGTCACGAGGTAGGTGGCCACGCGCGGCTCGAGCGAGATCTCCTGAGCCTCAGCCACCAGCACCTGGCCGGGCTCGGCCGGCCGCACGTAGTGGATCGCCGCCACGGCCGCGAACGCCGGTGGGCCGTGGCTGTTGGACGCGACAGCGAACGCGGTGTCGGCGAGGGCGAAGATGAGCCCGCCGTGGGCCGTGCCGTGGAAGTTGCGATGCTCCGGCCGCACGGTCGCGCTGAGCCGCGCATAGCCCGGACCCTGGGCATCGAGCGTGAGGCCGAGGAGCGCGGAGAACGGGTCAACGCCGACGGTGGAGGACTGCTCGTCGTCCAGAGGTTCTCCTTCGAACCCTCCCTAGACTGCCTTGAACTGCTCGAACGGCTGCCGGCAGGTGGCGCAGTAGTGGATGGCGCGACAGGCAGTCGGGCCGAACGGGCTCTCCAGTACGGTATCGCGTGAGCCACAATAGGGACACTCCGCCAGCGGCAGGATCGGCAGTGCAAGCACGTCGCCGCGCGCCGGCGGGGCAAAACCGGACGCGCGCAACCTGCGCCGGCCTTCCTCCGTGATGCGGTCGCTGGTCCACGCCTGGTCGCGCACCAGCTCGACGCGCGTGGGAGCGAGTGCGCCGACCCGCTCGACGATGACGTCGCGCATCGAGCTCAGGGCCGGGCAGCCGAGGAACGTGGGCATCAGCTCGACGACGATCGCGTCTCGCTCGATCCGCACGCGGCGGACGACTCCGAGGTCCACGACCGACAGCGTCGGGATCTCCGGGTCAGCGATCGTGGACAGCACCTGCCACACGGCCGGCTCGGTCACCCTCGCTCGCGCCTGCTTGCCCACGTCCGTGCTCTCGCTCACCAGGTCGCCGTCGGGTCGAGCCGGTAGACGCTGGTCATGTCGTCCCAGAGCTGTGTCCAGTCCGCCGTGTGGCGTCCCTGGCGGCCGCCTCTGCGCGGCTCGACGGTGACGTTCCACGAGCCGTCCACGCGCTCAGCGGGGAACGGCAGCCGGTACCGCTCGGAGAGCGGGTGCAGGCGGTCGAGCCATCGTTGCAGCAGGTCCTGGGCGGTGGCCGGCACCAGCCGCTCGCGGACCAGCAGCGCTTCGTTCGCGACCGGCTCGAACAGCCCCAGGGCGTCCGGCCAGGCGCGTTCCAAGGCGCGTCGCAGCCGCCCGCGGGATTCGCCCTTGTCCTCCGCCAGCCCTTCATCCGGAAGGGCCAGGCGATCGAACCAGAGCTGGCCGTGGTGCAGGTGGTATTTCTCCTCGCGCTGCATCTTCTCCACCTGCTGCGCCAGGGGCTCCCAGGCCGAGCCGCGCAGGGCCTGCAGGCGCTCGGCGTCGAACAGGTCGTAGAGGTACTGGCGCACCAGGGCGAAGGCCCAGTCGCCGCCCGCCGCGTGGTTGCCGTCGGCGTGGTAGCGCGGCGCGCAGGCCAGCTCGACGAGCTGGGCGTGGAGATACTCGTCCGGCTGGCGGGCGCGATAATCGACCATCGTGCCGGTCAGCTCGTGAAGCAGCGCGTAGTAGGCGCGAGCGTGGCCGACCTCGTCCTGGCCGATCGAGCTGAACGCGACGTCCTCTTCCAACGTCGGCGCGATGCCGGTCCACTCGGTGGCGCGGTAGCCGGCGACGAGCTCATCGTCTGCCAAGGAGAGCAGATAGCGGTGGAACGCGTCTTGGACCTCGCGTTTCATGCCACCGGGCCCTTGGCGTACTTCGCCCGCAGTCGCTTGCGCTTCTCCACCGCCGCGCGGAAGTAGCGGCCCATGCGGTAGCGGTGGTCGCCCGGCGGGTCGAGCAGGTCCGGGTCCGCGACCTCGCGGATGGCATCGCGTGGCACGACCCACAGGCGGCGCGCCTCGCCGCGGCGGGCGAAGCTATTGCGCGCGTACTGGCAGGCGAGCTCGATGTCCGGCGCCAGCACGTTGCCCGCGTGGATGTGCTGCCCGCCGGGCGCCTCTTGGCAGAAGACCTCGTACACCCGCACGGCGGTCGCCTCCTCAGGCCGCTGCGAGCGAGCGTCCGGTGAGCGCATTGCGCACCCAGGCGCCCTCCTCGTAGCTGAGTCGGCGGAAGCCGAGCCGCTGCGCGCTGGCCGGCCCGCTGCCGGAGACGACGGCGTAGAGCTTGCTCCAGTCGGGCTCGCTGTACGCCCAGCGGCCGGCTGCCGGGTCCTTCTGCACGATGGGGTCGGGCACCGTGAGCCCCATCTCCCGGATCTGCGGCACGTAGCGGTCGAGGAACTCCTGCCGCAGCTCGTCGTTGGGCTTGGTCTTGATGCGCCACGCGAGGTCTGCGTCCGTCTCGGGGGGCGTCGGCGGGCCATGGAACATCATCAGCGGTTCCCACCAGCGGTTGATCGCCTCTTGCAGCATGGAGCGCTGCAGCTCGGAGCCGCCGGCGAGGGTGAGGCAGATGTCCTCGCCCTGCTTCAGATGGAAGGCCTCTTCCCAGCAGACGCGTTTCATCGTGCGGGCGTACGGGCCGTAAGACGTCCGCAGCAGGGCGGACTGGCTGAGGATCGCCGCGGCGTCGACCAGCCAGCCGATCACGCCGGCGTCGGCCCAGGTCTTGGTGGGGTAGTGGAAGACGTTGTGGAACTTGGTGCGGCCGTTGACGAGATCGTCGAACATCTGCTCGCGCGGCTTGCCCAGGTCCTCCGCGATCCGGTAGAGCAGTTGGGCGTGGCCGACCTCGTCCTGGATCTTGGCGGTCAGCACCAGCTTTCGCTTCAGCGACGGCGCGCGCAGGATCCAGTCGCGCTCGGGCAGCGCGCCCATGATCTCGCTGTTGGCGTGCATCTCGACGAAGCGAAGCAGGCGCTGACGGTACTCGTCGGGCATCCAGTCGGTGGGCTCGATCGTGCCGCCGCCCCGGACATACTGCTTGAACTCCTCGACACGGTCGTCGTCGCTCATATGCTCTTCCCCTTTCCGATGGGCGCGGGGGCTCCCAGCGCGCGCAGGATCAGCTCGTTGAAGCGACCGGCGATGGCGTCGGCCGGAAGCGGTCCGTCGGGCCGGTACCACTGGTAGAACCAGTTCACGAGTGACATGACCAGCAGGGTCGCGAAGCGCTCGTCCTGCGGCAGGAAGACATCGCGGGAGACGCCTTCGTGGATGGCCTGGCGGAAGTAGTCCTCGTACTCGTGGCGTCGGTGAGCGATGGCCAGTCGCCTGGCGGGCGCGAGGAAGCGCCACTCGTGATGGAAGACGACGGCGTTGTCGAGGTCGGATGCCATGTACTCGACGTGAGCGCGCACGAGCGCCTGGAGACGTTCGGTGGGGTCGGGGAAGCGAGCGGCGACGGCGGCGGCGCGGGAGATGAAGCTGTCGGCCGCGCGGTCGACGAGCGCCCAGAGGAGGTCCTCTTTCGCGTCGATGTGGGAATAAAGGGAGCCGCCCTGGAGGTCGAGCTGGGCGGCGATGTCGCGCACGGAGGTGGCGTGGTAGCCACGGGCGGCGAAGAGGCGCTTGGCCGCGTCGCAGATCTGCTCCTTACGGACGGCGCCGTCCACGAACGAACGTTTGTTAGCCACGGGGCCATGCTAGCGGGCGCTAAGCTCATCGATCAAGCTGCCTTTGGAAGGATTGCGCGGTTTGCCGGTGATACTGCTTGACAGAAGGACAGAACAACTGTACTGTCTTGCTGCTCAACTGCGGAGCCCCGATATTGTGCCGACAGTATGAGTGGAGGGCGAATCATGGCCGAGGATCTTACGATGCGCACCACGCCAACCCGCTTCCTGATGAAGCGCTGCCCCCGCTGCCAGGGCGACCTGATCGCGGAGCGCACGCTCGACGGGTACGAGGCGACCTGCATCCAGTGCGGGCGGACCGTCGCGGGTCGCGAGCTCGACGATCTGCTCATCCGGGCGCGCGGCGAGCGAATCCGCCGGCGCGAGGCGTACCCCGCCGCACGCTGACCGAAAGCGAACGGACGTCGCGAGGGCCGGGCCCGCCACGGATGGACCCGGCCTCTTCGTGTGCTCGCACCGGTGCCCCGGCTATCCTGTGCCACGAGGGGGTGAGGGGATGGGTCCGTTGGCCGGCCTTCGGGTGCTCGACTGCACGTGGGTGCTGTCTGGTCCGTACTGCACGATGACGCTCTGCGACCTGGGCGCGGACGTGATCAAGGTCGAGCGGCCGCCCTGGGGCGATGTCGCCCGCACCACCGGGCCGCACATCAACGGCCAGTCGTGCTACTTCTTCTCTGTCAACCGCGGCAAGCGCAGCGTCGTCATCGATCTCAAGTCCCCCGCCGGGCGGGAGCTCTTCCTGCGCCTGGTGGAGCGCTCCGATGTCGTCGTGCAGAACTACACGCCGGGCACGATGGACTCGCTCGACCTCGGCTGGCACGTGCTGCGCGCGCGCAACCCGAGGCTGGTCTACTGCTCGGTGAGCGGCTTCGGCGAGACCGGCCCGGACCGGGAGCGTCCCGCCTTGGACGTCATCGTCCAGGGAATGGGTGGCGTGATGACGATCACCGGCCATCCCGGCGGGCCTCCCACCCGCCCCGGCCTTTCGCTGGGCGACATCGCCGCCGGTCTCTACGCGACGATCGGCATCCTGGCCGCGTTGCAGGAGCGGGAACGCAGCGGCGAGGGCCAGCTCATCGACATCAGCATGCTCGACTGCCAGGTGGCGATCCTCGAGAACGCGTTCGTGCGCTACTTCGCGAGCGGGCAGGTGCCTGGGCCTATCGGGACACGCCACCCGCAGGCCACTCCCTTCCAGGCGTTCCCCACGAAGGACGGTTGGATGACGGTGGCGCTCGCCTGGGGCACCGGGAACCAGTGGGAGATGCTCTGCGCGCTGCTGGGGCTCACCGAGCTGATCGACGACCCGCGCTTCGACACCAGCGCGCGCCGTACGGCGCATCATGCCGAGCTCGAGCCGCTGCTGTCGGAGGCGTTCCGCCAGCGCCCGACCGCCGAGTGGGTGGCGGAGCTGGACGTCGTCGGTATCCCCTGCGGGCCGGTGCACACCATCGCGCAGGCGGCCGAGTATCCGCAGGTGCTGGCGCGCGACATGCTGCGCGACGTGCCGCACCCGTCCGGCTTCTCCCTGCGCCTGCCGAACACGCCGGTGAAGCTGAGCCGCACGCCTGGCGGCGTCCGGGGCGCGTCGCCGATCCTCGGTGTGCACACCGAGGACGTGCTGCGCGAGGTGCTGGGCTGTGACGACGACGAGGTCGCGCGGCTGTGGGAGTCCGGTGCGCTGGGCCCGCGCGAGCTACCGCCGCTGGTGCTCGAGTAAGGGAGAGGCACTGCATGGCCGCGAGCTCACTGATGAGGACATCGCCCACCTCGCCAATGCCTGCCACGCCTGGCGTGGAAACGTAGGGGCGGGCCCGCGTGTCCGCCCGCCGGCCGGCGTACGACCCGGACCGTCACCATCGCCGGTCCATCCGCCTGCGGGGCTACGATTACTCGCAGCCAGGGGCGTATTTCGTCACCCTCGTCACGCAAGATCGGGCATGTCTATTTGGAGACGTGGTGCGTGGGGCGGCCCGTCTCGGTCCGTTGGGAAAGATCGTGCGCGAAACCTGGGAGGGATTGCCCAGCCACCACACCAATGCCGATTTGGATGCGTTTGTGGTGATGCCTAATCACCTGCACGGAGTGATTCTGTTATTGGATGTAGGGGCGGGGTCACCCCGCCCCCACGGAGACGGCCACACCGCGCGGGGCGCGGAAACCGCCCGGGGCGCGGAAACCGCGCGGGGCGCGGAAACCGCGCGGGGCGCGGAAACCGCGCCCCTACCGCGGGGATGCGCGACATTGGGGCAGATCGTGGCGTATTTCAAATACCAATCTACCAAGCGTATCAACGTAATCTGTGGTACACCCGGCACACCGCTGTGGCAACGCAACTACTACGAGCACATCATCCGTCAGGAGGAATCCCTCAACCGCATCCGACGGTACATTCTGAACAACCCGGACCGCTGGACTATGGACCGGGAGAACCCTGCCGTCGCTGGACCGCAAACCGGGGAATCGCGGCGCGGCTGACCGGATCCGTCGGTGAGCAGGCGGAGGTCATCGCGTTGGAGCGGGCCTGCCCGCGCGTCAGCAGGCGGGCCGCGTAGCCTGGAGCGTCGCGGGGCCGGCGCCGCGCTCGCGGTTGCGGCGGGACGAGCGGCCCTGCACTCTGATGTCGAGATCCGTTGGTCGTCGAATGACGGCCGATCGGGAGGCGCACTCGTGGCCGCCGGGTTGACTGCGAACGCCCTACGCGTGCTCGAGGCGCGCTACCTGCGGCGCGATAGCCACGGGCGGATCGTCGAGACGCCGGAGCAGCTCTTCCAGCGCGTGGCCCGGGCCGTCTCGGCGGCAGAGCTGCTCTACGGGACGGCTGCCGATGCGCAGCGGTGGGAAGCGCGCTTTCTCGAGATGTGCGCGTCGCTGGACTTCCTGCCGAACTCGCCCACACTGATGAACGCCGGCACGGCGCTGGGGCAGCTCTCCGCCTGCTTCGTCCTGCCGGTGGACGACACGATGGAGTCCATCTTCGGCACGCTGCGCGACATGGCGCTGGTGCAGCGCACCGGCGGCGGCACGGGCTTCTCCTTCAGCCGGTTGCGGCCCGCCGGCGACCTGGTCGCCTCGACCGGCGGCGCGGCCTCCGGCCCCGTCTCGTTCATGCGCATCTACGACTGCGCCACTGAGAACATCAAGCAGGGCGGCCGTCGGCGCGGCGCCAACATGGGCGTGCTGCGGGTCGATCACCCGGACATCGACGAGTTCATCGGCGCGAAGCGCGACGGTGGCACGCTGCGCAACTTCAACATCTCGGTCGGCGCCACCGACGAGTTCATGGCGGCGGTCGAGTCCGGTGGCGAGACGCTGGTGCGCCACCCGGCCGACGGCCGCGCGTTGGGACGGCGGCCGGCACAGCCTCTGTTCAATTCCATCTGCGAGGCGGCTTGGGCGACCGGCGACCCGGGTGTGGTCTTCCTCGACACGCTCGCCCGTGGGAACCCGACACCCGCCCTCGGGGCGATCGAGACCACCAACCCATGCGGCGAGGTGCCGCTCCTTCCCCACGAGTCGTGCAACCTCGGGTCGATCAACCTGGCGCACCTGGCGGTCGAGCGCGACGGCCGAGCGGCGCTGGACTGGGAACGCCTGCGCGGCCTGGTGCTGGACGGGATTCGCTTTCTCGACGATGTGATCGGTGTCAACCGCTTTCCAACTGGAGAGTCAGAGCGCGTCACCGCCGGCAATCGGAAGGTCGGGCTGGGCGTGATGGGGTTTGCCGAGCTGTGCATCCTGCTCGGCATCCCCTATGGCGCGGCGGAAGCGGTGCGCTTTGCCGGCGAGCTCATGCGGTTCATCGCGGCGGAGGCGCGCTCCGCATCGGCCCAGCTCGCCGAGGAGCGGGGCGGGTTTCCCAACTGGCAGCACAGCGCGCACGCCGGGGCGGGACCGCGGCTGCGAAACGCCACCCAGACGTCCATCGCCCCGACCGGCACGATCAGCATCATCGCCGACACCAGCTCGAGCATCGAGCCGCTCTTCGCGCTCGCCTACCGGCGCACGAACGTGCTCGACGGCCGGCCGCTGGTGGAGCTGAACCCACTCTTCGTCCGCGCTCTGGAGCGGCGCGGCGCGGACCACCCGAAGATCCTCGACCTCGTGCAGCGCACCGGGCGGCTCGGCGAGGCGCCGGGCGTTCCGCGGGACGTGCGCCGCCTCTTCATGACCGCCCTGGAGATCCCGCCCGAGCAGCACGTGCGCATCCAGGCGGCGTTCCAACGGCACGTGGACAACGCCGTCTCGAAGACGATCAATCTGGCCCACGACAGCACGCCAGGGGACATCGCTCAGGCGTACCTGCTGGCCCACCGGCTCGGCTGCAAGGGGGTGACAGTCTTCCGCTACGGCTCGAAGGAGCAGCAGGTCCTCGAGCTGGGGATGGGCGAGGAGCCGTACGAGCACGAGCACTACGCGCGCTGCGACCCGGGCGCGTGCCGCCTGTGAGGCGTGGCATCTTCCCTGGAGGGCTCGACACAGCCGGCGCCAGGGCGACATCGGGGTCGGGCGTGTCCCGCCCGCGGTGCGCCGGGCCGGATGCGGGGGGACGCCGCCGTTTGTGAAACAATGTCGGCGGGGCGGAGGGCAAGCAAGCCATGACGGTACGGCCGGAGGACTTCAGGGCGGCGGGGGGGCGCTTCGCCAGCGGCGTGACCGTCGTCACCGCCGCGCACGCCGGGAAGGTCTACGGTATCACGGCGAGCGCGTTCTCGAGCGTCTCGCTGGACCCGCCGCAGGTGCTCGTCTGCGTGGCGCGCACGAGCAAGCTGCACGAGATGGTGGTGGAGGGAAAGACGTTCGCCGTCAGCATCCTGGCGAACGACCAGCGCGAGCTGAGCGAGCTCTTCGCCAAGCCCGACCGGGAGCCGGTGGAGTCGTTCGTCGAGCTCGACGTGCCACACGTCCTCCACGCGACGGGGACGCCCGTGCTGCGCGGATGCGTCGCCTTCTTCGACTGCACGCTCGCGCGAGCGTACGACGGCGGCGACCATTCGATCTTCGTGGGAGATGTGCGGGCGGCGGGGCTGGGCGCGGAGCGCCCGCCGCTGCTCTACTTCAACCGTGGCTACCGCGGCATCACCGACCTTTGAGCTGACGTTTGAAGCGGACGTCGTCGAGTATCAGCGGCTGCTGAACGGGTCGCTGTACGCCGTGCTGGAGGGGATGGCCGAGACGGGGGACGCCGTCTGGGCGCTGTCGCTCAGCCTGACTCGCGCCCGCGAGCTGGACGCGCCGGTGGAGGAGGGCGAGCTGGTGCTGCTGCTACCGGGCGGCGACGAGGCCTACGCGACGGTGACTGGCGGCACGGCCGATGAGGACCCGGACGACCCGGAGATGCTCACGTTCGCGGTCCGCTGCTCCGTGGTCGGCGGCACCGGGCGCTTCGAGGCGGCCGGCGGCACGTGCACGCTCGAGTTCTCGCTGACACCGCGACACGCCACCGGCAAAGGCGTGCTCACGCTGCAGGGGTAGGGCGGGTCTCGGCGCGGCTGGGCACGGGTTCCTCACGAGCGAGGAGGCGGGCCCGAATCGCAGTCGAGTGGCGGATGCTCGACAGCGCAGGCCGGCTAGGCTGAGCGGCCCGCTTGGCCGTGGGCGGGCGCTCACCGGTGGATGCGCAGCGGTCATCCGCCCGCGACGCTGGTCCTGCTCCCGGCACCACTCGAGCACCGCTTCGGGGATGGGTGCTAGACGCGAAGCTCGTCCAAGGCCCTCTGAACCCCCTCGCGGTCCGGCAGCGTGTAGTAGGCGCGCCGTCCTCCGCGGACCGTGTCACGGTGCTCCAGGATGTCGTAGCGGACGAGCATGCGCAGTCCGGGAAACCATGGCCTGGGCGTCGCCCTGCCCTGGTAGGGCACGCCTGGCAGGTGCTGCTCCTCGAGCGCTTGCAGGACCCATCTGCCCGCGAATCCGACATCGCCTGTTCGCTGGGCCTCTGCGAGGCAAGCGTTTACGATGGGCAGCCACTCGGGGTGCTCCGCGGCTAATCTCTTCACGCCGACGTAGCCGGGGGACATGTCCGGTCTCCCTTCTGGTGTTGGCCCTCTTAGCGTGAGCCCACTAGACCTTACCCGCGGCCACTGGCGTTGTCAATCCCACAAAAGCGCAAGGCAACGGCTATGGACCGCTCGTATACGCGCCTAACATACAGTTCGTGCCTGTGGTATGATTAGGGCGTGATATCGGAAGGACGCGCCAGATGGCTGGAGAGACGACACACATCGACATCAGCAAGATGCCAGAGCTGCTCCGCATCGCCGAGCAGGTGCGGGCGAGTCACGAGCCGCTGGTCTTGGGTGCAGATAGCGAAGACGTGGCGGTGATCGTACCCGCCACCGGCGTGCGGTCGTCATTCGGAGGGCGGACCAAGCGTGGCGCGGCGACGAGCGCGGACGACCCACTGCGGAACATCGTTGGTCTTGCTACTTCGGATGGGCCGGGCGACGTCGCAGAGAACAGGCAAGGGTATCTCGCCGAGGCGTACGCCGCCACGCACGAATGACGGTGCCGCGACGCCGGGGCGGGCGACGTATCGGAGGAGAAACCTGAGCACGTGGCTGAGGTCAACTGGCGATGCGAGTCGTGCGCCCGGCGGCTGTCGCGAGGAGGTGGGGCACGGTGAAGAACGACCCGCCACGATACTACGAGCGGATCAGCAGCGACCCGGCGGTGTGCCACGGTATGGCCTGCATCAAAGGGTCGAGGATCCCCGTGTCGGTGATCCTCGACAACCTGGCGGCCGGCGTAAGCGAGGAGGAGATCCTTCGAAGCTACCCTTCTCTCGTGCGCGACGACATCCGTGCCGCCGCCGCCTACGCGGCTGACCTGGCCCGCGAGCGCGTCCTCCCTCTCGTGCCGGCCAGCGAGTGAGGTTCAAGGTCGACGAGAACCTGCCCGTGGAGGTCGCCGAGCTCCTCACCATGGCCGCCCACGACGCCGTGACTGTGATGGCCCAGCGCCTCCAGGGCAAGGCAGACACCACTATCGTGGACGCGTGCCGGCGCGAGGGCCGCGTGCTGGTAACCCTCGACCGGGACTTCACGAATGCCCAGGCCTACCCTCCGAACCAACTGCCAGGGCTGGTGGTTCTATGCCCACACCGGCAGGACAAGAACCGCGTGCTGAAGCTGGTCCAGCGAGCGCTCCCGCTGCTCTCCCAGGAGGCGGTGGAACATCGCTTGTGGATCGTCGAGGAGACGCGGGTTCGTATCCGAGAGTGAGGGCACGAGCAGCCGCACTGCTCTGCTCGTGCCTGCTCTCATCGTCCGCGGCACGCCACCGGCCAAGGCGTGCTCACGCTGCAGGGGTAGGGCGGGTCTCGGCGGGGCTGGGCCGGTGACAGGATCGCGGCCCGCCCGCGTGGATCAGCCGGCGGCCCCAGGCAGCAGCACGTCCAGACCGGCGGCGGTTGCCGCCTCCGCCAATGACCCGTCACTGCAGCAGAAGACGAGCCGCCCCGCAAGCGCGTCCCGCAGGCGCAGGGCGGACGCCAACTGCACCGCGTCGTGCGCGCGCAGCCGGTGCGCGACGGCCTGGTCGGCGGCCAGGACCAGCAGCGGATCGTCCACCGCGACGCGGGCGAGGCGAGGCCAATCGGTCAGGAACGCGGCGCCCGCCCGCTCGTACCGCTCGGCCGGCAGTCGCCCCTCCCGCATCTGGCGGGCGAACGCCGCGAGGCTCTCGACGTAGGCGAGCACAGAGACCGCGACGGCCGCGGCCGCGTCCACTGCCGCCCGCACCGCGGCGGTTCCAGCTTCTGGCACGTACAGCTTCACCAGCGCGCTGGTGTCGCAGAAGCAGATCACCCACGGTCCTGCAGCACGACCTGTCCGGTGGAGAGGCCCGCCACCCGGAAGCCATCATCCGGCACGCCGCGCGGCTTGCCACCGTCCCACGCGACCTGGCCGCCGGCGACCAGCTCCCGCAGGACGGCCGTGGCCCCGTCCACCGGAGCTATCCTCGCCGACCGGCGCGCCGCGGTCCGTGACCTCGATCTCCTGCCCGCTGCGGACGAGCTGGAGGTAATGGCTCAACT
Organism: Chloroflexota bacterium; assembly: GCA_021787985.1. Lineage (GTDB taxonomy): Bacteria > Chloroflexota > Dehalococcoidia > DSGV01 > DSGV01 > JAJYLG01. The sequence continues at coordinate 18,702 of JAJYLG010000064.1, forward strand.
GAGCCTTGAGCGCCCGCACCCCGACGCGGAGAGCCATCATAGCCTCCTTGTGACTACAGACTA
>JAJYLG010000065.1 GCA_021787985.1 Chloroflexota bacterium
CTCGCCACCGTCGAAGTGAGCTACGTCATCTATGCCGACGGGACCCGCGACGACGTCGGGCTGGGCTACCACCTGACGAAGCCCGGCCAGCACGAGCTGAGCATCGGGTGCATGAGGCTTCCCGCGGGGTCGCTGGTGGACGTCTGGGTGTACCCAGCGGACCCATCGAACTCGGGAGCACTGGCGTCGTCGGAGGTCCAGACACTCGGAACGGTCGGCGGCCTGCCTGCCGTCATCAGCAGCCATCGGCCGGGTAACCCCTGGCAGTCCGCGGTGACGGTGCGGTTCGTCGTCAACGGCCTGAATTGCATGGTCGGGGGCGCCGGGCTGCCGCTGGGCGAGGCGCTGAAGATCGCCGACGGCTGGGCAATCGCGGTACAGGGAGGGACCCGATGGTAGGCCGCATGCTTCGCTCGAGCCTGGTCGGGGTTGTCGTGGCTCTGGTGCTGGCAGTGGCCGGTTGGACGGCCGCGACACGGTGCGCACGCTCCGCTGCACCGCCGCCGGCAAGCCCGCCAGCGCTGCCGACTCGGGCGGGATGAAGCTGCCCTCCCGCGGGCGGTCCGTCGGCGCATCCGCCTTGTGGAAGCGGTTCAGCCACCAGCGTGCCGTGAACGGCACGGGCAGATCAGAGCCTACCGGTACCGCCAAACCACGGTCGCGGCGCACGCTGTCGAGGTCATCCAGGCAGTCGCCACCCAAGGCGTCCAGCAGCAGACGCGCTCGACGGACTTCCCCTAGCCCATGCCTCTGGCCGACGCCTCCCGCGGCAGGTGCTTCTTCGCAGTCGCCGTCACGCCGCTGCGCCGTCCCATCTTCACCAGCAGCGCCACGCCTGCGTGGCGCATCACCGTCTTGGTCAGGCCGCCGGCAATGTCGATATCCAGAGCGTTGGACAAGGGTTTCCGCACGTATCCGCATCCTTGTGTCTTTGATGGGGAGTGTGCAGCGTCCGGGGGCGCCTCGCGAAACTGTACTCGCGGATCAGGGACTATCCCGGCCATCTTGACAGACGCCGCATGGCCGGCTAATGTTTGGGAAGGACATACGTTCCGGTCTGGGTTGCAAGGAAGCCGCTGCGTGTCGCGCCAACTCGAGCTACTGCCCCGGGAGCAGCTAGTCCGGGTCACTTGGCCCGGTCAAGCGCCGGAGCCGCTGGCGTTTCTGTTTGACAATGGGACGACAGATTCCGCACTGGTTGCCGGCGACAGCAAAACGATCCTTGCTCAGATCCCAGACAGTGTGTTCCAGGCGTGCGTCACGTCCCCTCCATATTGGTCGCTTCGCGACTACGCCATCGACGGGCAGGTCGGCCTCGAATCCTCGCTGGCAGCGTATCTGGACGCGCTCGTCGTCGTCTTCGACCAGGTGCGGCGTGTCCTTCGCGACGACGGCACCCTGTGGCTGAATATCGGAGACTCGTATACCTCGGGCGGGCGAACGTGGCGCGCCCCGGATAAGAAGAACCCTGTGCGGGCGATGGATATCCGACCGCCAACGCCAGAAGGCCTGAAACCGAAGGACCTGATTGGCGTCCCTTGGAGGCTTGCCTTCGCCCTTCAGGAGGCGGGTTGGTACCTTCGCGCTGACATTGTGTGGAACAAACCGAATTGCCAGCCTGAGAGCGTCAAGGACCGGCCCACACGCAGCCATGAGTACCTGTTCCTCTTCAGCAAGAGCGAACGGTACTACTACGATTCCAAGGCGATGCGCGGCCCCAAGGGGCGCAACATTCGCACTGTTTGGGACATCCACACGCAGGCGTTTTCGGAAGCGCACTTCGCCACTTTCCCGCCTGCGCTTGTCGAACCGTGCATATCCCTGGGGACGCGGCCGAACGATGTCGTGCTCGATCCGTTCATCGGCTCCGGCACGACCGGCGTCGTTGCCCTGAAGCTTGGCCGGCGTTTCGTAGGAATAGAGTTGAACCCCGAATACGTGCGTTTGGCCGAACGGCGGCTGAACGGGCGCGTTCACCGAGTGTAGCGTGGCAGTCAGTCTCCCGCCACCGTCGCGGCAAGTCGGATTCCACCAGCTCTTGGTGGCTGCGCGCAAGACCTGGCTGTCTGACGCGCTGAGAGAGGCCCTCCGGCGCACGGATCCAGCCCAGGTTAAACAGCAGATCCGAGAGTTCGCCCCGGCCGACGCGCAGCAGATGCTCGCGAGCGCGGGTATCCGCGACGAGGACGTTTTCCCCGTGCCTGCCGTTCTGGAAGCGCAACCGACTCTAGTCGGCTACTACAGGCTCTTGCTCGGCGTTCCGCAGAAGACGTTCTACGGCGCCGGGACAGGAATGAGGCCGTTTCGGTCGATGGAGGTGCGCGGCTCGCTGGGAGCGACCCCAAGGGCCGCCCTCCCCGACTTTTGCAAGGCCATGGGCGAGTCGCTGGCGGAACTGGTGCGACAGCTGTCGCCGACCGTCACGCCTCGCGACATAGCTGAGCTGCCTCTCCTAACCATCGGGTCGCAGTTCCAAGGGGCGAACAACAACGCTATTGGGAAGCAGGCAACCATTGACGTGTTCCTGTCGGTAGGCGAGATAGTCAAAGACTTCGTGGCTGAGCGAACTGAGAGACGGCTCAAGGTGCGAAACGCCTCAGGTCGGATAGTCCTGATTTCGCTCGCTTCTGATCCGGACGTGCGCGTGCAGGAGGAATTCAGCGGCTCGCTTCGAAACACGGTCGCCATCGAGATTAAGGGCGGGACTGACAAGAGCAACGCGCACAATCGTGCCGGTGAGGCCGAGAAATCGCACCAGAAGGCAAAGGCTGAGGGATTTCGCGACTTTTGGACGATCATCACGAAGAAGGGACTGGACATGAGCAGACTCCAGGCAGAGTCGCCGACGACGAATTCCTGGTTCGACGCAGCCCAAGTCCTTGGGCGGTCCGGCCCCGACTGGCATGACTTCGCGAGGCAGATGGCCGGCGCAGTTGGTATTCCAGAACCGAATGGACTGGCGTGACGGATTCCGGGGTGGTGATCCGCGAGTGTGGAGGGCGGACCCTTCAGAACCGGGCCAGCCGGCGGCGCAGCGTCCGCAGCGTCCGCGCCATCAGCGGGTATGCGGGCCGGATCTCGCGCGCCACGACCGTCGTGAGCACGTCCAGCGCCTCCGGCGGCGGCGGCGGGACCGTCTCGAACGGCTCGCGGACGCGAAGCGGCCAGCCGGTGGCCGCGCGCACCTCTTCCACGGTATGTCCGGGCACCAGCGACGCCAGCTCCAGCTCGCCCGCCTCGCTCATGGTGAAGCCGGCCAGCGGCGTGTGTAGCGCCACGACCCCGCGGCCGCGGCGCACGCCCTCCGCGTAGCGGCCGACGGCCGAGCGGACGTCCACCGCGGGCACCAGGCCGCGTGCGCTGTGCTCGGTCTTGTAGAGGACGACCCGCCCGGCCGTGGCGGTCAGGACGGCCGAGCCGCGCGCGCCGGGGAAGCGGACCTTCGGCGGCGCCTCCCACGGGTGGCCGATGGCGTGCAGGTTCACGTTCCCGCGGCGGTCGATCTGCGCGCCGCTGAGGAAGAACAGGTCGAGTCGGCCGCGGGCGGCCAGGTCGAAGAACTCGCCGTTTCCCTCCTGGAAGGGGAACCACGCGGGCAGGTGGAAGCAGAAGACCGTGGCGTGCGGCGCGTGCGTGTGCTTCGCCAGCAGGACCGCGGAGGCGGCCAGGGCGCTATCCTCGCCCGAGGCGACGGTCTCGCCGTCGCGCACGTGGCGGGCGAGCTGCCAGACGATCCAGACGTCGGGCGGGAGCGTGGCGGTCGTCATCCCGCCAGCAGCCTGCCCTCCCGAAAGCGGGGGGCCTCGGGCCCGGCCAGGAACCCGTGCAGCCAGCGAGTCCACGTCTCGCCGCCGGCGGCCGCGGCCTCGGCGTAGGCCTCCTGCGCGGCGAAGTCGGCCGGGTAGAGGCCCGGCGCATCAACGGGCCACGAGCCGCGCGGCGCGTGGGCGACCGCCGCCACCAGGCGCGCCGGGAGCAGCGTCCGCCCTCGGCGCACGGACCGCAGTGGCCGGTCGAGGACCTCCTCGGCCGAGACGATCACGGTGCTGGCGGCGCGGGCGAGGAGGGCGGCCTCACTGCCGCCGTAGAGCTCGACGTTGCCGTCACGGTCGGCGCGGTAGGCGTGCAGCAGGGCCACGTCCACGGGCAGCGAGGGCACGAGCGCGACCCTGGCGGCGGGGTGGAAGGGGTCGACGATCACCTTCCAGTCCGGGCGCAGCTTCTCGAAGTCGCTGCCGATGAGGCCCTGGATGGGGAGGAAGGGCACGCCCATGGCGGCGGCGCGGACCTGGTTGATGAGGGCCGGGCAGGTCGCGTCGTTGACGCGCAGCGAGCCGTCCTGGGCGCGGCGCCGGAACCAGGGGGCATAGCTGATCTCGCCGATGGAGACGCCGCTGGTGTCCACGGTGTCGGCGCAGCCAGCACCGATCAGCAGGTCGACGACCAGGTTGCCGGACGGGACCGAGACCAGGTGAAGCCGCCGAGCGCCGCGGCGGACGAGCTCGCGAGCGAGCGTGGCGGCCGGCATGCTCGGCACGAGACCGATGGTCGCGGCGTCTGGCACGAGCCGGGCGGCTTCCGTAAGGGAGACGACGCGCGCCATGGGTCCACCTCCGCGAGCGAAGTATACGCTGGCTCTTGCCGCTGGGGGCGCGCGGGGGATCGTGGTCCACTGGAGGCGGCGGTCCGGGATGCCGATACACACGACAGATACCCTGCTCGGTGCGGTATCCGGAAAGGAATCGGCGGTGACCGATCGGGAGATGACGGCCCTCACTGCCAGCTCGTGCCAGCGCGTCGGTGGCTTGCGGATGCTGGTCGCGACGGGCGAGCGCCACGAGCCCGCGGTGCTTCGGGTGCTCGTCGTGGACGGGGACCTGGTGGCGGGCAGGCTGGGGCGCGGGCCCGCGCCGGAAAACGGCAGCGAGGTCACGGTCTTCCCGGTCATGAACGGCCGCCCGTACCGCGCCGCCGCGCGCGTGGAGCTGCACGACGGCTCGCGCGGCCGCCTGTATCTGCGTCTGGTCGAGCAGCCCGAGTCGATGGACGGCGGCGGCGGGGCGCGTGTCGCCACCGACATGCAGTGCAGCGAAGCGGTGGCTTACGGCGACGGTGGCCGTCCCGAACGGCTGAGCTGCCGGCTCCTGGAGCTGTCGAGCGGCGGTGCGCAAGCGCTGGTGAGCCATACGGTGATCGAGGGCCAGACGCTCGACCTGCGCTTCGTCCTCGACGGTGAGGTGGCATTGGACGTATCAGGTTGTGTGCGCTGGACGCGGCAGCGCGAGTCGGGCTGTCTGTGCGGCGTCCAGTTCTTCGGCCTTGGTGACGCCACGGCGGACGCTATCGCCCGCCACGTGCTGTTCCTGCAGCGAGCGTCCACCCACCTGTGGGCATCTTGAGGAGCGTTCCATGCCTGACGAGACGATCAACGAGTCCAGCTTGCGAGAGATGCTCGCCTGGCCACGGCCGGCGGTGATCGAGAGCCAGCAGCGGCCGCTCGTCATTCGCGGTGCCGTCCTGGCCCGTGCGGCGGACGGCTCAGGCATCGAGATGCGCATGCGCGACCTCGCGGCGCCCGCGATGCTCCGACCTGACGAGATGGTCACCGTACGTGTCTCGATCGGCAGCGGCTCGGCGTGTTTCAGCGCGCGCGTGCTGGACGTTCGCCCCTCGCCGGGTGTCGCGGCCCTGATCGAGATGCCGGACCAGGCTGAGCTGGTGGAGCAGCGGCGGGCAAGCCGGGTCCCGGTTTCGGTGCCCCTCCCGCACGTGTGGATGCCGGGCGCGGGCGACCTGGTGAACCAGGTGATCTGCACCGACATCTCGACCGGCGGGATGCAGATCGAGGTACCCACGCCGGTCGCCTCCGGCTCGCTCCTGCGCGCGGATCTACCGCTCCCCGGCGGCTCGGTGACCGTTGCCGGCACGGTGCGCTGGTCACGGAAGGAGCCTGACGGACGCACCGCCTGCGGCGTCCGTTTCCTCGGCCTCTCCGCCATCGCCGAGCGGGCGTTGCACGAGCTGGTCCGGCACCTGACCCAGCCGGAGACCGTGGGGCGATCGCGGCGCGCCGCATCCTGAACGCCTCAGCGGCACGGAGCAACCGGGCCCGGAGGGCGGCACCGCGGCCGCCTTCCGGGCCCTCGCCCCTTTCCCTCGCTCCCGGGTGGAGGTCAGGACGTCACTACAACGGTCCCCTTCATGGACGGGTGGATCGAGCAGTGATAGGTGAACGTGCCCGGTGAGCTGAACGTGAAGCTGTACCCGCTGCCCGGCTGAAGGGTGCCGCTGTCGAACAGCCCCTTCTTGTCCGAGGTCACCGTGTGCGGCGAGCCTTGCTGGTCGTTGGTCCAGCGGACAGTGGAGCCTACCTTCACGGTCTGCGCGGCCGGGTGGAAGGCGAACCCGCTGATCGACACGCTCGTGCCCGCTCCGGCCGCCGTCGCGGCAGCCGTGGGACTGGACGAGCCATAACCATGACCGTAGTCGTAGCCGCCCGGCGGCGCGCTCGACGTGGGCGTCGTGGCCGCGCGGCCGGCCTGGGTCGCGCCGGATTGGGGCGTCCCGGGGCTGCTGCCGTAGCTCGAGCCTGAGCTGCAGGCGACGCTCGCCGCCGCGATGAGGACGAGGAGCGGGGCGGCAACCCCGAGCAGCCTGCGCACGGTGCGCGACCTCCACCTGGGCGTCTCATCGGACATACGGACGGCGGGCGAGGGCGGATCTGTGGTGGGGCCGGGGGCTGTCCTCCAGATAGGAAGCCCACCGCCTTCCTGGTCTGTACACCAGGAAGGGGGTGGGCGGACGGTCGAAACGGAGTTGTCGAGACTCTGCTAGATCACCGCATCCGCGCGGAGCTTGGCGACCTCCGCTTCGCTGAACCCGAGCTCGCGCAGCACGGCGTCGGTGTCGGCGCCGAGCTCGGGCGCGTCGTCGCCCACCCGCGCGGGCGTGGCGCTCAGCCGAACGGGGCAGCCCACGACCTCGAGGTCGCCCCAGCGGGAATCGTCGCGGCGGACCACGTATTCGTTGGCGTGGGCGTCCTCGTCTTCGCGCAAGTCAACGTAGGTATTGGCGGGGCCGACGGGCACGTCGGCCTCGCGGAGGAGGCGGATCCAGGTGTCGCGGTCATGCGTGAGGAAAGCCTGCTCCAGCTCCGCTTCGAGCTCGAGGTGGTTGGTCTCGCGGACGTAGCCGTTCTTGAAGCGCGGGTCGGTCGGCAGGTCGGGGCGGTCGAGCGCCTGGCACAGGTTGAGCCACATCTTGGGGTCGACCGCGCCGACCATCAGCCAGCGGCCGTCGGCGCATTGGAAGTGGCCGACGATCGGGGTGGTGCGGCGGCGCGGGTAGTTCACCCGTCCGGTGCGGAGCGAGTGGGTGACGTCCACGGCCTGCAGGGCGATGGCGGTGCCGAGGAGCGAGGCGTCCACCGACTGACCGACGCCCGTCCGCTCGCGGGCCAGGAGCGCGGTGGTGATGCCCCACGCCAGGATCATGGCGCCGATTTGGTCCATCATTCCCGGCAGCCCCAGGCGCGGCTCGCCCTCCGGCCCGCCGAGCGCGTGCATCCAGCCGGACGCGGCCTGTGCCACCTGGTCGAAGGAGGGCCAGCGGCCGCGCGGTCCGCGCGGGCCGAATCCTGAGGCCGAGGCGAAGATGACCCGCGGGTTCACCTTGCGCGCGTGCTCGTAGCCGAGGCCGAGGCGGTCCATCACACCGGGCCGGAAGTTCTCGACGACCACGTCACAGCGACCGACCAGGCGCAGCGCTACCTCGCGCCCTTCGGGCTTGCGCACGTCCAGCGTGATCGAGCGCTTGCCCCGGTTCAGCGCCTCGAAGAAGGCGGAGAATCCGTCGGGCTCGCGCCACAGGCGCCGCCCCAGGTCGCCGCGCTCGCGGTCCTCGACCTTGATGACCTCGGCGCCCATGTCGCCGAGCATCACGGTCGCATACGGTCCCTGCTGGTAGCGGGTGAAATCCAGGATGCGGATGCTGGCCAACGGAACGTAACTCGCCTGCTCCATGCGTCACCTCCGGGTCCCGTCCGTTGAGTGGTACGGTCGTGCGTTCCTATGGTGCGGTGGCGAACCCCGCGCGCGCAATGCACCTCGGCGGAGGAAGGCGGGGGCCCGCCCCCGCGGACGGGTGGGGGCTCAGGCGTGCGGCCGCGGGCGGAGCGTGGCGGCAGCCTCCATGAACTCCTTCATCGCGGTAGTCGTCAGCTCGTGCTGCGATAGCCCTTCGAGCACCTCGATCGGCGCGGTGATGTCGTGCCCGCCCGCGAGAAGCGCTTCGACGACCTCGTCCGGCGTCTTGACGCTTGCGACCACCAGCCGGCAGCCCGTCCCCGCCCGGTCGATGACGGCCCGCATGGCGCCCAGCGTGCCGCGCGCATCGGGCAGGTGGCGCATCATCCGGCTGAAGTACGGCAGGATGAAGGCCGCGCCCGCCTCGACTGCCGCCAGCGCCTGGGCCGGCGAGTAGACCGCCGTCACTCCGCAGCGCACATCGCGGTGGATGTCGGCCACCAGCCGCAGCCCGTCGCGGGTACAGGGGAGCTTGGCGATCAGGTGGCTCGGGTCCACGTTGCGCAACTGGAAGGTCTGGCGGCGCATGCAGTCGTAGTCGTCGCAGAGCGGCTGGAAGAAGAGCGGGCCGGGAAGGATCGCCAGCAGCGCCGCCACGCTCTCCTCCAGCGGGCATCCGGTGGCGGCCAGGAGCTTGGGATTGGTGGTGATGCCGCCCACGTAGCCGAGCGCGGCCGCTCGCCGGGCGTCGTCCGGCCGGGCCGAGTCAAGGTAGAGGGTCACGGAGCGCCTCCTGTCCGCAGAATGCATCCACCTCGTCTCGGTGGGGAAGGGACGGCCCGGAAAATTCGCCGCGAATCCCGAGGACTACGCACATCCGTTCCGTTGTCCGAAGATCAGGATGCGTGGTATGTAAGGTTCCTGAAGGTCCCTCGGCGGTGAGGTTGCCTTGCTGCTTTCCGAGGCCGACACTCGCGCCAAACTCATCGACCCGGCCATCCAGGCGCGCGGCTGGACGGAAGACCATGTCCGCCGCGAGGAAACCGCCGGAACCATCGAGCTGATCGACGGCAACCCGGCGCGCTGGGCGCCGGACGAGGAGAATCCGGCGAACCGGGGCACACTGGGGAGGTGACGACGGTCCGTGCGAACGCGAATGGCGGCGCACGGCGCCGTGCGACCACCAGTGTGGCGGCCGCCGCGGGCGAACGCGGCGGGACGCAGGCCGCGCGGCGGGGTCCGGGGTCCGGGGGGAGAGGACGGGTCCATGTGCCCGTGATGGCGGCCGCGTCCCGCAGATCTCATGTTGCGGCGCCGGCGTTTCCGCCGAGTGAACGGCGGGTGAACAGCCGGTTACGGGTCACACACGCCCGGTAGCGCCTACGGTCGTACGAGCGGAGGGCGGTCGTGCGGTAACGGGTCGCCTGCCGCTACCCTAGTTCACGCGACCTTGACCCACGCGGGAGGCATCATGGCACGTGTCGCTGACTTTTCCCTCGATGGCAAGTCCGCCATCGTCACCGGCGGAAGCCGGGGGATCGGGCGCTCGATAGCGCTGGCGCTGGCCGAGGCCGGCGCGCGCGTGGTGGTGGCCGCGCGTAAGCTGCCCGACATGGAAGGGGTGGTCAACGAGATCCGGCAGCGCGGCGGCGTGGCGATCGCCGTCGAGACGAACGTCCGCGAATCGGCGCAGCTCGAGAACCTGGTCCAGCGCACGATCGCCGAGTTCGGCCGGATCGACATCCTGGTGAACAACGCCGGCACGAACCCGGTCTTCGGCGGGATCGAGAGCCTGGACGACCGCGCATGGGATGTGATCATGAGCACGAATGTCCGGGCGGCCTGGCAGCTCAGCAAGCTGTGCCGGCCACACATGATCGCGAACGGCGGCGGAAGCATTATCAACGTGAGCAGCACGGGCGGTCTGCGGCCCTCGTTCGGCCTCGGCTGCTACTCGGTATCGAAGGCGGCGCTGATCATGCTGACGCGCGTCATGGCGTCGGAGTGGGGCCGGCAGGGGATCCGGGTGAACTGCATCGCGCCCGGGCTGATTCGGACGGAGTTCTCACGGGCGCTGTGGGACAACCCGCAGATCCTGGAGAACGCGCTTCGCCAGACACCGCTTGGGCGCATCGGCGAGCCGGACGAGATGGCCGGGACGGTGGTGTTCCTCGCGTCGCCGGCGGCGTCGTACATCGACGCCCAGGTCTTCGCGGTGGACGGAGGAGGCTCATGATCGATGCAGCTTGACGCCGCATGGCGTTCCCACCCGGGGCTGGTGCGTGAACACAACGAGGACGCGGTCCTCTGCCTGCCTCAGGAGGGCGGGACGTCGTTCTTCGCGGTCGCCGATGGGGTGGGCGGCGCCGTCGCCGGCGAGTTGGCGAGCGGGGCGGTGGTCGACGCGATTCGCCGCGAGTACGGCAACGTGCGCGGGCGGCACCCCGCCGAACGGCTCGCACGGCTGATCGAGCAGGCGAACGCGGCGCTCTTTGGCTGGGCCACCCAGCGCCCCGAGTACCGCGGCATGGCGTCGACCGTGGTCGCCGCCGCGATCTTCCATGACACGCTCTACGTGGCGCATGTGGGCGACTCACGGGCGTACCTGGTCCGGCGTGGTCGGCCGCAGCGGCTGACGCGCGATCACTCCTACGTGGCGGAGCAAGTGGCTGCCGGGCAGATGACGCCCGAAGAGGCGCTGGTCAGCCCATACCGCCACGTGATCACGCGCAGCGTCGGTGGACAGCCCGAAGTCGCCGTGGACACGCTCGGGCCGATGAACCTGGAGCCGGATGACGTGCTGGTGCTCTGTTCCGACGGGCTCCACGAGGTGGTGTCCGACGACGAGATCGCGCTGGCGACGCGCGGCTCGGCGGCAGAATCCGCGGGCACGCTGGTCGCGCTGGCGCTGGACCGCGGCGGGCCCGACAACGTCAGCGTGGTAGTGGTGCGCTCGACTCCCTGAGCCTCAGTGGAGGACCACGTACAAGTTGAGCGCCGCGATGGCGAGCGACGCCAGCGCCAGCAGCACGAAGAGCACGGAGGTCAGCGCCCGCGGGAACCCGCGCGTGTGGAACGAACGCCGTGGGCGGCGCCCGGCTGCTCCGGGTGGGAGCTCAACGCGGTCGGCCCGGCGGAGGTCGCCGGGGTGGACGGCCACCGGCGGGCCGTCATCCTCGAAGAAGTCCCGCGCGTCGATCTCGCGCAGCACCGACTCCCAGAACCGGCGCTGGTCGGAAGAGAGCCCTGAACCTGCCATCGTGCGGCCCGCCCTTCCGGTGCAGCTCAGCCCCAGCGTGGCTCCGTGTCCGGGCCGATGCCGAGCGCCACTTTGCCGAACAACTCGCGCGCCTGGTCGTTGCCAAGCGGGTGGAATGTGCCCGCCCTGACGTCACGATAATACCGCTCAAGAGGTAGCCGTTTCGAGATCGCGGCACCGCCGACGATCCCCATGGCCGTGCTCACCACGGCGATCGCCTGGTTGGTGGCGAAGAACTTGGGGTACATCACGCGCGCCAGCCCTTCGGGGTCGCGTGGGATGCGGCCCTCGACCCAGGCGCGCGCCGTCTCGTCTCGTAGGGCGCGCATCGCGGCGAGGGACACGTCCATCTCGGCGACGGCGAACTGCACGCCCGGCATGTGGCCGATGGGCCGCTCGAGCACTACCGGGCGTCGCTCGCGCGCATAGCGCACCGCGAAGTCGCGGGCCGCCCGCGCGATGCCGGTGTAAACGCCCGCGATGGAGCACGCGAACCAGGCGAACAGCAGCACGGCCGCCTCGTCGGCGATCCCCAGGTCGCGCTCCTGCGCCAGGAAGGCGGCCGGCACGGCAACGTTCCTGAGCAGCACGTCGTGGCTCTGGGTGGCGCGCATGCCGAGCGTATCCCAGCTCTCGACGATCTCGATGCCGGGCGTGCCCCGCGGGATGACGAACGTGCCGATGCGCCGTGAGCCGTCGGCGTGCTGCACGCTGGTGAGGATGACGAAGAAGTCGATAATCGGCGCGAGGCTGGTGAACGCCTTGCGGCCGTTGATGCGGTAGATGCCGCCCTCTTCGACCGCGGTGGTGGTCGGGTAGCCCCAGTTGCCGCCGATCTCAGGTTCGGTGAAGCCGCCGCCGAGGATCATGCCGCTGCTGGCGAAGGTACGCAGAAGCAGCTCGCCCTGCGGGCCGTGGGGAGGGTTCTCGCCCAGCGCGCCCAGCGCGAACAGGTGCATGTTGACCGCCAGCGCGGTCGAGCCGCAGCCGGTGGCCAGCTCCTCCTGGCAGCGCGCGAACTCGGTCAGGTCCGCACCGAGTCCCCCGAACCGCTGCGGTATGGTGAGGGCGGTGTATCGCTCCCGCTTCAGCCGCTCGAAATTCTCGAACGGGAAGCGGTTCTCCCGGTCGTACTGCTCCGCCCGGTCCGCGAACTCCTCCGCCAGGCGATGGGCAAGGCCGAGGAGGCGGTCGGAGCGTTCAGCAGCGGCGTCGGCGGTCATCGGTGCTCCTTTCGGACGGGACACCACGAGCGTAGCAAAGCGTCGGGCGATGGGGCGGACGGCCGGGGCGACCGTTGCCGCGGCGGGATCCGGTCGGTAGCTTGAAATGGTGAATGAAGCGCGATTCATGTCCCGGCGCCAGGCGCCGTGGCGACGGGCCGCGGTGGCCGGCCTGACGCTCTGCATGGCCGCGTTCGTCAGCGGCTACGCCGCGGTGTTCGCCGTCATCCGGGTGCAGCACTTCTATCTGCCGAGCAACCCATTCAAGCTTCCGAGCGTGCTGGGAGGCAGTGTCTTGCCGGGCGTGACCAAGGCCGATGTGGTCGAGAGCAAACGCATTACTATCCTGCTCGCCGGGTTCGATAGCGGCGCCGGGCCGCGGAACGACCCGACCGTCCGGCATCACAACAGCCGGACCGATTCCCTCCAGCTCATCACCCTCGATCCGAAGACCCACAGCGCCGGCGTCATCGGCATCCCACGTGACAGCTACCTGAAGTACCCGGAGAAGGGGTACAGCGGCCCGAAGCGCGACCGGATTAACACCGCCTACGAGTACGGCTTCATCTACAAGTACCCCGGCGGTGGGGTGCAACTGCTCGAGGACGTCATCGAGCTGAACTACGGCATCCATGTCGACTACTTCGTGGGGGTCGACTGGGATGCGTTTCGCCTGATCGTGGACGCGGTCGGCGGAGTGGACATCACGGTGGACAAGTACCTGTATTCCGACCAGGTACAGATCCCCAGCAAGCACCAGAACTTCGCGCGCTTCGAGCCGGGCGAGTATCACATGGACGGCGAGACGGCGCTGGCCTACGCGCGGATGAGGCCGGACAGTGATTTTGGCCGGATCAAGCGCCAGCAGCAGGTGATGGTGGCGGTGGCGAGGCAGGCCCTGAAGCTGGGGGCGGTGAGCCGCTGGCTGGATATCTACCACAAATACAAGGACGCCATCGAGACTGACCTGCCGGACATCAGGGCACCTGGGCTGGCCCAGCTCGCGAACAGCATCGGACTGGACAATGCGCGTTTCGGCTCGCTCTCGGATGCGGTCGCGGCGTACACGGGGCCGGGTTGCGCGGCGCTCCTGCTTCCGCTGATGGAGAAGACGGCGCAGGTGGTGACGGACGTGTTCGGCTCCGTGGACGCGGGCGAGGGCTCCCGTGCGGCGCTGGCGGCAGCCGGCTACACCACGCTCTCCGCATTCCCAGACTACGCGCGTAGCTGCGCCACGCCGGTGGAGCAGCCCGAGCCGCGCAGCACGGCCACACCTCCACCCGCGACCGTCACGCCGACGCCCGCCGCCAGCCGCACGCCGACCCCCGCCGCCAGCGGCACGCCGACGCGGACCGCCACTGGCACGCCGGGCGCGACCATCAGCCCGACCGCGACGCACACCCCCGGGCCGACGCCAGCTCATTCTCCCTCCTCACAGCGAGCGAGCCCGACAGCCAGCCCGTGACCTCCTCTTGACGCCGTCGCGGCGCGGCCCTGACGCGCCGTCCGCTACGCTGCGAGTTGTGGCTACCTCGACGAGGGTCTCCCGCACCCCTCGCCGGCATGTCCGGCGCTGGATTGTATGCCTGGCATTGGCGGCCGCGGCTTCGTGCTATGCCGCCTCGTTCGCCGTGCTGCGAGTGCAGCACTTCTACTTCCCTTCGAACCCCATCTCGATGCCGAGCGTCCTGGGGGCGCTGCCGGGCGTCTCCGCCGCGGACATCCCGGTCGGTCATCGGGTCACCATTGCGCTGCTGGGCATGGATTACGCGATGGAGGCTAAGGAGCCGCTGCACGACACGCGCAGCGACTCGCTGATGCTGATGACCATCGATCCGAAGACGAAGACCGGTGGCATCCTCAGCATCCCGCGCGACACGTTCGTGAAGATACCCGACCCGAGGCACCCCGGCTCGTACATGTGGGACCGCGTCAATACGGCGTATGAATGGGGGTACATCTACCACTACCCGGGCGGCGGCCCACAGCTCTTGAAGGACACCCTTCAACTGAACTACGGCATCACCGTGGACTACTACATCGTGGTCGACTGGTCCGGGTTCGTGAAGATCGTCAACGCCGTGGGCGGCGTCGACATCCATGTCACGAAGTACCTTTACTCCGACCAGGTCCAGATTCCGGAGAGGCACCAGGACTATGCGGAGTTCAAGCCCGGCACCTACCACATGGACGGGGAGGTGGCGCTGGCCTATGCCCGGATGCGACCGGACAGCGACTTCGGCCGCATCCAGCGTCAGCAGCAGGTGCTGATGGCGGTCGCCAGGAAGGCCCTGTCGCTGGGGATGATCACCTCCCCGCGGAAGATGCTCAGTGTGTACCGCCAGTACCAGAAGATGATCATCACCAATATCCCGAACGTGAAGGTCCCCGGCCTTGCGCAGCTCGCTCTGGCAATTGGCATCGACAAGCTGCGGCGCGGGTCGTTCGGCCCCGGCGGCGCGATGTTCCCGAACGGAGCCGTCACGAGCTACATCGGCCCGGGCTGTGCGGACATGCTCTTGCCGCTGCCCGGGGCTTCGGGGCAGATCGCCGCCCACGTGTTCGGCAGTCAGGCGGTCGGCGCGGCGGTTACGGACCACCTGCTGGCCGCCGGCTACGGCAACCGCGGCAACTTCAAGGATTACAGCTACGAGTGCGGCGACTCGCCGAGCAGCCCCGCGACCAGCGCGCCCGCGATCGCCCCGACGAGCAAGCCGCAGCCGTCAAGCACGCCGACGCCGCGTTCCACCGCGACGCCGGTGGCCACGCGGACGCCGGTCCCTTCGTCGACTCCCGTCGCCACGCACACGCCCGCGCCGACGGCGACGACTTCCACCAGACAGAGCGCCCCGACTCCAGCCGCCCACGCCGGGTAGGCGGGGGCCCGCCCCCGCGCACTGGCGGGGGCTCCGCACCGGTAAGGGCGGGCACCACGTAGACTGTCCGTGTGATGGTTCCTTCACGGGGAGAGACAGTGCGGCTCGAGCTGACCGGCATCGCCGCCGGAGGAGAGGCGGTCGGTCGCCTCGATGGCCAGGTGGTGTTCGTCTACGGTGGCATCCCCGGCGAGACCGTCGATGCGGCCGTGCTGTCGGTGAAGCGGAGCTTCCTGCGCGCGCGGACCACCGAGGTGGTCACGCCGTCGCCGTGGCGGGTTCAGCCGCGCTGTTCGTACGTGGGACGCTGTGGCGGCTGCGACTGGCAGCACATCGCGTCGGCCCACCAGGCGACGCTCAAGACGCAGATCGCGCGCGAGCAGCTTCAGCGCATCGGGCGCGTGGACCCCGTGCTGGTGCGGGACTGCCTCGCCGCGTCAGAGGCTTTCGGCTACCGCTCCACCGTCCGTTTTCACCTGCGCGGGCGCGTACCTGGGCTGCTCGGCTACTCCTCGCGCACCGTCGTCTTCGTGGACCGCTGCGAGGTCGCGACCGAGCCGATCAATGATTGGCTGCGCGATGGCGACCGCTCCGAGCTGCCGGAGACGGACGTGGACGTAGTGGTGCGCGGGTCGGCCCGGACGGGCAAGCTGGCGGTCGCGCCGGTGCTCCGCGAGCACCAGCGACGCGCGCTGGAGCTCGAGGCCTGGGAGGAAGAGGTGGCAGGTCGCCGCTATCATGTTTCGCCGTATGCTTTCTTCCAGGCGAACCCGCCGGCCGCGGACCTGCTGGTGGAGGTGGTACGCGAGGGGCTGGCAGGCGGGCCGCGCGATCTGCTGGTGGATGCCTACGCCGGCGTGGGGCTGTTCTGCGCCGCGGTCGGTGGCGACTACACGCGCGTGCTGGCGATCGAGGCGGACCGAAACGCCGTGTCGGACGCGACGTTCAACACATTTGGGCTGCAGGCGGTGCAGCCGGTGCACGGCGACGTGGCCACGGCGCTGGCGAAGCTCGGCCTGCGCGGCGGGTCGTTGATCGCGGACCCCCCGCGGGCGGGGATGACGCCCGAGGCGCTCGCCGCCGTGCTGCACATGCGGCCGGTCGTGATCGCCGCCGTCTCGTGTGACGTCGCCACGCTCGCCCGTGACCTGGAGCGGCTCGGCGCGGCGGGCTACCGCGTGGAGTGGGTGCAGCCGGTGGACATGTTTCCCCAGACGCACCACTTCGAGCTGGTGGCGCGTCTGGTCGACGCGGCGGGGTAGCGGACGGGGTCAGCCGCCGCGCCGGGGCAGGCGCACGCGGGCGTGTCCGCGCACGCACTCTTCGTCGCGCTGGTTCGTTTCCACCAGATCGATCTCGACGTGGAAGCCGTCGGCGTCTGCCATCACGGCGCCGACGGTGCCGCGGGCCGTGAGCGTGTCGCCGGCGATTGCGTAGCGGCGGTTCTGGTAGCCGAACGTTTCCAGCAGTCCTTGCGGGCCCATCCAGTCCATCACGCAGCGGACGAGCAGCGCGCCGTGCATATGCCCCTGGACGAGGGGCGCTTCGTAGCCCTCGCTGGCGGCGTAGGGCGCGTCGTAGTGGATGCGGTGCGGGTTCCAGGTCACGCCGCTGAACAGGAACAGCGACACCTCGGACGGCGTGCGGATGACCGGCGGCAGCGCGTCGCCGGGGCGGACGTCGTCCCCGAGGCGAACCGAGGGCGCGGTCATCGGTAAATGGCCGTGTTCCGGCAGACGACCAGCAGCTCGTCCGCCTGGTTGTAGTAGCGCTCCTCGGTGACGACGAACATGAGCGGGCCGCGCGCTCCCTGGCGCTCGTCGGCGCTCGTCACGCGGCGCTCGCGGTACACGTGGTCGCCGGGGCGGACCGGGCGGTGGAACTCGAGCTCCTGTCCACCGGCCATCCTGCGCGGATACTTGCCCGGCGCGCCGGGGGTGTGGCCCCGCGGCAGGCCGTCGTGCCGGAGGTCACCGAGGGGCCGGCCGGCGCCGAACTGGACGATCGACGTAAGCAGCGTCGGCGGCGCGATGATGCCGCCGTACGCGCTGCCGGCGGCGTAGTCCGGGTCGAAGTAGAGCGGGTTGCGGTCCTCGCAGGCGAGCGCGAACCGCTGGATGTCGACTTGGGTGACCTCGCCGAGGTCTTCGCGTTGGGGGGTCTCGTCTGGCATGGCGTCCTCCGCGAGGGAAGGTTAGCGCAGGCGCTGACGGGGCGCGAGTGGTTGTACTGGTTCATGACCTGGGTGACAGTACCTCCTCGGTGGGGATGTGGAAGTTGGTGGCGAGGAACTGGGCTGGCGTGAGGTAGCCGAGGGCCTGATGGGGGCGGATGGTGTTGTAGGTGTGCTCCCAGCGGCGGAGGTCGGTCGAGAAGGCAGCGACGGTAGGGGTGGCGAGGGAGCAGTCGTAGAACTCCTCGCGGTAGGTGCGGTTGGCACGTTCGACACGGCCGTTGAGCTTTGGGCTGCGGGGGGGCAGCTCGAAGAGGCGGATGCCCTTGTCGTGGCAGGCCTGCTCGAACTCGGCCATGAACTCCGAGCCGCCGTCGACCTGGATGGCCCGGATGGGGAAGGGACTGCGGGCGATGAGCTGATCGAGGGCCCTGGTCGCCAGCCGGGCGGTGGCGTTGCTGGCGATGGTGGGCACCGACCAGCGGCTGACGACATCGACGGTCGTGAACTGCTTGAGGACGATGCCCGGCTCGGGACGGACGTCCATGGTGTCGAGCTGGACGATGTCGCCCGGGGCACGTGCCCGGTACTGTGGCGGCTTGCGGGTGGCGTACTGGCGCTTCCACTGGCGCCGTCGTGCTGCGGTTCGCCGCAGGGGCTCGATGAGCTGTCCTGTGCGTTTGAGGTAGCGCAGGATACGCCCGACCCGTGAGGCCGAGAGCACGAGGCCCTGGCGGAGGAGGAGTACGGCCAGCTTGAGCTTGCCCCAGCGGGGATAGCGCTCGCGGAGCTGCCGCACCGCCTGGACCTGCTCGACCGTCCAGGTCGGCTGCTTACAGCGCCGCGGACGCGAGGGGCGGTCTTCGAGCGAACGCAGGTCCTTCGGGTTGTAGCGCCGGTACCAACGGTAGAACGTCTGCCGGCTGATGGTGAAATGGCGGCAGGTCTTGCTCACGTTCGCGCCGTGCCCGTGATGCCACTCGATGATCGCCAACCGTCTTTTGGCCTCCGGACTGAGCTCCGGCCAGCGCTGGCAGGCGACCGCCAGCATGCTGCCTGGGATGCCGGTGATCCTCATGGCAGCGCTCTCCACGGACGGGCAAGGGACAGTAGACTTGGACAGGGGAGTCCTCCTTGGCAGGTACGGATCAGAC
>JAJYLG010000161.1 GCA_021787985.1 Chloroflexota bacterium
GCGGACGGATCGAGCCGCCACGGGTGGGCGCCGCGTGGACGGCCGTCGCGTGGCCTGGGGCGACCGGCACCGGGGTGCGGTACAAGCGGCGGCGCCGATCGGTCGAATCGGGCGCGGCCGACGCCAGCCCGGCAGCGGCTAGCTGTGCCAAGTGGTACGAGACGAGCGAACGTCCCAGGCCGAGCTGGGCTGCCAGCTCGCCGGCCGTCGTTCCGAGCACCCCCGCGGCTGCCAGGGCCGCCAGCACCCGGCGCCGGTTCGGGTCGG
Source organism: Chloroflexota bacterium (assembly GCA_021787985.1). Taxonomy (GTDB): domain Bacteria; phylum Chloroflexota; class Dehalococcoidia; order DSGV01; family DSGV01; genus JAJYLG01. The sequence goes on from JAJYLG010000161.1 coordinate 268, forward strand.
CCAGCGCGGCATACCGGTCAATGGTCACTGGCGAATGCTACCGGCCGTTCCCGAAATGAGTTATTGCGCGAATCGTTGGGATATGCACATGCTGACCTGCGAGTTCGAGGGGGTCAGGCACATGCAGCGAGCGGTCACCTGATGAGCGTTGCCCGGCTGCCGGAGCTGCCCACGGGCACACGGCACATCGGCATGGCTGACACGTACGGTCGGGTGCGGGGGTATCCCGTGGGCGCGGTCCGGAACCTGCTGCTGACCGCGCTGCCGCCTGCCAGCCTGGAGATGCTGTCCGCGTACGCTCAGCAGGTGATGCTGCCGCGCGGGTGGGTCGTGGCGCGCGCGGACCGGCCGATCGAAGCCGTCTTCTTCCCCGAGACGGGCGTGTTTGCGGAGATCGTCCATCTTGCCGACGGCACGGCGGTCGAGGTGAACCTCGCCGGGTACGAGGGGATGACGGGCCTGGCTGTGTACCTCGGGTCTCGTCAGTCGCCGCTCGAGGTGTCGACCGTGGTTGCAGGACGGTTCCTGCGCGTGGCGGCCGACGTGTTCGTCGGGCTGGCCGAGCATGATCGGTGGCTGACCGCCCGGCTACAGCTCTATGCCCAGGCGGTGTTGACGGTGCGCGCCTGTTCGATCGGTTGTGACCGTCTGCATCCGCTCCACGCACGGCTGGCCCGCTGGCTGCTCAAGCTGCACGACCGGGTCAGCGGCGATGAACTGCCGGTCACGCACGATGTGCTCGCACTGATGCTCGGCGCGACCCGGCCAAGCGTCACGATGGGCGCGCTCGCCCTGCAGCACGCCGGATTCATCGACTACCACCGCGGCCGCATACGCATGTTGAATCGCCCCGGGCTGGAGTCCGTGACCTGCGAGTGCTACTGGACGGTACGCCGGGAACTGGACCGGTTGCTGAACGCGGCCGGTGGATAGGCGCGCGGCTAGCGCCACTCCTGGGGGTGCTCGGCGCGGTCCTGCTCCGCCGCCCGGTTGATGTTGGCGAGGACCTGGGCAACCGAGGTGCCGTCTGCCTCCGCCATCCGCTTGAGGTCCTCGACCACGAGATGGGGATCGGCGTGGTCCGGATCCCCGTGCGCCACGCCGCAGCCACAGTCCATGCACATGACCCGATCCTCCCGGTGCGAGCGCCAACGGCTCGACCATGCCACACGACCTCCGACCTGTCGGTTCGCCAGCGGACGGATAGCTGTCAGGCAGCCCGGGGGTGGCGAGTCTGCCCGGTGGGCCGGTCGGCTGGCGCCAGGCCACGGCGACTGCGATGTCGGCGTGGGGGAGCGGCGGGTGCAGATACGGTGAAGGACACCGGACGGCGCGAGATGCGTGCTACGGTTTGCTGGACGCCAGGACCCGCGCCGGCTCGAGGGCCTGCCGCGCGGGCGGCCGGCCCTTTCCGCTCATACCGGAGGCTGCACATGCGCCAGCATCACGTGCCCGCCGAACTGGACGGCCCGGCAGACCGCCGACCGGATGCCGCAGAGACCCCGGCACAGGCGCCGCGCGCCGATGCCGCGCTCGCCGGACGCCTTGCTGATCCGCGCCACGCGGTGCGCGTCGAGATCCGCCACCATCGCCACGAGGACCACCCGGGCTTGGACATTCCCCAGATCCCCGAGGACCTGTACCCTCCGCGAGCAGCGGCACTGCTGGGACAGGACCTTGGCCACCGGTCCCTCTGCGCGATCGTCGAGGCGCTCCGGCCCGGCGAGACCGCCCGGGTGCGATCGGATCACGAGGTCGGTCCGCTGTGCCACGCCATCGACCATCACTGCGCCGAACGGGTGGCGTGGGAGCTGGAACAGGCAGGGCCCGAGGAGTGGACGGTGCTGCTGCACCGGCGCTGACCTCCACCCGCTGCCCCTGGCTTGGCACGGATTCGCAGAGGTCGACCCGTCAATGACGCTTGACGGATCGACCGCGGAGCGTCACGTGAGCTCGATCGCGTTGCGCAAGGCGCCGTCATCCAGCTGGACAAGGACATCGGCCGGTGCGGCGGACAGACGCCGCGCCAGGGACGCGAGAAGTGCCTCGAGGGCCGTCTGCGCCGCCTCGGTCGCGGCTTCGTCGACGACCGCGGCCAGCCAGCTCGCGCACCCAACGGCGCGACCAGGCGCCCCGAGCGAGCCGAGCAGGTCGATGGCGATGTGTCGCTCGTCATCGCGCATGCGTCCAAGGGCCCGGACTCGTGCCGCGCGTGCCCCGAGCTGCGCTGCCGCCGCGGCACGCCCCAACGGTTGCCCGCACTCGAGACATGGACACGCCGGCTCGCCGATCCGGTCGATCGGGCCGCGCGTCCCGTGTGCCGGATGGCGCCTCGCCCAGCGTTCGATCGCCTCCCCACTTACATACCACTTCTGGCCGATCCTGCGGCCGTAGCACTCGCCGTGCGCGAGATGCCTGCGCAGCGTCGCCGGCGCGACCCCGACGTGCTGGCAGGCGGCTGCGAGCGGCATCAGGCCGGTCAGCTGCAGGAACGCCTCGTCTTCCTCGGCCTGGGCCGCCACCGGCGGTCGAGGAGTCACGGGCGACCGATGGGCCGCAGGCCGTTCGGGCCGGCCAGGCCACTTCACCACCTTCTCGACGGGAGCTGCATGTTCCATATCTGTCGCCTCCTCGCGCTCGCCGCCAGCGGGCGGTGGCTGCGCCATCGCCGTGGTGCGCAGCATCGTGGCGCCAGCTGCTCCTGCGCGGCCGTGACTTCACTCCACCCGGCTCGGCGGCGTGTGGAGCCGTCGCGACCGGACCGAAGTCACCGCGCCGGCCGCCGGAGCAGGCCCATGCTGCAGCAATGAGATCGGCCTGAACGGGACCACGACGGAGCCCGGCCCGGACGCTCAGCAAGGCGCGGACGCGCGGAGGAGCATGACCATGGACCGCCTCACCCAGCCGCTGCGCGATGAGCATGCCAGCCTGCGCCCCCAGGTTGACGCGCTGCGGGAGATCGCGGATCTCGCCGAGCAGCTGCCACCGACCGAGCTCGCGGCCCGCCTGGCCGCCGCGACCGCCTTCCTGCACGGCCATCTGCTGGTCCACGCACATGTCGAGGAAGCGGCGCTCTACCCGGTGGTCGAGTGGGCCATCGGAGGGATGGGGGCCACGGCCACGATGGCGCGTGACCACACCGAGATCGCGCGCCTGGCACGGCAGGTTGACGACGTCCGTTCGGTCGTGGGAAGCGGCCCGGTGCGCCCCGACGAGCTGCCAAGACTGCGACAGGTTCTATATGGACTGCACGCCGTCATCGTCCTGCACTTCGCGAAGGAAGAGGAGATCTACCTGCCGCTGCTCGATGAGCGGCTCTCGCCAGACGCCGCGGCGCGGCTGTTTGCGAGCATGGACGAGGAGGCCGCGAAGGAGGCCGCGGCGTGAT
>JAJYLG010000162.1 GCA_021787985.1 Chloroflexota bacterium
CGGCCGCTGAGACCGGCACGGCGTGGCCGCCGGTCGGCGGCGGCAACCACTGGCCGCACGGCCGGGGCCGACGCCCGTGCAGGGACACGGGCAGCCGCCCCTGCGGCGCGGCCGATCTCGGTGCTGGTGCACGTCCAGCGTCCCCTGGACTCTGGCTCCGACGCGAGCAACACTCCACCCATCGACGATCGCCTGGTGCGGGCCCTGGCGCAGCTCGTGCGCGACCGCTGGGCGGCCGAGCAGCGCGAGCGGGCGGCCGCCCGGGAGCGGTTCAGCGTGGTGGAGGCGAAGCGACGAGGCGGGTGCCGGCGTCGGAGGCGGAGTTGCGCGACCTACGGGCCGCGCGCTGGATCCGGGAGTCCACGCCTGGACAGTTCGACCGCTACGGCCCCGAGGCGCAGACCGAGCTCCAGGACGGCGCCATCGCCCGCCTCGGCCTGACCGACACGGGCCTGGTCTGGCGGGCGGCCCACAGCGGGCGCACGGTGTACCGCTCCGCGGAGATGACGGCCATGCTCGACGCCGCCCGGCGCGGCGAGTTCGACGTCCTGCTGATGGGCTACGTGTCGCGCTGGCAGCGCAACCTGCGCCAGACGCTCAACCTGCTCGAAGACGCGCTGCACCCGGCCGGCGTGGCGGTCTACTTCGCGGACGAGGAGATCCTCTCCACCTGCGAGCGCCACTGGGACCAGCTCGTCGAGGAGGCCAAGGACGCCGAGCGGTACAGCCGGCGGCTGTCGCGGCGGATCAGCGAAGGCTACGCGTCAAAGCGCGCCACCCAGCGCGATCCCGGCGGCCATCCGCCCTACGGGTTCCGTCGCAACGAGGCCAAGCTCCTCGAACCCGATCCCGACCGCCTGACAACCGTACGGCGCGCCTTCGCCCTCTCCGCCGCCGGCGAGACGGATGCGAAGGTCGCCGCGGCGGTCGACCTACCCCTCTTCACCGTGCGCGGCGTGTTGACCTCGCCCCTGTACGTCGGCCGGCTGCACGACGGATCGGCGACCCATTGGCCGCCGGTGGTGGACGAGCGGGTGTGGGACGAAGTGCAGGCCGCCCGGGCCCGGCGCGCCACCAACAGCGGCCGGTCCGCCGATCCGCGCCGGCCCTATGCCCTCTCGCGGCTCTACTGCGCCGCCTGCGGGACCCGCCTCACCGGTGACACCGGCTACTACCGCCATCGCCAGGTCTGCGCGGCGTTCGTGGCCGCCCGTCCGCCCCAGGCCCGCCACGGCCGCGGTCGCTCCGCGGGGCACGCCTACCCCATGGACCTCTACGAGCAGGTCGTGGAGGGGATCCTCGCCGAAGCCTCACTCGGCGCTTCCACCCTGGCCGCCGTGGTGGGGGCCGTCGTCCCGTCTGCCCCGGGGCCGGACAGCGCCGCCCTGGCGCGCATCGCCCGCGAGCGCGAGCAGGCCATGACCCGCTACCTGCGCGAGCGCGACACCGCGACGCTCGACACCACCATGCGCCGGCTCGACGCGGAGGAGGCCCGGGCGCGGCTACCGCACGAGGAGGAGGGGGTCCCGGCGGACATGGCCGTCCAGTACCTGCAGGAGCTACCGATCACCTGGGCCAAGGCCAAGGGAGGGACCGGCCGCCAGCTCGTGGCCGACGCCCTGTTCGATCGGATGGAGGTCCTTGGGCTGCAGGAGGCGACGGCGCACCTGTCCGATCACGCGGTGCGGCACGGTCTCGCAGACGTGCTGCCGGAGGAGTTCGGAATATCCGTAAGTGGTCGGGGCGAGAGGGCTTGCCCCTCCGACGATGGTCGACGCATCTTGACATTCGTTCGGATCTGTCCAGGTTTCCGGCATGGAGCCCTGGAACCTCGATGCCGAACAAGTCGCCCTCGTCATGGCCGCGAGCGGACGCACACGACACCCTATCCGCGACCGCGCCATCGTCGCCCTCTGCATCGACGCCGGCCTGCGGCGCCACGAGGCCGTCGCCGTGCGGATGGCCGACTTCGATTCCACGCTGTGGGCGGTCTCGGTCGGAACCGGCGCCGCGAGACGCGTGATCCGTCTCGGACACACTTCGGTGCTCAGTCTCCGGGATCTTGGCACGGATCGCCCTCGACGCAGCCAGCTGCTCGTGTCCGAACGGGGCGCGCCGATCACCGCCCGAGTGGTCCATGAGCAGCTTCGGCGGGCGGGCGAACTGGCGGGCCTTGGGGAGTGGGTGACCTGTCGCCACACGCGCCGGACATACCTCCAAGCAGTCGCCGGGGCATACCCGCTTCCGATCGTCATGCGCCTCATGGGCCACGCTGGCGACGCGCGGCTTCGGCCGGCCTCCGCCCAGCAGGCTCTCCAAGCGCAGTTCGACGCTGCATGGGTGTCGCCGCTCGATGCGCTCATGTCGGAAGCACGAGAGCCCGTCAGGCGGGCAGCGTAGCCGCGACGAGAGTCAGGCGGTCCGGCGCCGTCGTGCCGCCGTGGCCAGGCCCGATCGCGCCATGGCATCCGCTGCCAGGGATCCCAGAGCCTGCGGGGTGTGCTGCGCGTACCTCCTGGTGACGTCCGTCGAGCTGTGGCCCATGAACCGGCTCAGCTCGTCGATGGGCATGCCGTTGTTCGCGAGCAGCGTGGCCGCACCATGGCGGATCCTGTGCGACCCGAAGAAGCTCATGTCGCCACCGCCAGCCCTGTACCGACGGGTGAGCATCTGCGAGAGCCCGTTCGCCGACAGCGGTCGCGTCCTGGTTCCGCGCCCGTTATCGCGCGCGATGAACAGCCAGCCTGGGTCCGCACCAACGACCACTCGCTCGAGGCCGCGGACGGGATACCCGGGCATCAGCTGCCTGCGGCCGCGATGAATGAACCGGAGGAGCGCGGCCTTGGTCTCGGGCTGCAGGGCCACCTCGAGCGTCTTCAGCGCCTTGCCGCGCCGGAAGGTGATCAGGTCCCGCTCGAAGTCGATGTCGTCGATTCGCAGGAGCCGGACGACGGAGTTGCGGGCAGTCGTCGTCTTGAGGACCGACACGATGGCCTGATCTCGAAGATCGAGCGGCCCCGAGCCGCGGCAGCCGCGCTCGAGGCGTTCGATGTCGAGCAGGGTGGCCCCCTTGGTCGGGGTCTCCTCGTGGGGCAGGAGCGGGTTGGGGCCCGTACGCCGGTCGAACCGCCGGAACGGGTCACGGCTGAGCTGGCCCTCGCTCACCAGCCACGAGACGAACGCCCGGATGCTGCGCATGTACGCGTTGACGGTGTTGAGCGAGAGCGTCTGCTGTCCCGGGGCGTGCCTGCTCTTCTCCACGGCCCTGCGGTCCCCGCGCCAGACACCGGACGCGCGCGGAGTGGTCTTGAGACGCGCCACGAACTCTGAGAGGACCGGGAACGTGAGGGAGTCCGTCGTGCAGGGACGTCCCTGCTGCGTAAGCCAGTCACGGAGCAGGCCGAACGCGCGCTCGTAGATGGCGCGCGTGTTCGGCGCCCACGTGCTCGCGAACGTCGCGCAGTACTCCCCGATCAGGGGATCCAGGTCGAAGGCGTCGGGCTTCGTGGCCACAGCCGTCGGGGCTCCCACCCCTCGCCCGGCGGGGCAATCCGGCCGGCACGTGCCGGCGCTCGGGACCCCGGGCGCGGTCCGCTTTGGAACACGGCTGGCTGCAGGCACAATGTCGCGGCGAGCGTGG
>JAJYLG010000163.1 GCA_021787985.1 Chloroflexota bacterium
CCCTACCGCGACCGCGGCGACGCTGGCGGCTGGCTGAGCTACCCGACGATCGAGGAGTACGACTACACCAACGTGTGGAACGGTGTGACCTGGCGGCGGCAGGACTTCCTCAACGGTTACATCTGCACCCGTCTCTCCGGGGGCACCCTCAGCGTGCTCGCGCGCCAGTGGGGGCAGGACCCGAACGACGACTGCCGCTGACGCGCGGAGACGGCCGCCACCCGACGGACGTGCGCAACGCGCGGCGGCAACAGAGGGGCGGGCCCCCGGCCCGCCCCCGCTCGCCCCGTCCCCTGCTCCGAGCGACGAGGATGACCGCTCAGGCGTACTTGGCCAGCTCGGCGTGCACGCGCTCGCTCCGATCGAGTCCGGCCGCTTGGCAGGTCGCCAGGTAGCGGCGCAGGTGGTCGGCGCGGAGCCGATCCACCTCGCGCAGCCCTTCCCTGATCCGGTTGGCGCCGCCGCCGAGCAGGACCGCCAGCGCCCCGAGCAGCGGCGAGCTACGCAGGTCGTGCGCGAACGCGTTCTCGGCCTTGCGCAAGTAGTTGTGCAGCTCCTCACGGCGGTCCGGCTGGGCCGCGACCAGGTAGCGCAGATGGTCGCGGCCGTACGTCAGCGCGCGCTCCTTGTCCTGCTGGCTGAGCTCGAAAAGGCGGCGCTCGGCGTCCGTGCGGGCGATCCGCTGGGCGCCCCAGCGGTAGATCGTGCCGACGAGGCTATCGCCGAGCACGTGCGCGAGGAGGGAGAGCTCGGACCAGCTCTGCGCGTCCCACATGGCGCGGTAGAGATCGGTCTGCGGCTGAACGCCCAGCCCGGCGCCGAAGAGCACGGCCCGCTTGCGGAACGCCTCGGTGTGACGCGCCTCGTCGAAGATGTCGGCGGAGAGGAACGCCTTGACCTCGATGAAGCCGTAGGAGATCTCGCGCAGCCAGCGGCCGATGATGACGCTCTTCCAGTAGGCGCGCTCGGCAAGCTCGGTGCAAAGCTGCACCATCGCCCGCTCCAGGTCGCCCGGATGCCGCTCGATGGCGTCCCAGTTGATGTTGGTGGAGGCCGCCCAGCGCTTCTGGATGCCCTGCTCGTAGAGGTCGGCGCAGGAGTCGGCCCAGACCTCGGCCTTGCTATATATGGAGTAGCCCATCGATTCGACGCCGGGCAGCCGCGCGGCCCCGCGCGGGCGCATGGTCGAGTCCGGCCAGACATCGGGGACGTAGCCGTACGAGCCGATGTTGATCCGGCGCAGCGTTAGCCCCTCGTCCGGCGGTCCGGGCTCGGCGCGCACGCCCCACTCGGTCGGGGCGTTCATCCAGGCCAGCGACGGTCGCGGCAGCGTGCGCTCCGGCTCCCGCGGCTGGCCGTCCTCCCCCAGCGGCAGCGCGGCGGCGATCCTCCAGGTCCCCGCCGACTCGACAGCCGCGAGCCGCAGCCGGTAGGTCTCGTCGGCGTGCATCGTGACGTCGTAGGCGTGGCGATCGCCTTCCGCCCGGTGATTACCGATCTCGAAGCTGGTGACTCGACCATGGGCCGCCAGGTTGAGGCCCCGCAGGCCCATGAGGACGGCCATCTCGGCCAGCGCCATCAGCGTGGGCGTGTCCTCCGCGACCATCGCCTCCGTGAACCTGCGGATGCAGGCTTCGGCGGCCGCGGCGGCGGTGTCGTGGACGGCTGCGCGGTCGGTCATTGGGAGCTCCTCTGCGCCGAGCGATGCGGGGCGACGGAGGCGGGCCCGGTTCCCGGCGCGGGGCGCCGTACGCATCGCCTGATTGGTCAGGCCCGGGCCGGCTCGATGAACGGCTTCCAGGCCGGGTGGACGCGTTCGCGCCGGTCGCCGAGGCCGGCCACGTCGAGCCGGTGGATGTACTCGTTGACCTGCTTCTTCTGGATCGCGAGCAGCTTCTCGAAGCCCTGATCCAGCTTGTCCCTGCCGCCGCCGAGCAGCACCAGCAACGACTCGTTGAGGCCGGCGTTGCGGCTGTCGGGCCGGTTGAAGAGGTCCTCCTCGCGGTCGAGGTAGTGGTGGATCTCCTCGCGGCGCTCCGGCGCGGTATCGATCACGTACTTCAGGTGCATGACGCCGAACGCGAGGTGGCGGCTCTCGTCCTGGGCGGCCATGCGCATGATGCGCTTCTCCACCTCGGTGGGGCCGATGAGCTCGCCCATACGGAACAGGCTCTGCACGAAGCCCTCGGCCAGCACATGCATGAGGACGGACATCTCGGTGAAGTCCTTGGCGTCGAGCAGGATGCGCAAGCCGCTGCCGTTGCCCTGCTGCAACAGGCCGCCGCCGTTGGCGAGCGCGCGCTTGCGGAAGACGTCCATGTGGCGCGCCTCGTCCATGATCTGCGACATGAGGAAGAGGCCGATCTCGTAGTAGTCGCCCGAGATGACGGGCAGCCACTGGCCGGGTGTATCGCCGGCGATGAACTCGACCTCGGTGAGGAAGGTGCAGAACTGGCACACGGCGCGCTCGATATCGTCCGGCAGGGGGCGGAGCTCCTGCCAGGGGATGTCGGTGGCGCTGGACCATTGCCGCTGCACCGCCTCCTCGTAAAGGAGGAGGGCGTTCTCGGACCAGACCTCGGACTTGTCGCGGATGGTGTAGCCCAGGCGCTGGGCGCCGACGCGCGGGCGGACGCCGCGCAGGCGGAGGGTGTGGTTGGTGCTGTGGTCCGGGGCGGAGCCCCAGGGGCCGATCTCGATCTCGGAGAGGGTCAGGCCCTTACGGCCCGGCTTGGGACGCACTCCGTAGACGTTGCTCTCGTCCAGGTTGAGGAAGGAGAGGTCGAGCTCCGGGACCTCGGTGGATGCCTCCAGCATCTGCAGGGTATCGGCATCGATGGCCATACGGTCCCTCCCATTCCCCGCCCTGGCGCGGCCGGCAGCGCCCCCCGGTCCCCCGCCCGCGCGGGGGCAGGCCAGGCGGCGCGGGCGGCCCGAGGGCGGCATCGCTGACCGGCGGTCACCCTGGGCCGAAACCTAGCATTCCTCGCAAGAGCCCGTCAATTGGGCCGTTTGGCCTGTTTTCCGGCGGCCGCGGAGGCCGCGCGGGCGTGCGCTCGCGGATGGCTCCGCCGGCGGCCAGCGCCGGGAGCAGACGCGGCGCGACTCCGCGCGCGGACGAGCTGGGAAGGGCGGAGCAGCCATCGTCAGCAGAATGACGTGCCGAAGCACACGTACCCCGTCGGATCCTGATTGGTGGAATCCCAGAAGTAGTTTCCGGAGTTGTAGCTTCGGTAGTAGTGAACTTGGTTATTCACGCAAGTCGAATAGGATCCCGATTCAGGTGGCGTGCTCGTTGCGTACGTGCCATAGTCCTGATGAGAGTAGTACATATCAATCTGGTAGCTGGCGGGCGGTGCAGACTCGGTACCGCAACCGTCTTCGCCATTCACATACAGGGAGATCTCGCTGTAGCTCGTGCCGGTCTGGGATGCCGTGTTTCCCTGCGTCGCCCAACAAGTGTCGGGGCTCGTGCTCCACGCCTGGCCCGATTGCCCCTCTACATCGTCGCCGTTCGACAGCCCATAGTTCTGATACGCGAAACCGTAGGTATATCCGCCGTAGCCGTCACTCGCGCAGGAAGCG
>JAJYLG010000007.1:0-30872 GCA_021787985.1 Chloroflexota bacterium
CACGAGATCATCCGCCAGCGCAAACGTGGCCTCACCCTCGTCGGGCCCATCTCGGACATCCTCTTCGACCAGATCATCGGCGCCGGCGGCGCGGCGCGGGTCCAGGCCGCCTGGGTGGGCAATGTCAGCGCCGGGCTCGCCCACGCCTACCGGCGGGCAACGGAGCAGGGCGTGCCGCGCCCGCTCCAGGTGGATGACTACAGCAACTACACGCTGGCGCTTGCGCTGCTCGCCGGCGCCCACGGTCTCCCGTTCGTGCCCACGCGCGCGACCCTCGGCAGCGACATCCCCAAGGAGCACCCCGGGTTCCTCGAGGGCACCTCGCCGTTCGACGGCGGCAAGGCGCTGTACCTGCGCGCGCTCCTGCCCGACGTCGCGATCCTGGCGGTCCAGCGGGCAGACGCGGAGGGCAGCGCCCACCTGTGGGGCAACCTTGGCATCAGCGTCGAGGCCGGGCTCGCGGCCAAGCGCGTGCTCCTGCTGGCGGAGGATATCGTCCCCACCGCGACCATTGCCAGCGACCCGAACCGCGTGCTGCTGCCGTCCTTCCACGTGAGCGCGGTGGTGCACTGCCCCGGCGGATGCCACCCCTCGCCCGTTCAGGGCTACTACCGCCGGGACCACGCCTTCTACGCCGAGTACCACCGGCAGACGCAAACGGTCGCGGACATGGAGGACTGGCTCGAGGCGTGGGTGCGCGGCGTCGCGGACCGGAGCGGCTATCTCGAGCGGCTCGGAGCCGAGCGATGGGCCGGGCTACGGCGGCTCCAGCCCGCGCCGGCGGCCCCGGTGGACTACGCCTGGTGAGGCGAGGATGGTGAGCGGGTTCACGCCCGGCGAGCTGATGGTGACGGCCGCGGCCCGCGAGATCCGCGACGGCGACGTGGTCTTCGTCGGCATGCGGCTGCCGCTCGTCGCTTTCAGCCTGGCCAAGCTCACCCACGCCCCGAACGCCTTCGGGCTGTTCGAGAACGGCCTCCTCCGCGCTTCGCCCAGCCCGGAGTTCCTCTACACCATGTCCGACACACCGAACATCGTCGGGGCGAGCATGTGCACCAGCCTCCTGAACGTGATGGCGCTGCTGGGACGCGGGCGAGTGGACCTCGGCTTCATCGGCGGCGCGGAGGTCGACCGCTACGGGAACGTCAACTCCTCCTACATTGGCCCGCGACAGCGGCCACGGGCCAAGCTACCCGGCAGCGGCGGCGCCGGCGACATCGCCAGCCTGGCCAAGCGCCTGCTGATTATCATGGCGCACGAGCGGCACCGGCTGCGCACGGCTGTTGACTATGTCACCTCGCCGGGCTTCCTCGGCGGTGGCGCGCAGCGCGAGCAGGCCGGCCTCCCTGCCGGTGGTCCGAAGACGCTCGTCACCACCCTGGGCGTCTTCGACTTCGACCCGCGGACGCGCGAGGCCGTCCTGCGCTCGTATCATCCCGGTGCGTCCCTGGACGAGCTGCGGGCCGCCACCGGCTGGCCGCTGCGCGTCGCCGCGGACGTCGGCGAGACCGTGCCGCCGTCCAGCGCGGATCTGACCCTGATCCGCAGACTGGATCCCGATGGGATCTGGACGCGCGGGGGCGCGCGCTGACCATGTCCCGGTGCTTCGGCCTGCCCGTCACCCCTGGGCGCGATCCGTACCCGGCACGCGCGACCCCATGAGCTCCCGGCACGACGTCCGAGCGCCGTCCGCCTCTGGCGGACCTCGCGGGGAGACGCGGCCGCGTCCGAGCGCCCGCTCGCTGCTGCTGACCGTGCTGGGCGAGTGGGTCCTGCCGCGAGAGCGGCCTGTCTGGAGCGGCTCGTTGATCGCGGCGCTGCGGCTTTTGGGCACGCAGGAGAAAGCAGCGCGGCAGGCCCTGGTGCGGATCGCGGCTGCCGGCTGGCTGCAGGGGCAGCGGCAGGGGCGGCGCGTCCGTTGGCAGCTCACGCCGGCGGGGCGGGAGCTGCTGCGGACCGGGGCCGATCGGATCTACGCGTTCGTCCCGGCGCGCGAGGCCTGGGACGGGCGCTGGCTGGTGCTGCTCACCAGCGTCCCGGAAGCGCGCCGCGACGCCCGCCACGTGCTACGGACGCGTCTCGCCTGGGCCGGATTCGGATCGTTGGGCCAGGGAGTCTGGCTCAGCCCCGACGTGCAACGCGAGGCCGAGGCGCAGCGCATCCTCGCAGCCCTGGGCCCGCCCGCGCGCGCCTACTCGCTGGAGGCGCGTTTCGGCGCCATCGGCGAGGAGCGGGAGCTGGCCGCGCAGGCGTGGGACATGGCCGAGCTCAACGCGCGCTATGCCCAGTTCACGACCGAGTTCCGGCAAAGCCAAGCCGAGACCGACGCCGACTGCTTCGTCGCCCAGGCGCGCCTCGTCCATGCGTGGCGCAAGTTCCCGTTCATCGACCCCGGCCTGCCGCGCCGCCTGCTGCCCGCGGAGTGGGCCGGAACGGCCGCATGGCAACTCTTCCTTGCGCTCCACGAGCGCTGGCAGGCGCCGGCGTCGCGCTGGTGGGAGCAGGCATCCTCCGCCCGCTAACCGCAACCCGGCGCCAAACGCCCTACGAGGACGCGGGCTCCGCCCCGGCCGCCTGCAGCCGCAGCTTGTAGCGCTGCGTCTTGCCGGTGGCGGTCTTGGGCAGCTCCGGCAGGAACTCGATCCACCGCGGCCGCTTGTACTCGGCGATGTGTCCACGCACGAACCCCTGCAGGTCCCGCGCCAGCGCCTGCGAAGGCTCCTGGTTCGGTGCCAGGACCACGTACGCGATCGGCTTGGTCAGGCCGTCGTGGTCGGGCCGGCCCACCACCGCTGCTTCCAGGACGGCCGGGTGCTCCATCAGCGCGCCTTCCACCTCGACCGGGCTGACCCAGATCCCACCGACCTTGAGCATGTCGTCCGACCGGCCCGCGTACCACAGGTAGCCGTCCTCATCCAACCGGTACTTGTCACCGGTCCGGATCCACCCTCCCGCGATCGTCGCCTTCGTCTGCTCGTGCTTGTTCCAGTAGTAGGCGCAGGTACTGTCGCCCGCCACCCACAGGTCGCCGGTCTCGCCCACCGGCACCTCTGCTCCCGACTCGTCCAGCAGTTTCGCGCCGTAGCCTGGCACGACCTGGCCGGTCGAGCCGGGACGCGCCTGCCCCCGCCGGTTCGAGATGAAGATATGCAGCACCTCGGTGCTGCCGATACCGTCCAGAATCTCGACGCCGAAGCGCCCGCGAAACCGCTCATAGAGCGCTTTCGGCAGGGCCTCGCCCGCCGAGACGGCCTGGCGCACGCTCGACAGGTCGAAGTCCGGCCCATCGGTCCGGCGGTGCGCGAGCAGCATGCCGTAGTTGGTCGGCACCGAGAAGAAGAGCGTCGGCCGGTAGCGCTCGATCTGCGCGTAGACGTTCTCCGCCGCCGGAGGGCCAGGGAACAGGACCGTGGTGGCTCCAACGGCGAAGGGGAACGTGAGCGCGTTGCCCAGCCCATAGGCGAAGAAGAGCTTCGCCACGGAGAAGGTGCGGTCCTCCTCCGTGATTCCCAGAACCCCCTGCGCGTACAGCTTCGCCGTCACCGCGATGTCATGGTGCAGGTGGACCGCGCCCTTCGGGAACCCCGTGGTCCCGGAAGAGTACAGCCAGAACGCGACATCGTCCGCGCTGGTCGGCTCCACCTCCAGGTCAGGCGAGGCTTCCGCCAACAGCGCATCGAAGGAGCGGCTGCCCTCTGCCGGGGTGCCGACCACCACCACCTCCCGCAGGTAGCGCAACGTGTCCCGCGGCAGCGCCTGCAGCAGCGGCAGCAGCGGCTCGCTCACGACCGCCGCCACGGCCCGCGAGTCGTTCAGCATGTAGCCGTAGTCGGCCGGCTTCAGGAGCGTGTTGAGGGGGATCGGCACGGCCCCGATCTTCATCGCCCCGATGAAGCTGTAGGCGAAGGCCGGCGTGTCCAGCAGCAGCAGTGCCACCCGCTGCTCGCGCTCGACCCGCAGCGCGCGGAGCGCGTTGCCGCAGCGATTGGAGCGCTCCCGCACCTGTTCATACGTGACGACCTCGTCGCCACAGAGGATGGCGGCCCGGTCGCCCCGCCCCTCCTCCACGTGCCGGTCAACCAGGTACTCCGCCACGTTGAATGTCTCGGGGATCCCCAAGTCGGCCGCCGCCAGCGGCCGTTGCCCAGCCTCCACCCCTGTGACCATCGTTGCCTCCCCCCCCAGAATCGCCGCGAAACCGCCCCCAACCCTCGGCACGACGCCGAGAGCCGGCGCGCGCTACGGCCGAGGCGCCGTGCCCGTCGAGAACGAGCACGGCGCCATGATGGCACAGTCGCGCGGCTCAGGGGAGCGACGTCAGAGCAGCACGTACTCGAAGTCGGCCGGCCTGCCGTTGATCCCGATGCGCGGCGGCGCGAGCCACCCGGCCACCTTGCCGCGTTCGTACACCGGCCGCATCAGCGACTGGATGTACGCCCGGTCGCCCTCGGTCGGCAGCCAGTCGCCCACGCGCCGGGTCCACTCGGCCTCACTCAGCACGCCGCCGTCGGGCGAGATGGGTCGCGAGGAGAAGGCGCCGATCTTGCGATTGAACCTGCGATGCGGCAGCCGAAGCTGCTCGGAGACACCATGCTCCGCCAGGACCTGGTTCCAACGGTCCAGGCCCTCCTGGCAGTTGCCGATGTAGTCGTCGCGCAGGATCTCGTTCACCGTCAGGATCGCCGGCACCTCTTCGATGACCATCTGGCCGTCGACCAGCCGGTGCAGATGGTACGTCGTTGACTCCAGGCGGTGGTCGTCGTCACGCCCGGGCTCCTGGAACCGCCCCTTCAGCGAGTGGCTGTAGTACGTCGCCGCGTTCGTCGAGCGCTCACTGCCGAACAGGTCCAGCGACACGCTGAAGTGGAAGTTGATGTACTTCTGGATCGTGTGCAGGTCGACCCCGCCATACGGCCGCACGTCCGCGGTGTCATGCTCGCGCATCAGCTCGGCCGTTCGCTGCACGACTCGCCCCACACCGGTGGCGCCCACGAACATGTGGTGCGCCTCCTCTTTGAGCATGAACTCGCACGTCCGCGCCAGCGGATCGAAGGCGCTTTCGCGCAGGGCCGCGAGCTGGAACTTGCCGTCGCGGTCCTGGAAGTACGTGTACATGAAGAAGGAGAGCCAGTCAGACGTCTCGACGTTGAACGCCTCGAGGATGCGCGGCTTCTCGGCGTCGCCCGCGTGGCGCTCCAGCAGCGCCTCCGCCTCCTCGCGGCCGTCCCGCCCGAAGTGGGCGTGGAGCAGGTAGACCATCGCCCACAGGTGGCGCCCCTCCTCGACGTTGACCTGGAACACGTTGCGCAGGTCATAGAGGCTGGGCGCCGTCCTGCCGAGCTGCCGCTGCTGCTCCACCGATGCCGGCTCGGTGTCCCCCTGGATCACGATCAGCCGCCGCAGCTCCGTGCGGTACTCGCCGGGGATCTCCGACCAGACGGGCTGCCCCAGGTGCTCGCCGAAGCCGACGCGCCGCGCCGGCTCGGGCTCGGCGAGGAAGATCCCCCAACGGTACTCGGGCAGCTTGACGTAGTCGAACACCGCCCAGCCCTCGCGCCCCACGTCCACCGCGGTGCGCAGATAGACGTCCTTCTCCTGGAAGATGGCGGGGCCCAGGTCGCGCCACCAGTCAAGGAACTTCGGCTGCCACGACTCGAGCGCCCGTTGCAGCCGCCGGTCGTCGGACAGGTTCACGTTGTTGGGGATGCGCTCCCGGTAGTTGACTTTCATCGCCCCTCAAGCCCTCCTCCGGTCGAATGTGGCCCGCTTGCCGCTGCCGTAGCGGCGCAGCGCGCCTTCCTCCCCCACGGCATTCGGCCGCTGGAAGATCCAGTTCTGCCACGCGCTGAGGCGCGCGAAGATCTTGCTCTCCGTGGTCTCCGGCCCGCAGAATCGCAGGCTCGCCTCCATCCCCGTGAGCGCGTCCGGGGAGAAGCTGGCGCGCTCCTCCAGCGCCAGCCGCACCTCGTCTTGCCAGTCGATGTCGTCCGGCGCGAAGGTCACCAGCCCGCGGTCAAGCGCTTCCCGAGCGCCCAACAGCCGTCCCGTGCCGTCCCGCCGCAGCGTCTCCACCCGCTCCGGCTGACCGAGGAAGCGGCTCTCCAGCCGCGTCAGGCCGTTGCTCATCGGCAGCGGGCCGAAGTTCATGCCGGTGAGGCACACCTGCGCCGGACGGGGCTCGCCATCCTCGAGCGTTCCGTCCAGCATGTAGCCGCGGTCGGCCGCCAAGGCCAGCTCGAAGAGCGTCCCCACGAAACAGCTCCCGGGTTCGATCAGCGCGAACGCGCTGCGGGAGCTGAGCTCCAGGCGGCTGAGGGTCCGCTTCCAGTACAGGATGATCTCGCGCACGAGCCAGTGGTCGGCGTGGGCAAGCAGCACCTCGTCAGCCTGCGCGACCGCAACCGGGTCGCCCTCGGTCCTCAGCACCAGGATCCCAAGCTCGGGCTCGCTGAACCGCAGGTGAAGCAGCAGGTCGTCCAGCTCTCGGGCGGCGGCCAGCGACCAGCAAGCGGCGCCCTCGCGCTCGATCGCCGGCGGGTCCGCCGGCTGCGCCCCTTCCGGGCCGCGCACGCTGATCGTCGCCAGCCCGCGAGCCCGGTCGAGGTCCGCGCGCACGTGGCGGTAGTGGATCGCCGCCGAGCTGACCGTCCGTGCCAGCGGCGTCAGCACGATGCCACTGCCGGCGCGAGGACGGTCGGAACGCGCGGACACGGCCAGCGCCGATTCCCGCGCGACCTGCTCGAATCGGCTGCGCGGGACGAGCTCGTCCACCAGCCCCCATGCGACTGCCGTCTGGCCGCGGATCCCCTCGCTCCTGGTGGCGAAGACGTCGGCCCGGTCGCGGCGCACCCGGCGCTTGTCCACCAGGCGGGTGAGCCCACCGGTCCCCGGCAGGACCGCCAGCAGCGGCACCTCGGGCAGGGACACCACGGAGGAGCCGTCATCGACCAGGATGATGCGCTCCGTGGCCAGCGCCAGCTCGTAGCCACCGCCCGACGCGGTCCCATTGAGCGCGGCGATGTAGCGCTGCCCCGAATGCCGGCTCGCGTCCTCGATGGCGTTGCGGGTCTCGTTCGTGAACTTGCAGAAGTTCACCTTGAAGCCGTGGCTGGAGCCGGCCAGCATCGGGATGTTGGCGCCCGCACAGAAGACCCCGCCCCCGCCGCCCGTGATCACGACGGCGCCCACCTCCGGGTGCTCGAAGCGCAGGCGCTGAACGGCGTCGTACAGCTCGATGTCCACGCCCAGGTCGTAGGAGTTGCGCTTCAGCACGTACCCGGGCGCCAGCCCCGCTGCCTCGTCCACGCGGAGGACGAGAAACGCCAACGGCCGCTCCACGACCAGCTTCCAGTGGCGATAGCGGTCCGGCGCCGTCTCGAAGGTCACCCCGGCCGGGTCGCCCGGCGGCGGTTGGTTGGTGGCGGCGACGTGAGCCGGGAGTGTCATCGTGCTCCTCCCCCTGCCAGGACGGCGCGCCGTAATTCTACGCTTTTATCAACGGCCGTCAAGCGATCGTGGCAGCTTTGCGCGTTCCCCTCGCGACGGCCGGCGTACCCCCGCGCCGGCCCGGCCGGTCAAAGTTCGGCTAGACTGAACATGGATGACGACAACATCGACAGCGACATCGCACGGGACGGGCGAGCCAGGACGCCGGGTGCTGGTCGTCGAGGACGAACGCACGCTGGCGGCGAGCGTCCGCTACAACCTGGAGCGGGACGGGTACGAAGTCCTCGAGGCCGCCGACGGCCTGACCGCCCTCGTCGCCGCCGAGCGCGACCACCCCGACCTGATCGTGCTCGACCTGATGCTCCCGGGGATGGACGGGCTTGAAGTTTGCCGCCGGGTGCGCACACACTCCAACGTCCCCGTCCTCATGCTCACGGCCCGCGCCGACGAGACGGACCGCGTCGTTGGCCTGGAGGTGGGCGCCGACGACTACCTGACCAAGCCCTTCGGGATGCGCGAGCTGATCGCCCGGGTGCGCGCGCTGCTGCGGCGCTCCGGGATGGCCGCCACGCCCCCGCCGCCGGCCGACCGGCTCGAGTCGGGCGACCTGGTAGTCGACCTCGGCCGCGGCGAGGCGTCACGCGGCGGGCGGTCGTTGCGCCTCAAACCCAAGGAGTTCGACCTGCTGGCACATTTCGTGCGCAACCCCGGCCGGGTGCTCAGCCGCACCCAGATCCTGGACGCGGTCTGGGGCCACGACTTCTTCGGCGACGAGCGCACCGTCGACGTCCACGTGCGCTGGCTGCGGGAGAAGATCGAGCCCGAGCCGCCGCAGCCGGTCCGCATCGTAACGGTCCGCGGCCGCGGCTACCGCTTCGACGCCTGAGCCATGCCGCGCACGCTGCGCACCGCGACCTTCCTGGCGAGCCTGGCCGCCGCGCTCGCCGCCGTCCTCACGACGCTGCTCGTGCTGGAGCTGGGCGGCACGCCCCAATCGCGTATCGTGGCCGCGTCGTCGGCGGCGACGCTCGCCGGCCTCGCGGCCGGGGTCGCCGCCTGGCGCGCCGCGTGGGTTGCGCCGGCCCGCCGCGCGCACCGCCTGCTCGCCGCCATGCGCCGCGCCGCCGCGGGCGACCTCTCGGCCCGCGCCGACGACCGCGCCGCCGACGAGTTCGCCGAGCTGGCCGCGGCCTTCAACCGCGCGGCCGCCGCCCACCTGGACACCGTGAGGGCACTGCAAGCCGAGCGTGACCGCCTGGCCGCCGTCCTCCAAACCGCCTCCGATGCCGTCCTCGCCGTTGACCACCAGGAGCGCGTCCGCTATGCCAACCCGGCCGCCGCCGCGCTCTTCGGTCCACCCGCGGCGGGCGACCACCTGCTCGGGCGCACCCTGGTCGAAGTGACGCGCGACCACGAGCTGGCACGGCTGGTCGCGCCGCCGCTGGAAGGACCGCGCCAGGCGCTGGTCGAGCATGGCGCCGCGCGCCTTCTGCTACGCGCGCTCGCCCAACCGCTGCCGGCCGGGCAGGAGTGGAGCGCCCTGCTGGTGTGCACCGACCTGACCGAGGTGCGCCGCATCGAGGACTTGCGACGCGAGTTCGTGGCCAACGTGACCCACGAGCTGCGCACGCCCATCGCCGCCGTCCGCGCGGCCGCGGAGACGCTGGAAGGCGGGGCGCTGGACGACCGCCCGGCCGCCGAGGACTTCGTGCGGCGCATCATCGAGGAGGCGGAGCGCCTCGACGGGCTCGTCGGCGAGCTGCTCGAGCTCGGCCGGCTGGAGTCGCGCCGCACGCTGCCGCGCCGCGACCCGTTCGACCCGGCGGCGCTCCTGGCCGAGGTGGCGCGGCGCGCCCGCCCACTGGCCGAGCGCGCTGGGCTCGAGATCGCGGTCGAGGCGTCAGCGGACCTCCCCACCGCCTGGGGCGATCGCGAGCGACTGCAACGCGCGCTGATGAACCTCGTTCATAACGCGGTCAAGTTCACGCCTTCCGGCGGCCGGGTCATGCTCGCCGCGTCAGCCGAAGACGGTCGCCTCTTGCTCTCCGTCTCCGACACCGGCATCGGCATCCCGCCGGAGCGCCTGCCGCGGGTCTTCGAGCGCTTCTACAAAGGCGACCGCACGCGGGGGGGCGGCGCGGGGCTGGGCCTGGCCATCGTGAAGCACACCGCGCGGGCGCATGGCGGCGACGTGCGCGTGTCAAGCGCGCCGGGCAGCGGGTCCACCTTCACCATCGTCCTGCCGCTGCCGGTGCCCGCCATCACCGGCGGCTGACGGCCGCCGATCATCTTCCCTTAACGCGCCGACCACCTGACGTTCACGCTCTCCCATGACGATCAGAGCGACGGAACCGTCACAACCAAGGGAGGGACGTGCAATGCTCACTATCCGGCGGCGGATCTTCGCCGCGTTGGCCGCGGGGGGGGCGCTCGCCGCGCTGCTCCTGGTATCGGCGTGCAGCAACGGCGGCTCTGCCGCCACACCTACGTCGCAGACCGGCACCCCGGCTGCCACGGGGACGAGCCCCGCGGCCACATCGAGCGTGACCCCGCCGACGAACATCGGCAAGGATGACAAGGCCCAGGTCACCGGGGCCGGGTCGACCGCCATCTTCCCCTTCCTCAGCAAGATCGCCGACATCTACCAGAAGGACGTGGCGAAGGGCGTCTCGATCAACTACCAGTCGATCGGCTCCGGCGGCGGGATCGCCCAATTCACCCAGAAGACCGTGGACTTCGGCGCCTCCGACATCTACCTGAGCGACAAGCAGATGCAGGACATCGGCGCGCCGGTGCTCAACGTCCCGATGATCCACTGGGCCGTGGCCGTCACGTACAACATCCCCAACTTCAAGTCGGAGCTCCGCTTCAGCCCGAGCACCATCGCCGGCATCTGGCTGGGGAACATCAAGAAGTGGAACGACCCGGCGATCAAGGCGGACAACCCGAACGTCTCGCTGCCCGACCTGCCCATCACCCCCATGCACCGCAGCGACGGGTCCGGAACCACCATGAACTTCACCAGCTTCCTCGCGGGCACCAGCCCCGACTGGAAGAGCAAGGTGGGGGCAGGGCTTTCGGTCAACTGGCCCCAGGGCCCCGGCGGCAAAGGCAGCGAGGGTGTCACCGCGCTCGTGAAGCAGACGGCGGGGGCGATCGGATACGTAGAGCTGTCCTACGCGCTGCAGAACAACCTCCCTGTCGGCGCGGTGAAGAACGCGGCCGGCAACTACGTGAAACCGACCCTGCAGTCCACCACCGACGCGGTCGCGGCCACGGTTGCGACCGCGCCGGCCGACCTGCGCTTCCTGATCGTGAACCCGCCGGCCAGCCACCCCGACGCCTACCCCATCGGCGCCAGCACCTGGGTACTGCTCTACAAGGACTATCCGGCGAGCAAGTCCAGCGAGGTCAAGGCGATGGTCCACTTCTTCTGGTGGGCGATCCACGACGGCCAGAAGTACGCCACCAGCATCGACTACTCGCCCATGGCGCCTGACCTGGTGAAGAAGGTCGAGGTGGCGCTCAAGAGCATCACCGTCGGTGGGCAGCCCGTTCTGCCGTAGTCGACCGCGCCCACTGCCTTTCCCCCTCTGGGCGCCCGCCTCGCGCACTGCGCTGGACCGCGAGGCGGGCGCCAGGCGTCGTTAATCAGCCTTTAACGCCCCCTGCCTACGGTGAAAGCGGAATGGGCCTTGCGCCAGCCGCCCGCGCCGACGAGGCGCTGTCCTACCTGCTCCGGCCTCGGTGCGAGGTCGCCCCGTTGTCCGCAGCGGCAGCCCCCGGAAGCGCCGGCCGATGACCGCCGCCCCGTACGAACCTGGCCGCGTCCGCGCGCTGCTCGCTCGCCGCCGGCCGGGCTTCGGCGAGCCGATCTTCCGCATCGTGGTGCTGCTCGCCGCCCTGACCGTGCTCGCGACGATCATCGGCCTGGTCGTGACGATGACGGTCGAGTCGCGCCGCGGCATCGCGCACAACGGCTGGAGCTTCCTCTGGACGAGCACCTGGGACCAAGTCAGGCAGGTCTTCGGTGCGCTGCCCTTCGTCTACGGTACGGTCATGACCTCGGTGACCGCGCTGGCGCTCGCCATGCTGGTCGGTGTGGGCGTCGCCCTGTTCCTGGTGGAGCTGGCGCCCGCCTGGGTCGCGCGACCGGTGGGCTTCATGGTCGAGATGCTGGCCGCCATCCCGAGCGTGGTCTTCGGTCTGTGGGGCATCTTCATCCTTGCGCCCTGGTTGCAGCAGCACGTCGAGCTGCCGCTGCACCAGCGCCTGGGCTGGCTCCCCTTCTTCAGCACCTACCCGACGACCGCCGTCGGCAACTTCGCCGCCATCGTCGTGCTGGCCATCATGGTGCTGCCCACCGTGGCCGCCGTCTCGCGCGACGTGATCGCCGCCGTGCCGCGCTCGCAGCGCGAGGCGGCGCTGGCGCTGGGCGCGACGCGCTGGGAGATGATGCGGCTGGGCGTGCTGCCCTATGCCCGCAGCGGCATCCTGGGCGCCGGCATCCTCGGGCTCGCGCGCGGCGTGGGCGAGACGATGGCGGTGACGATGGTAATCGGCAACTCGCCGACGATCACGCTCTCCCTCTTCAAGCAGGGCTACACCATGGCGAGCGTGATCGCCAACGAGTTCACCGAGGCGACCACCGCGCTCTACCGCAGCACGCTGATCGAGATCGGCCTGCTGCTGCTCGTGATCACGCTGCTCATCAACGTCGGCGCCAGGCTGCTGGTCTGGCGCGTCACCGGCGGCCAGCCGTCCGGCGGGGCGCTGCAATGACGCCCGCCCTCACCGGCGCCGACATCCGCGGCCGCCACCTGCGCAGGCGGCAGGCGCGTGACCGCCTGATGCGCGCGCTCCTGTGGTGTTCGGCCCTGGCCGCGGTCACGCCGCTGCTCCTGCTGCTGATGTTCGTGGTGCGCGAGGGACTGCCCGCGTTCCGGCCCAGCCTGTTCACCGAGGTGCCGCGGCCGCTCGGCGAGTCCGGCGGCGGAGTCAAGCCGGCGGTTGTCGGCAGCCTGATCATGGTCGGCCTCGGCACGTTCATCGGCGTCCCGATCGCCATCTTGGCGGGCGTATACGCGCGCGAGTATGCCGGAAGCCGCCTCGCCACGGTGATCCGCTTCCTGATCGACGTCTTGGCCGGCGTGCCAAGCATCACCATCGGGCTGTTCGTCTACGGCCTGCTGGTGGCGCCGATGCACACCTTCAGCGGCCTCGCCGGCGCCGTGGCGCTCGCCATCCTCATCGTGCCGACGGTGGCGCGCGTGACCGACGAGATGCTGGCGCTCGTGCCCCGCTCGGTGCGCGAGGCCGCCTACGCGCTGGGCGTCCCGCGCTGGAAGACGATCGCGCGCGTGGTCCTGCCCTCGGCCAAGGTCGGCATCGCCACCGGCGTGGTGCTCGGCGTGGCGCGGATCGCGGGCGAGACCGCGCCGCTGCTCTTCACCGCGCTCGGGAACCGCACCGTCAGCACATCGCTGGTCCGGCCGATGGACGCGCTCCCGTTGCGCATCTATGTCTACGCCACTGGCCCCTACCGTTCGTGGCACCAGCAGGCCTGGGCCGCATCGTTGCTGCTCGTGCTGCTCGTGCTGGGCTTCTCGCTGATCACCCGACTGCTCCTGCGCCGCCGCGCGCCGGGGCCGGATTAGACTGGAGCGACGAGATGGCGCAAGATCCTTCCGCCCCGGCCGCTGTCACCGAACAGCAGGCCATCCCCCTGGTGCGGGGCGTGGCGTTCGGCGAGCAGGAAGCGCCCCGGGTCAGCCAGGCGGCGACGCGGCTCGACGTCGCGAACCTGCACGCCTACTACGGCGCGCGGCCGGCCTTGCGCGACGTCTCCCTCACCGTCTGGCCGAACTCCGTGACCGCGATCATCGGCCCGTCCGGATGTGGCAAGTCCACCTTCATCCGCTGCCTCAACCGCCTGCACGAGGTCACCCCCGGCGCGCGGGTCGAAGGACGGGTGCTGCTCGACGGTGACGATATCTACGGGGCAGGCGTCGACCCGGTCGTGGTGCGGCAACGCGTGGGGATGGTCTTCCAACGCCCCAACCCCTTCCCCACGATGTCCATCTTCGACAATGCCGTCGCCGGCCTGAAGCTGGCGGGCATCCGCAACCGGGAGCTGCTGCGCGAGGTGGCGGAACGCAGCCTGCGCCGCGCCGCGCTCTGGGACGAGGTCAAAGACAAGCTCCACGCGGCGGGCGGCGCGCTCTCCGGCGGCCAGCAGCAACGCCTGTGCATCGCGCGCGCCATCGCCGTCGAGCCCGAGGTCGTGCTGATGGACGAGCCTGCCTCTTCCCTCGATCCCATGTCCACCCTCAAGATCGAGGAGCTGATGCGCGAGCTGGCAACCAGCTTCACGATCGTCATCGTCACCCACAACATGCAGCAGGCCGCGCGTGTTTCCGACTACACGGCCTTCCTGCTCGCCGGCGAGGAGCGCGTCGGCGAGCTGATCGAGTACGGCCCGACCGCCCGCATCTTCACCAACCCGCGCGATCCGCGCACGGAGCAGTACATCACCGGCCGCTTCGGCTAGAATGACGGCCACACACGTGCACGCTACGGAGGCATCCCCATGAAGCGCGGCCTGCTGGAACGAGAGCTGCAGCTCCTCCAGGACGAGATGCTGGAGCTCGGCTCCATGACCGAGAAAGCGGTCCAGCGCGCGCTGGAGGCGCTGC
Organism: Chloroflexota bacterium; assembly: GCA_021787985.1. GTDB lineage: Bacteria > Chloroflexota > Dehalococcoidia > DSGV01 > DSGV01 > JAJYLG01. The sequence continues at coordinate 14,142 of JAJYLG010000007.1, forward strand.
GCCACAACAACGCCGAGCTGTCGCAGCGTGTCGTCGAGGAAGACCGCCTCATCAACGAGAAGCGCTATCAGGTCGAGGAGCACGTCATCGAGTTCATCGCCACCCAGAGCCCGCTGGCGGCTGACCTGCGACTCGCGATCGCCACCCTCTTCATCGTCACCGACCTGGAGCGCATGGCCGACCACGCCGAGGGCATCGGCCGCATCCACCTGCTGCTCGGGTCTTCCCCGGCGCCCGAGGTCCCCCAGATCTGGCAGATGGGCGAACGGGCGATCGACATGCTGCGCGACGCGCTCTCCTCGTTCGTGCAGCGCGACGTTGAGCTGGCGCGCCACGTTTGCAACGCCGACGACGCCATTGACTCCCTGTACGACGCCGCCTACGCCAACATCATCGCGCTGATGATCCGCGAGCCGGAGAGCGTGACGCGCCACACCTACATGCTGTGGACGGCGCACAACCTGGAGCGCATCGGCGACCGCTGCACGAATATCGCCGAGCGGGTCATCTTCCTCGTCACCGGGCGTCTGGAAGAGATCAACGTCTCGCGCTACTGAGCCCGTGTCGGCGCCCCGCCCGCTGCCCGGTCCGTCGGTCCGCGCGCCAAACGCAAGTCTTTGCTGTTACAATTCCGACGGGCCAGCCTGCCGGCGATTCCGCCTCGCTTGAGAACACTCCGACGCCTCGGCGTCGCCTTCGATGAAGACCCCGGAGGGCAGCGATGGCGACTGGACGCTCGCGTAACACGAGGTCGCGTCAACCGATCTCGCGCGGCGCCCTCGCTCGATTCCTTGAACGGCCTTCGCTCGAGACGCATCTTCAACCCATCTACCATCTCGGCACCGGCCATCTGCTCGGCTTCGAAGCACTGAGCCGCTTCCCAGGGGGTGGCGGCGCGCTCGAATGGATCCGCGCCGCCCACCGCTTCCGCCTGATCGAGCCGTTCGACCGCGTCCTTTTCCACAGCGCGATGCGCACGTTCGCCGACTCTGAACTTCCGGGAGCGGTGTTCGTGAACCTGGAGGCCCGCCATCTCGACCGCGTCACGAGCTGGCTCGGCGAAATGCCCGTGGCGGTCGCGAGACCGCTGGTCAGCAGGCGACGGCTGGTGCTCGAGGTGACGGAGCGCGAGCCGGAGCCGCCCCTTGGCTGGCGGGCCGCCAGTCATGAGGTGCGCGAGCACGGGCCCCTTCTCGCGCTCGACGACTTCCTGTGCAACCTGCGCTTCCTACGCAATGTCCGGGAGCTCCGGCCAGAGTACGTCAAGCTGGACGGCAAGGTCGCGCGGGCGCTGGCCGCCGCCAGCGACGAGGGCGCGCGCCGGATCGATGGCTGGCTGGAGGCCGCGCGTAGCTCGGGGGCGGTGCTCATCGGCGAAGGGATCGAAGACCCAGGCCACGCCCGCGCCCTGCGCGCGCACGGTGTGATGTTCGGCCAGGGGTTCGAGCTCGGCCGGCCGGCCCGCGCCTCCGCGTGGCGCATCGACCGTACCCGCGCGGCCTCGGCCGGCTGAGCCCCACGTGCACGCGTCGCTCAAGCGGTGGCGGTGGGTGATGCCGGAAAAGGTCAGCCGCTGGCGGAGGGCCGCGGCAGCACAGCCGGAGCGCAGTCGCGGGGAATCGTCCTGGCGGTGGCACATCCAGCTCAAGGCGGAGCGCATCGTGTCGCCGATCCGCGCCGCCACGGTGGCGGTGAACACGGCGCTCTGGGCCACGCTTCCCCGCCCGCCGAACGCGATCCCCGGGCTGGCATGGACGATCGTCGCGCTCGCCTGGTGCTACGTCGCGGTTGACCTATTCGCGGTCTACCGCCACCCGCGGGTCGTTTCGCGGCTGCCCCACACCTCCGCCATCCTGGATTTGATAGCGGTCATCGCCTGGATCGTGGCCACCGGCGGCCCCGCGAGTCACTTCCTGCCGCTGCTCGTGCTGGGCGCCGTGACCGCACCGATGCGCCTGTCATGGGGCTGGGGCCTGGCGGCCACCGTGGGCTACGCCGCCGGCGCGTACCTATTCGCGGACCCGGACCATCTGGTCGTGGCAACGTACGCGCTGCTGGGCGGTCTCACGCAGGTGGCCTGGACGGCGGTGACGTACAACGACCGGCGCAGCAATCTGCGCGACGGGTTGACCGGCGCCTACACGCGCGAGTACGGCCTCTTCGTGCTTCACGAGATCCTCCAACGTCACGAGCTCCCGGCCGCCGTCGGCCTGCTTGACCTGGACGGGTTCAAGCAGGTGAACGACTTGCACGGACACGGCGCCGGCGATGAGGTGCTCGTCGCGACAACACGAACGATCGCCGGCCTCATCCGACCCGGGGACGTGCTGGCACGGTACGGAGGCGACGAGTTCCTCCTGGTGCTGCCTGGCGCGACCGCCGAGGTCGCCCGCGCCGTCGCCGAACGGGTCCGCGAGGGTGTCGCTACTACCGGGTTCGTCTTCCGAAGCCCGCAAAGGGGCGCCCGCTTGACGGCCAGCATTGGGGTGGCGGAGGGACGGAACGGATCGACGTCCGCGGACCTGATACGTTCGGCGGACGAGAACCTGTACTGGGCGAAGAGGGAACGCAACCGCGTCGTCGATCGCGTCCGCAGGGCAAGCTGACAAAGCGGGTGGGCGAAGTCCGGCGGGGGCGGACGGACCTGAGATCTGAGGCGGACCGGACGCCAGAGCCGCCGCCCCGCGGAAGGTCATGAACCAGTACAGCACATTGCCGGCGATCCGCCCCCATGCTAGGATCGAGTCGCCACAGTCCGGTACCCGGGCGGAGCAGGAAGCTGCTCCGCTTTTGTTGCCGGGCGTTCCCGCCGCGTGGTGGGCGTAGCCGAGCGGTTAAGGCGCCAGGTTGTGGCCCTGGAGATCGAGGGTTCGAATCCCTCCGTCCACCCCAGCGCACCCTCCCCCAGGAGCCCGTCGGCGCAAACCCCTGGACGGCCGGCTATGCGTCTCGGCTACTCGCATTCTTGACGCCACGGCAGTAGTGTTGTGAGGTACGTGCAAGTACGTCCGCCCCAAGGAGGATTGCGTCCCGGTGAATGCCTCGCACCGCTGGTGGGCCCTCGCGGCCCTCGCCGTCACGTTTGCCGTCGTCCTGGCCGCCTGTGGCGGAGGCGGCAAGAAGACCATCACCACCAAGGAAGGCGACAAGATCCAGGTCGGCGGCGGGCTGCCGTCCGGGTTCCCCAAGGAGCTGGCCTACCCCGGCGCCAAGGCGACCGGCTCGATCGCTGGCCAGAGCAAGGACCAGAGCAAGGGCGCGTTCGTCGCCTTGCTCACGGGCGACAAGCCCGACAAGGTGACCGAGTACTACAAGAACCTCTTCTCCAAGTCGCCCTACTCCCTCACTTCGCAGTTCTCGAGCAGCAGCAGCGGGGCGCAGACGACCATGCTCAGCTTCGAGAACAAGGCCGAGAAGGGAGTCAACGGACTGGTCACCATCAGTGTGGGCACGTCCGGCGACGAGAAGGGCAAGACCGTCATCGGACTCGTCTACGGCACGGACACCACCGGCGCCCAGAAGTCACCAACCACCGCGCCGACGAGCTCCTCGGGCAGCCAGGAGGAGACCGCGACCGCCATCCCGGCCAAGACGGCCACCCGCACCGCCACCCTCCCGTCCGAGAGCAAGTCGCTGCCGAGCGGCTATCCGGCTGACCGCGCCCCGATGTACACCGGCGCCGTGGTGACCAGCACGTTCTCGACCACGAGCGGCAACGAGAAGGACTTTGCCGTCAGCGCGCTCACCAAGGACAGCCCGAGCTCCGTCAAGGACTTCTACACCAGCAAGCTCAAGTCCGCCGGGCTGACCGAGGCCTTCTCCACCGAGAGCAACGACGGCATCTTGCTCTCCTACGCCACCTCGGACCAGAAGACCTCCGTAACGATCACCATCTCGCTCTCGAAGGAGAGCCCCGGGCTGACCGAGATCAGCATCATCGTCGCGCTGAAGTAGCGGCCGCGCGCCACGCAAGACCGACGGCCCGTCTCCACCCGATGCGGACGGGCCGTTCGTGTGTGCGGGGAAGGTAGCGCCGCCGTGCGGGCAAGAAATGATGCATCCGCATCATGGTACGGGTCCGCCTCGCCCCTAGGATGGGGGCATGGCGCGCGGATCGATCACGATCGGAATCAAACCGTACGAAGCCAGGGCACGCCGCCCCGGCGCTCGCGAGGGCGGCCGCCAGGTCACTCCCAAGTGGATGCTGTTCACCCTCTTCGGCGAGGCGTTCCTGGCCGGCGGCCAGGCCCTCTCCGGAGAGGCCATCCGGCAGGTCCTGATGGCCGTCGGCGCCACGTCGGGCGCCGTGCGCGCGGCGCTGCATCGCATGGTCGAGGCGGGCTGGCTGCGCCAAGAGCAGGTTGGCGCGACACGCCGCTACTTCGCCACACCTCGCCTGCTGGCCGTGGTGGAGGAAGGCGGACAGCGCATCCTGGCCCGCGAGCAGCCCACGCTGCCCAGCGGTCAGTGGTGCATGGTGGTCTTCGCGGTCCCGGAGCGCCGCCGCGACCGCCGCGACCGGTTCCGCAAGGAGCTCGAGTGGCGCGGCTTCGGCTGCCTCGCTTCAGGCGTCTGGATCTCCACGCGCGACCAGGCCGACCATGTGCGCGCCCTGGGACGGCGCCTGGGTGTTGCCGACCACGTTCACGTCATCCACGCCCATCTGGACCACGCCGAAGAGCGTCGCGCCGTCCGGACATGCTGGCAGCTCGACGCCCTCGGGGCGCGCTACGCCGAGTTCGTCGCGCGCTGGGCGCCGCGCTACCGGGCGTACCTCGCTGACCCGTTCCCATCCGACCGGGCCTGCTTCACCGAGCACTTCCTGCTGTTCAACGAGTATCGCTGGTTCCCGTTCGCCGACCCGGGATTGCGCGCGGAGCTGCTGCCTGCCGATTGGCCGGGCAAGCAGGCGATCGCCCTCTTCGAGGAGTATCAGGGGCTGCTTACCCCCCGTGCCTACGCATACCTGGCCGGGCTCCTGAAAGAGGGGGATGCTGCGCCGACGGGCAGTCGTCAGAGCCGGGAGGCCGCGCGCAAGGCCGGCAGAACAACGCCCGACGCCGGCGCGGCACCGCGAGGCGCCGGGGCGTGAGGGGAGGATCGCAGCCGTGACAGATGTGTTTCCCGAGTGGCGCGACAAGCCGCTGGAGCAGGTCCTGACGGTGTGCCGGGATCTGCTGGACGACCCGGACCTGCTCACCGTGCGGCGCTGGCGTGAGGCCGGCGGAAAGGTGCTGGGCCACTTCCAGGTCTACTTCCCGGAGGAGATCGCCCACGCGGCGGGGATGCTGCCGGTCAAGCTCCGTGGCGCCAGGATCGAACGGACGCACGCCGATTCCCACTTCGGCTCGTACCTGTGCTCCATTCTGAAGAGCTCGCTCGAGCTGGCGTTGAGCGGCACGCTCCCGCTCGACATGTTCGTCACGCACCCCATCTGTGATGCCGCCCGCAACCTCGCCGGGGTCTGGAACCGCAACTTCGACTACCCCGCCCAGATCCTGTACCTGCCGCAGAACGCCAACTCCGCCTATGCGGCGCAGTACCTGCGTGACGAGTACGCGCGGCTGCAGGGCGATATCCAGCAGATCGCCGGGCGCAGCATCAGCGACGATGACTTGCGCCGGTCCATCGCCCTCTTCAACGAGAATCGCCGCCTGCTCCGCGAGCTCTACGCCATCAAGCGCGACACCCCGTGGCTGCTGCCCGTGGACGAGGCCTACGTCCTGATGGCGGCGGGCGGGCTGATCCCGCGAGAGGAGCACAACGAGCTGCTGGCGCACGTCATCCCGCAGATCCGGTCTCGAGCCGCCCGCCCCCAGGACAAGATCCGAACGGTCTTCAGCGGCGGCTTCTGCGAGCAGCCGCCGCTGGACATGCTGCAGATCATCGCCCAGTCCTGCTACGTGGTCGAGGACGACCTGCTCATCGGGCTGCGCTGGATCCTGGAGGACGTGCCGGTGCCTGGCGACCCACTGTGCAACCTGGCCGAGTCGTACCTGAACCGGTCGTCCTACAGCCCGGTGCAACACGACCGGCGCAAGCCGAAAGAGAAGATGCTGCTCCAGTGGGTGCGGGACGCCCAGGCCGAAGCCGTCATCGCCGCGGCGGCCAAGATGTGCGAGCCCGGCCTCGACGAGCAGCTCGCCTACGCGAAGGAGCTCGATGAGAGCGGCATCCCCTACTTCGTCACGGAGTTCGAGGAGCGAATGACCTCGTTCGACCAGCTCCAGATCCAGCTCGAGACCTTCGTCGAGAACGTGCTGTTCGAATAGAGAAGCGGGGAGGCAGAAGCATGAACGCGCCAACGGAAGCGGCGGACCTCGTCGGCCGCAGCATCAAGGAGAGCGGACAGCTCATCCGGCGGTGGTTCGAACGGCTGACGCTCGCGGCGGAACGCGGTGATCCCACCGCCTACGTGTTCGTCTCCGGGAACCTGATCGAGGTCCTGCAGGCATTCGACATGCCCGTGGCGCTTCCGGAGATCTACTCGCTGCAAACGGCGGTGCGCCACGTCGCTCACGACTACATCAACACGGCAGAGGACTACGGCTACTCCGCGGACATCTGCGGCTATGTGAAGGCCGACGTCGGCATTCAGCTACGGGGGGGCGAGCATCCGCTGGCGAAGATCCCCCGGCCGAGCCTGGTGATCGCCTCGAACTTCTGCAACACCTACATCAAGTGGGCGGAGATCTGGGAGCGCCTCTATCAGACGCCGGTCTTCGTCCTGGACCTGCCATCCACCCGCGAGGCGTACCACTTCAGCGAGATCGGGTCGCCGGGTTTCGAGCGCGACCGCCGCTATGTCGAGCATCAGGTCCGCGAGCTGATCGGCCTCTGCGAACAGGTCACGGGCAAGAAGTTCGACATCGACAAGCTGCGCGAGGCGCTGCATCACAGCAACCAGATGGCCGCCTCCTACCGCAGGATGATCGAGCTCAACCGCAACGTGCCTGCCGTCCTCGACGCCGTCACCGACGGCACCGCGTACCTCGGTGTGGCGAACGCCTTGCGCGGCACGCCCGAGGGGAGCGCCTTCTTCGCCGCCGCGGTCGAGGAGCTGGAATACAAGGCCGCGCACGGCATTGGCGTGCTTCCCGAGGAGAAGTACCGGCTCATCTTCGTCGGCGTGCCGTGTTATCCGATCTATCGGCGCTTCCGCGAGATGTTCACCGAGCACGGCGGGGTGTTCGTCAACTCCACGTACATGCACTTCGCCTCTGGCGGCTTCAACTACAACATCGAGTACGACCTCGAACACCCCATCGAGAGCCTGGCCGCGGGTGCGCTCTACAGCGGCGCGCTCTCCATGGACAAGATGTTCTTCATCGACCAACCGTTGGCGGAGATGAGCCGGGAGTATCGGATCGATGGGATCGTCTTCCACCCGATCAAGAGCTGCCGCACCGTGTCCACCGGCCTGGCCGACGCGCGCCAGGCGGTGATGCGGCTCGCCGATGTCATGACCCTCTACGTCGAGTCGGACCACATGGACCGACGGGTCGTGTCGGAGGCACAGCTCAAGAATCGGGTCGACGCCTTCTTCGAAGGCATGGCCACGCGCAAGCTGCAACGTGCTGCGAGCAGAGAGGGGTGATGCGGCATGGTATATGCTGCCGGCGTCGATGTTGGATCAACACAAACCAAAGCGATCATCGTCGATGAGCACGGTCAGATCGTCGGCCGCGCGCTGATCGATACGGGCGCGAACGTCGTGGTCGCCGCCGAGGACTCCTTCCGGGCGGCGCTGGAGGCGCACAACATCCCGAAGGACGAGGTCCGCTTCGTCGTGGGCACGGGCTACGGGCGCTACCGAGTGACCTTCGGCGATACGCAGGTCACCGAGATCAGTTGTCACGCCCGTGGCGCCGTGCACATGTTCCCGCGCACCCTCACCGTCCTGGACATGGGCGGGCAAGACACCAAGGCGATCCGCGTCAGCCCACAGGGCGACGTCGTCGACTTCGTCATGAACGACAAGTGCTCGGCTGGAACGGGCCGGTTCCTGCAGCACGCGGCGTTCGCCCTGGGCATTCCCCTGTCCGACGTCGGCCAGCGCGCCCTCGATGCTCAGAAGCCGGTGAAGATCAGCACCACCTGCACCGTGTTCGCCGAGACGGAGGTGCTCTCCTGGTTGGCCAAAGGCAAGAAGCTCGAGGACATCCTTCTGGGCGTCCATCAGTCCATCGCCGACCGATCCGTTGGGCTGCTCAAGCGCGTCGGCATTCAAGAGGAGATCTCGTTCACCGGCGGTGTCGCCCGCAATGTGGCGATGGTCGCCATCCTCAAGGAGCGGGTCAGCTCGAAGCTCAACGTCAGTGAGGATTCCCACTTCATGGGCGCGCTCGGCGCGGCGCTGTTCGCGCTGGACCACGTGAAGGCGGGGAGCGTCGTGGCTGCCGGGAGGGAGGCGTAAGCAATGTACACCGCGGGCATCGACATCGGTTCCACGTACACCAAGGTGGTGGTCATGGGGGAGGGCGGCGAGCTCGTCGGTACGAGCATGACCAAGACCGGCTTTCGCCTGGCCGAGGCGGCCAGCGACGCGCTGCGGCAGGCGCTGGCATCGGCCGGCCTCAGCGAAGCGGACATCGCCTACATCATCACCACCGGGTACGGGCGCTATCAGGTCCCGTTTCGCGACGTCCAGGTGACGGACCTCACCGCCCACTCGCGCGGCGCGCGGTTCTTCTTCCCCAACACCCGCACGGTGCTGGATATCGGCGGACAGACGATGAAAGCCCTGCGCGTGGACGCCGAGGGCAGGGTGCGCGCCTTCCGCCTCAACGACAAGTGCGCGGCCGGCACCGGCGCCTTCCTGGAGAAGACCGCCCACTACCTGGGCATGGAGGTCGAGGAGATCGGCCGCATCGTCGACGCCTCCAAGCAGTCCGTGCCCATCTCCGGTGTGTGCGCGGTCTTCGCCGAGTCTGAGGTGATCAACCACATCACCGAGGGGGTGCCCGCCGGCGACATCTTCCACGGCGCGATCGTCTCCCTCGTCGGTCGCGCCGTGCAGCTCATGCGGCGCGTGGGCATGGAGCCGGAATACACGCTGGCGGGCGGCATCATGCGCTTCGGGAAGATGGTCCAGGTCGTCGGCGAGCAGCTCGAGGCGGAGGTGAACGTGCTTCCCGATGAGCTGGTGCAGCTCAACGGCGCCGTGGGTGCTGCGCTGCTGGGACATCGGCGGCTCAAGAAGCTCGCGGAGAATGGCCAGCTCGAGGCGCACCTGGCCAAGGCCAGGAGCGGGCGCGCGGCGCTTGCCGGGGAGATGGTCGCCGATGTCGCCTGACGCGCCGGCGGTCAAGCCTCCCCCTCAGCGCGAAGCCGAGCTGGCGCGCCAGGGATGGACGCGCCGGTCGGTGGCGGCCCCCGGCATGCTGAGGGAGATGGCCGACCTCTACCGGTCGCTGGGATTCGAGGTGCTGCTTGAGCCCCTGGCCGCCCAGGAGCTGGCAGACGAGTGCCGTGCGTGCGCCCTGCCCGCGGGTCTGTTCAAGGTGGTCTACACGCGCCCCGCGCGGTCCGGCTCATAGCAATCGGAGGACGCCTGCCCACCGCGGGCAGGGCGCAGGGGCCTGCGGCGGTCGTCCCCCCTCGGCAACGCGCTCGCGAGAGGCAGGAGGTACGTTGATGCTTCTGGAAGTGCTGGACCGACTGTCGGAGGAGCACCGCGAGCTGCTCCCGCTGCTCGTCGCGGTGCAGCGGGCAGCAGAAAGCGGAGACGCCGCGGCACTGGCGGCGAAGCTTGCCGGCGCGCAGGCCGCGCTCACCGGCGAGCTGGATGCGCACATCGTGCTCGAGGACGACATCGCCTTCCCGGCGATCGCCGAGGCGCTGGGAGACGGGATCGTGACGCCGTTCCGCGCCGAGCACGTGGAGATCCGCGAGCTGCGCGATCAGGTGCTGGCCAACGCGGCCGAGGGGCGCGTCTCCGTGGCCCGCGCGCTGCAGCTCTGCGACCTGATCACGGCCCACATGGAGCGGGAAGAGGCGATGCTGTTCCCGTCCGCGCGGGAGGCACTGGCGGGCGGGCGAGCCTAGCGGCTGTTCCGAGGGCCCGTACGGGGAAGCCGCGCGGCGCGCCTGCCGCGGGTCGGCGGTGGCGTTCCCCGTGTCGGAGGACGCGGGCGTCATAAGCGGCCAGGCGCTCTCCGTCAGCGGCGGCCTGACCATGACGTCGCAACCGGCCCGTGCCGGGCCCGCTTGGGTCCCTCGCGGCGGTTGGCCCGCGGGACGAACCCCTTGATCGAGGCGCGCGGCCGCCCGAGAATCGCCCACGGGACATCGATGGCCACCAAGGGGAAAGTCGCCCGCGAGGTCATCGGGCGCGATTACATGCCGTACCGCTAGGCCAAGCCAGCGGATGCGAACAGGGAAAGGAACACGATGGACTACCAGGACATCATCTTCTCCAAGGGCGACGGCGTGGCCCGCATCACCTTCAACCGCCCGCAGGTCTACAACGCCTTCCGTGGCACCACGCTGCGCGAGCTGGCCGACGCCTATCGCCACGTTAAGGACGACCGCGACGTGGGCGTGGTCGTGCTCACCGGGGCGGGCGAGAAGGCCTTCTGCGCCGGCGGCGACGTGAACTGGGAGGCGGAGGGAAGCCTTGAGGACGAGGCGATGCGGCTGATGGAAGAGGTCTACCAGGCGATGCGCGCCTCCTACAAGCCGACCATCGCTCGCGTCAACGGCTATGCCATCGGCGGCGGTCACCACTTGGCCTACTTCTGCGACTTCACCGTCGCCGCCGAGCACGCGATCTTCGGCCAGAACGGGCCGCGCGTGGGCAGCCCCGCCAACGGCTACGTGGTGAGCTACCTGGCGCGAGTGGTAGGGCACAAGCGCGCCCGCGAGATCTGGATGCTCTGCCGCCGCTACAGCGCCCAGCAGGCGCTGGAATGGGGCCTGGCGAACGCCGTGGTGCCGCTGGAGCGCCTCGACGAAGAGGTGCAGCGCTGGTGTGACGAGCTGCTCGCGATGAGCCCGACCTGCATCAAGGTCCTCAAGTCGACGTTCGACGACGAGTTCGTGCGGCTGCGGGAGCACCGCCGGAACTACCTGGCGGAGATCAACCCGGACTTCTTCGCCAGCGGCGAGCAGATGGAAGGGGCCCGCGCCTTCCAGGAGAAGCGCAAGCCGGACTTCAGCCGCTTTCGCTAGCAGGGCACCGAGGACTCCGTTTCGACCGTCCCCTCACCCCCTTTCCTGGTGTGCAGACCAGGAAGGGGGTGGGCTTTCTGTCTGGGGATACCCCCAGGCCCCCCCCCCCCGCCAGTTCGCGGGGGCGGACCTCCGCCAGAAGGGCTTGGCCCCTCCGGACTCCCCTTCTCCAGCGGCCTGCCCGTCGGGCGACGCCGCTCATCGTCGAGGCGGATGCCGGTCCTACCCCAGCCTTCCGCGACCTGGCGTTATGGCCGGTCGCCCAGGATGAGGCGCACGCACGTGTCCGCGATCTGCTCCGGGTCGTCGCGCTTCGGATCGAGCCACTTGTAGATCCAGCTCGTCATCCCGATGATCGCCTGCGCCGCGTACCGCGCGTCCACGGGCGGGATGACGGACTCGCTTGTTGCCTGGGCGACCGCCTTCGCGTAGACGCCGAGGTAGTGGCGCTCCTTCGCCCGGATCTCCTGGGCGCGCTCATGATCGAGCCCGGCGCGCTGGTCGAAGAACACCGTGAACAGACCCGGCTCCCCGGCAATGGTGAGCACCTGGTGGCGGATCAGCAAGGCGAGCCGTTGCCGGGCGTCCTCAACGGCCAGGATCTCCTCGAGCCGGCTCAAGGCCAGCGTGATCGCCCGGTCGAAGATCAGGTACAGCAGCTCAGCCTTCGAGCGCACGTAGTAGTAAAGGCTCGCCTTGCGCAGGTCGAGCGCCGCGGCGACATCGTCCAGCGAACCCGCGTCGTAGCCTTTCGCCCGGAACACCTCCGCCGCGGTATCGATGAGCTGCTGTCGTCGGGCGAGATGCTCCGGACTGGGCTCAGTGAGCCGTGGTCGGCCCGGACGGCGCTTTACCGACATCTGCCACCTTCACACCCTGCTTCCCAGACGCCATGGACATGCTACCGTCTCGTCCTCTTCGCTTCACGAACGTGTCGTGCGCACGGCCAGCGGACGCACCGGCGCGAGCACCCGCCCCGTCTTGACCTGGACGACGCCTTGCGGTGACAGGCGCACGTCCGGCAGCACGGCGAGGCTGGCAAAGAGGCAAAGGTACTCGAGCGGCGCGGTCAGTCGCACACCGGCCGTCAGCCGACCGAGCTCCGCGGCAAGCTCACCGACCGACCCCTCGTACAGGCCGCCGAGCACGCGCAGCGGTACCTCGTGGTCGGGAGTGACAAGCCCGCCGCCCAGCTCCACCACGCGCCGGTACGACGCCACCAGCGACCGCGGATCGCGACCGACCAGCAGCACGTCGCCCGATCCGGTGTACGACGACGCCAGCGCGCGGATGTCGAGGCCGAGCAGCGTCGCGCCGGCGATCCACTCTCCGCTCCGCCCAACGAGGGCGAGACAGGCCGCGTCACCGGAACGCCCGTCGGCCGCGTGCCGGCCGCTGACCTGCCGCGTGATGATGCCCTGGAGCTGCAGCACGGGCCCCGCTTGGCAAGCGTCCGCGAGCCGGCCCTCGTCGAGCTCTGCCTGACCGAGCGGCCTCGCCGGGAGCTCCCGCCAGCCGGTGAAGCCGCGCGTGACCGAGCTCGCGCTGACGGGCACGCCGTCGGCCAGCACCATCATCGGCACAAACGTCTCGAGCGAATCCACCACGACCAGGTCGGCGCAACGGCCCGGCGCGATGCCGCCCAGATGGGCGTCGAGGCCAAGATACGTCGCCGGGTTCAGCGTCGCCATGCGCACGGCTTCGACGGGAGAGAACCCGGCCGCAATGAGCCGGCGTACCACGCCGTCGAGGTGCTCGCCGACCACGTCCGCGGCCACCGGTCCATCCGTGGTCAGCATCACGCGGGCCGTCGCCACGCCGGCTTCTCGCAGACCGGCCGCCAGCTCCGGACCGTCCGGGCGAAGGCTGGAATGCCGCAGCATGATCCAGTAGCCGAGCCGCAATCGGGCCAGCAGCTCCTCCGCGGAGATCGCCTCGTGGTCAGCGGTGATGCCCGCCGCGGCGATCAGCCCGAGCGTGCGCGGCGACGCTCCCGCCGCGTGCCCATCGATCCGCAGGCCCCGTTCGACGGCCGCGTCCAGGAACCGTCGCAGGCGAGCGTCGTGGTCGACCAGCCGCGGCCAGGCGGTCATCTCACCGGTCGCCACGACGCCCGGTACGCGGTCCAGCAAGCGCACCATCCGGTCCGCCTGCAACAGGTCCACCTCTTGCGGCAAGACGCCGTCGAGGCAGTTTCGGAGATTCCAAAGGAACTTGACCGTGGCGCGCTCCATCCCGCGGAGCACCTCGACCAGGGCGTCGTCGTCCAGCGAGAGGCTCAGGAAGGCGGTGTCCGCGCACGCCGTGGTCGTGCCATGGCTGACGATCGCCGCGCCGAGGGCGCTGGGCGTGTAGAGGACGTCCGGATGGCAGTGGGGTTCGATCAAACCAGGGACGGCAGTGCCGCCGTCCAGCTCCAGGACCTGCCGAGCGGCTCGGTCCGTTTCAGGACCCACCCATGCGATCCGGCCGGCGGCGATGCCGACCGCCGTTTCGACGAGCTCGCCAGTGTACACGTTCAGCACGCGCCCGCCACGGAGCAGCAGGTCGGCGGGCGCGCGGCCTGCCGCCACGTCGACGAGCTGACGGCGTGCTTCGCTGGTCAGGACGAGCCGTGGCGACAGAAGCATTCGCTGATCCCACTGACCATTGTTGGGCGCTCCACCGCTGCAGTCACGGTCCTTCGCGGCGCCTGCCCCCGCGGATTGGCGGGGGCCCGCTCCCGGGGAACCTGGGCGGCCGGCCCGCGACGGCTAACCGTCCCGTTGTCGGGTCCGGCATTATGGCAAGCGGCCGTCATTCCTCTTCAGGGAAGAGCTCGTCCAAGTGGCCGAGGTATCCCAGCGCCATGAAAAGGTACACATCCGCGAGGCGCAGCGCGTGCGCCACCGCGGGGCTGACGGCCTGCTCCCGCTCCGCGCGGAGCGCGCGCCGCACGCCCACCAGCCGTGCCAGTTGCGCTCCCACCTCCGCCGAGAGTGGCGCTGCGGTGAGCGCGTCGCTCGCCATCGTCAGTCCCTCCTCCCGAAGGTAGCGCTCGGCCGCTCCTCAGGCGCGCGGTGGTCGAAGATCCGCTTGGTCTTGAGCTCGTAGCGCGGCAGCGCGCCGGGCTCGACGATCTCGGTCTCCAGACGCACGCCCAGATGCGTGCGCAAATGATCGGCAAGGGCCAACCCCATCGCATGACGGTCGAGCGTCGCACCGGCCGCCTCGACCTTCACCAGCATCCGGTCCATACCATGCTCACGAGTGACGTGGAGCTCGTAGTGATTGGTGAGCCCCGGGATCTCGCCGATCAGGTTCTCCACCGCCGTCGGGTACACGTTCACCCCACGGACGGTCACCATGAAATCGGTCCGCCCGAGCACCACGCCCGGTAGGTAGTGCCAGGACCATCCACAGCCGTGGTCGGGTTGTGGGTCGCGCCGGACGAGATCGTGCGTGCGGTACTTGATGAACGGCTGCGCGAAGTGAGCATAGCTGGTGAGCACGTTCTCACCCACCGCGCCCGGCTCAGTGACCGGCTCGCCCGTGGCAGGGTCTACCGAGTACGAATGACACACGTCCTCGATCACGTGCACGCCGCCCGCCCACTCGCGGCACGACTGGGCGACGAACAACGCCTCGCCCACGCCGTAGGCGTCATAGATCCGCTCGACTCCCCACGCTTGCGCCAGCTCTCTTCGCGTTGCCGGGATGGAGAAGCCCGCCTCACCACCCCCGGCCAGCATCTGCACGCCGGCCTCGCGCACGTCCAGACCTTGTGACCCCCCGAGCTCGGCCAGGTGGAGAAGGTAGGTGGGCGTGCCGCACACGATCGTCGGACGAAGCTCCCGGATCTGCCGTACCCGATCGATCCCGGAAGCCCCTCCGCCGGACATGACCCTCAGCCCCAGGTTGCGCGCTCCCCAGTAGAAGCTCCACAGCCCGATCCAGGCGCCCCAGTCGAAGCAGAAGTAGATCGAGTCGCCGGGACGCACACCAACGTCCCACATGCCGTAGCAGTACTGCGTGCCCGCCTTGTGCATCTCGTACTGCGTGAAGACCTCGTTGAGGAACCGTCCCGTCGTGCCGGTGGTGTGAAAGTACTGCTGCCAGTGCTCCGGCGGCAGCGCCACGCCGCCGAAGCCGCCGCGCGCCTCCTGGTCCGCCACATAGTGGGGCTTGTCGGTGAAGGGCAGGCGATAGTGGTAATCGTCCCACGTCCGGATGTCGTCTGGCTTCACTCCCGCCTGGTCGTAGAGCGCGCGATGCAGCGGCGACTGCTCATAGGCCCACGCCACCATGTGCCGGATCCGCGCGAGGTGCATCGCGTCCAGCACCTCGCGCGGGGCGGTTTGCGTTGGCTTGTTCCAGTACCGCTCGTCTCCCACGGGCGTGATCATCGCCTCTCCCCCGAGCCGGACCGGTTCCCGCCCGGCGTCCACTTCTCCCCAGCGGATGCGCCCTTCGGTCGCTACCTCCCCTGCCAGGCGGGTTCGCGCCTGGCCAGGAATGCCGCCGCGCCCTCCCGGTGGTCGTCGGTCGTCTTGAGCACGCTCTGGCCGAGGCGTTCCAGCCGCCGGCCCGTCTCGCTGTCGACGTCCGCGCACGTGTTGAGCACCAGCTTGGCCATGCCGACCGCGAGCGGCGCCAGCTTCCCCAGCCGCTCGCCGAGCGCACGGGCTCCGTCGAGCGCTTGGCCCGCCCCCACCACCTCGGTGGCGAGCCCGAGCTGCAGCGCCCGCGGTGCGTCCACCGAGCCGCCGAGCATCACCAGCTCCTTCGCCCGCGCCAGGCCAACGTGGCGCACGAGCCGGGAGCAGCCTCCCGACCCGGGGATCAACCCCACACGCGCCTCCGGCATCACCAGTCGCGCACCCTCCCCGAGCACCCGGAAATCGCACGACAGCGCCAGCTCGAAGCCACCGCCGGCCGCGACCCCATCGATCGCGGCGATCACGGGGATCTCCATCGCTTCAACCGTGTCGAACACGTCGTGGACGCCGCGCGCGTGAGCGCGGAAGCGACGCGTGCCGATCCGCGTCAGGACGTCCATCTCCCCGACGTCCTCCCCGGCGGAGAACGCCCGGCCCGCTCCTGCCAGGACCAGCACGCGCAGATCGGCGTCGCCGGCGGCCCGCTCGACGGCATCGCGCATCTCCACGCGCATGTCGATGTTCCAGGCGTTCAGCCTGTCCGGCCGGTTGAACGTGAGGATGCGGAGCCCGCCGGGCTCGTCTGTTTCGATCAGGTACCGATACGCCACCGGTCACGCCTCCCCGAGCGCGACTACCGCGCTCGCCACGACCGCTCCGGCGCGGTCGCGGATCTCGACGCCGTCCTCTGTCGGGACCACGGTGAGCGTCTCGCCGGGAACCACCGGCGCCCGCAGCCTGGCATCGAAGCGCCGCAGCGAACCGCCTCCGACCTGAGCCACCACCGCGTCCAGCGCGAGGGCGAGCGTCAGCGGCCCATGGGCGATCACGGACGGCAGCCCGGCGCGCTTCGCGAACTCCTCGTCGAGATGGATCGGGTTGAAGTCACCGATCGCCCCGGCATAGCGGGCAATCTGCACAC
>JAJYLG010000007.1:30882-76211 GCA_021787985.1 Chloroflexota bacterium
CACACGAGTCACCGGGCCGCGCGTGGTCTCCACCATCTGCATCACTCGCCTCCCCGCTCGATGAACGTGGTGCGCTGTCGTTGCACGACCGCGCCCGCACCGTCTTGGAACTCCGCCGCCACGATCGCGAAGCTGTTCGGCCCTCGCTGGTAGACGTCATCCACGTAGACGCGGACCCGCAAGCGCTCTCCGGGTACGAACGGCCGACTCCACTCGTACGCGTGGCCGGCGAGCAGCGCCTTGGCGAAGTCCAGGTCGAGCACCTCGACGAGGCGTCCCTCACCGGCGATCGTCGGGCCGAAGTAGGGCACCAGCGCGGCGGTCTGGCCCGCCGAATCGGTACCGATCGCCCGCTCGAGCTCGGCCAGCTTGACCGGCTCGACGCGCAGCTCTGTCTCGAGGATGGTTTGTCCTTTGGCACGGTCGTTCATCGAGCTGTCCCCTCCATCGCGAATGCGCCCTGCCGTCGGCGGCTCGGCGGTGCCCGAGGCCCGTGCGAACCTCGCGGAGCCTGTCCCGACGCCGAGGTTTATTCGACCTTCCACAAGGTAGAAAGCCGCCCTGTGCCGTGTCAACGGGGTGTGCTGGGCCATTGCCTTCCGCGGAACGGCGCCGCTGGCGTCCGGTACGCCTCCAATCTCAGAGCTCAGATCCGTCCGCCCCCGCCGGCCCCGGTCGCCGAAAGCTTGACCCCGCTGGCGGGGCTGCATATATTTCTAGCGACCAGTCGGGAGACTGATCGGGGGGAGGGCGATGGCGATGATCGCTGACACCGCCAGCCAGCGGCGTGTGTACGCCGAGGGCGATCCCGAGATGCCAGGCGAGTTCCGCCAGCTCCTGATCCGCATGCTGGTCCACCACATCGAGAACTCCCGCAGTCCCTGGTACATCAACCTCCTCAACCGGCTCTGGGAGCGCTGCATGACGCTCGCGCCGGACGACAGGACCAGGACGGCGTTCGCCCGCCTCATGCAGCAAGAGGTGGAGCACGGCGCGATCACGGCGCGCGTGCTCGAAGGGCTCGGCGTCGACTACGTGGAGCAGCCGCGCGGCCAGTACCTCTTCGACCTGCCGATCGAGACCTTCTGCGACCTCGCCTACTTCCATGCGCTGGGCGACCGCGTCGGCATGTACATCGGAGAGGAGTGGGAGGGGATCCCATACGAGCCGTTGCTCCGCTACGCCGACCGCCTTCACAAGGATGAGGTCTTCCACTGCACCCTGGGGATGCGGAACCTGCGCCGCGTGTGCTCCACCCCCGAGGGGCGCGAGGAGGCGAGCAAGCTGATCAACAAGTGGTGGCCGGCGGTGCTGGACATGTTCGGCCGGTCGGATTCCAGGGCCTCAGAGGCGTACGTCCGCTTGGGATTGCGCAAGCGCGACAACGAAGGACTCCGGCAGCAGTACATCGCGGACACGCGGCCGCTGCTCGAGGCGATCGGCGTCCATGCGCCCCACGACCACGCCAACCGCCGCTACCTGTGAGCCAGGCGAGCGCGTCCTCGCCCGCGTGCCGGACTCCGCGGCGAGCGACGGGCCTCCCGACCGGGCGGTAATGATGCAGACTCATCATGCCCATCCGTTCGCCGTGCGGTTCACTCGGACCGTCGTGTGCCCATCCGCAGGGCACTCGGCCGGGCCCCATCCCGCGCAAGGGTCGCGAGCGGGGCTGGCCGCGAACGCCTCACGACGTTCGCATCGCATCGGATGCGCCACGCTGGGGCGTCTCTGTGGGAGTGGGTGAGCAGCCAGAGCGACGCGCGCGGCGCGTACGCGCGGGAAGCGGACGAGCGGGGAGGAGCGCCGTGGTGAAGGCACGGGCAGGCGATGACGGCACCTACTGGGATGCCTACTGGCAGCAGATGCCGCGCGAAGAGCTGGACGCCTTCCACCTTCGCAAGGTGCGCGCGCTCATCAAGTTCGCCTACGAGCGGGTGCCGTATTACCGCAAGCTGTACGACGAGGCGGGCGTCCGGCCCGAGCACATCAAGAGCTGGAATGACTTCTATCGCCTGGTCCCGTTGACGGACAAGCCGATGATCACCGCCGACCAGTATGAGCGGGAGCAGGTGGCGGGGTTTGCGGCCCTGCCGCCGGATCTCCACCGCTGGTTCCATCGCACCTCGGGCACCACGGGCAGGCCCCTGAACGAGGTGTTCAGCGGCTACGACCGCATCACCGCGGCCCATGACTGCTGGCCGTGGGGATGGTGGGATGTCGGCCTGCGGCCGGGCGACTCGATCTACTTCGCCTTCGGCTTTGGGACCTTCGTGGGCTTCTGGAGCGCGGTGTTCGCCGCCGAGCGGATGGGACTGACCGTGATCCCGGGCGGAGGCATGAGCACCGAGGAGCGCATCCAGCAGATCCTCGAGCTCAAGCCGGCATGCGTGTGTGCCACGCCGACCTACCTGGTGCACCTGGGCCGGGTGGCGCGCGCGAAGGGCTGGCGACTGCCGGACGCCGGTGTCCGCGTGCTGACCATGGCCGGCGAGAGCGGCGGAAACGTGCCGGCGATGCGGCAGGAGATGCAGGACGCGTGGGGCCCCGCCAAGATCTGCGACATCTACGGTGTCAGCGAGCTGAGCTTCGGCTCGACGGAGTGCCGCGGGACCAGCGCGGGGCGGGCGCTCGGCGTCCACGTGGTAGAGCGCTATTACCACACGTTCATCGTCGACCCGAAGACATTCGAGCCCATCTTCGAAGAGGGCGCCGTCGGCGAGCATGTGGTGACGAGCTTCCGGCCGACGCAGCCGCTCATCAAGTACCGGACGCACGACCTGGTCCGGCTCCGGCGCAACCACGACCACGGATGCGGCTGGAAATGGACCTTCCTCGAGGGCGGCGTCCTGGGCCGGACGGACTCCATGGTGACCATCCGGGGCGTGAACGTCTACCCGACCGCGGTGGAGCAGCTCCTGGGGCAGGCCGACGGGCTGGCGCCGTACTACGAGCTCCACATCGACCGCGTGCAGGGGGAGGACCAGATGACCGTCCGCATCGAGGCCGAGCCTCCCCAGCCCGCGGCGCAGTACCCGGAGCTCGCGGGCCGGACCGCCGCCATGCTCCGCCGCAGCATCGGCGTTCGGATCGACGTCGAGGTGCTGCAGCCGGAGGCGCTGCTGCGATACGAGCTGAAGTCGCGCAAAGTGATCGACCATCGGAGGGAAGGACGATGACACGACGGGAGTTCGCTGATCGGTTGCAGGCAGTCCGCGACGAGCTGACCGCCCTTCATCGAGCGGCGCCGAGTCCGGCCTTGCGCGCGATGCTGCTGGGCGTGCTCGAGCAACTCTTCGTCGCTCACGAGTGCGCCGCTCCGGAAGCGGTTACTGAGTTCAGTCCGTACGACGAGCAGCTCGGCTTTGAAGCGGAGACGCTTCCCGTCCGCGCGGGCCAGCCCCCCGCCTCCGCGGGGGCAGGCTCGGCGGCCACCCCCTGACGGCGGCCGGAGGCACGAGCATGGACTCGAGGCGACCGCCGACGGCAACCGCATCCCGCGCCGGCCCACGCCCGGGCGCAGCGCTTGCCCCCGACTTCGAGATTCGGGTGGAGCGGCCGGACGCTCGGCTTGCGCTCATCGAGCTTCGTTCGCCCGGATACCGGGAGTTCTTCTTCGTCGTGACCGGCAAGGCATCCGTGTCCATCACGGCCTTCCACGCGTCAGACGAGATGCACGAGGAGGCGAGAGTGTACGTCTTCCCGCCTCCGTACGGCTGGAGCATGGACCTGCCGGACGAGGATCTGGTCCTGCAGGTTTGGGAGGCGCTCGCACAAAGGTGAGGACACGGCCCGGTTCGTGCGGTCGAGCGGCTGCGCCGCGGACCGCGCGAGCAGCGGGGCGCGACACAGCGGAGAGAGGGCATGGAAACACGTCTGACGCTTTGGCCAACCCACTTGATCGAGAAGCCGTTTTGGAACGAGTACGTCGAGACGCTGCCGAGGGAAGCGCTCGATCGGCTGCACCTGAAGCGACTGCGTTCCTTGTTGCGCTACGTCTACGACAACAGCCGGTTCTACCGGGTGACCTGGGAGAAGATCGGCTTTCACCCCGATGACGTGAAGACCCTCGAGGACTTCCGCACGAAGGTCCCGATCACCGACAAGAAAGACTTCCTTCATTTCCAGGAGGAGTACCCACCCTACGGGCTCACCGGAGCGCTGGGCGAAGACTTCGTGGCCCACCACGCGCAGACATCCGGGACCACCGGCGTGCCTTTCCGCATCCCCTTCACGCTGTACGACACGGAGCGCTACGGCGAGTCGTGGATTTACGGATGGTGGGCGTTGGGCATTCGGCCCACCGACACGTTCTACTTCGCGTTCAATTGGGGCCCCTACGCGGGCTTCTGGAGCGCGTACTGGGGCGCGCGCCGCCTGGGCGTGAAGGTGATGTCGGGCGGGGGCTCCGACACGGAAGGACACGTCAAGGCCATCGTGCGTGACCGGCCGACGGTGCTGATCGCCACGCCGAGCTATGCCCTGCGCATCGCCGAGCAAGCCCGCGAGATGGGGATCGACCTGAGCGAATCGTCCATCCGCTTCACCTACCATGCCGGCGAGCCCGGGCCGTGCGCCCTGCAAGCGCTGCGCGAGCGGCTGGACCGCGAGTACGGCGCCATTTCGGGCGACTTGCTCGGCGTGGCCGAGCTCGACGCCATGGCTCCCGGCTGCCCGCACCGCCACGGTGTCCACATGAACGAGATGAACACCTACTCGTGGACGCGCGACCCGGCGAGCGGGAACGCCGCCGCCGAGGGCGAGATCGGGGAGAACGTCGTCACCACTTTCGTCAACAGCGCCCAGCCGCTGGTGAACTACGACACCCATGACCTGGTGCAGGCGTATCAGCAGCAGATCCCTTGCGGCTGCGGCCGCACCTGGCGCTACCTGGACGGCGCGGTCCTCGGTCGCAGCGACCACATGATCACGGTGCGCGGCACCAACGTGTACCCTTCGGCGGTCGAGAATCTGCTCATGAAAGTCCCCGGAGTCAGCAGCTACTTCCAGCTCGTCCTCTCGTGGGATGCCGGGAGCGGCATGGACCAGATGGCCGTGCGTCTGGAGCCGACGAGCGACGCGCGCCACGACGAGTGGGACAGCATCGCACGGCGCGTCCAGACCATGATCAAGGACAACGTCGGCGTGCGGATGGAGGCCGAGGTCGTCGAACCGGGGACGCTTCCGCGGACGGACCTGAAGATGAAGCGCATCGTCGATCTGCGGCCGGCCGAGGTGCGGCGGGCGCTGGACCGGCAAGCGTGAGCGCGGCACCGAAAGGGGGGACCACGATGGCCATGGGGCGAGAGGAGCAGCTCGCGGCCGTCGCCGAGCTACGGGAACGGCTCGCGCGGCTGCTCGGGCAGACCGACATCCCCGCGCTGTACGAGTGCTACAAGCTGGCCGACATGAACCTGCACTGGGCGCGCTGGCTGCTCGGAGAGGTCGGAGAGGTGCTCCCCGAGCTCGAGCTCGCCGCGCGCGGCCAGGCCGGCAGCCCGGCAAGTGCGGAACCGGTCGGCTTGGACTCGCGGCAGTCCTGACGGCCGCGCACGGCTGCTGGCGGGTCTCGCAGCCGGCGCGCCGTGCGCGGCGCGCTGATGACCACTCGGCGCACCGGTCGTCGGGGCCGCTGGGCGCGTGCTGCGCCGCCCGAGAAACGTTCTATTAGGAGAACCGATATCCATTGCCGCGCCGACGCGGTCAGCGTGCCTCTCCGGAGAACGACGCCGGCGGCAAGGAAACGAGGCGCACAGATTCAGCGAGTCGGGCACTTGACGCATAGGCCGCCCGTTGCTAGCCTGCCTGCAAGCTGGCGAGCGAACGACATGTATTCTCCGGAGAGAACCCAATGTCCGGACCCGTTCCCTCGGTGCGGTCGGCCATTCGCCTCATCCAGTACGTCGCGGAGCACCCGGACACCCGCGGGCGCGACGCGGCGCGCGCCCTCGAGCTCAACCCCAGCACCTGTCACGACATCCTCAAGACGCTGGTGAACGGCGGAATGCTCGAGTTCGACGTGGCTACGAAACGATACCGGCTGGGGCCCACGCTCGTTGCCCTCGGCGGCAGGGCTTGGGAGGAGACGGACTACACACGAGTCACCCGCCCGCTGCTCGAGCAGTGGGTGGCCGAAACCCGGTTCACCGTCTTCGTTGTGCGCCCGCTTCCCAACCACGAGTTCGTCGTGGTCGACAAGGTCGCGAGCCCCCACAACATCAAGGTCACCGTCGACCTGGCAGAGCGGTTTCCCCTGACCACGGCCGCGATCGGCAAGGCGTATCTTACGTGCTTGCCCAGAGAGCAAGCGGCGGCGCTCCTGGAGCAAGCGGGCCTGCCTGCCTTCACGCCCTGGTCGATCACCGATGTGGCGGACTTCCTGGCCGAGGTGGACCAGGCCCGGGTACGGGGATGGTCCGAGGCGCGACAGGAGTACTTCAGCTTCACCAACGCGGTCGCCGCGCCAATCCGCGGTCCGCATCAGCGGGCGGAGCTGATCGTATGCAGCCTGGCCGCCACCACCGACATGTCGAGCGACCGGCTCGAGCACCACGGCCGCGCCATTCGGCAGCTCGCCAACCTGATCGGCGAAGCGGTGCGGAGCGGTGCGCCGCGCGCGCACACGGGGGGGCGATGAGCGGGCTTGCAACGCCAGGGCCAACGGTCCGCTCTTGCCGTCCGGGAGGAGAGTCCATCACCACCACGCGCGCAGCGCCGCCGGACCTCCGCCGGCCACCCGCGCGCGATTGCGAGCAGTCACAAGTCAGGAAAAGGAGCGATTGATCGATGGCCGAGCAGGTCCGCACCCGGACGCGCGAGGGAGAGCCCAACCCCGGCGAGAAGTACATGGGGATCTACGGAGATCGGGAGAAGTTCGTCGAACGGCAGACGGCGCTACCGCTCGTTGTCAAGGCGGTCAAGCCGTCCGAGTACGAGCTCTGCCCGCAGGGTCTCATCGGATGGTACCTGCATCCGCAGATCTTCAATGACCGCTGTCTCGAGGAGTGGTGGGTGTTCATCCACGATATTCGCGGGGTCTCCGGCCGCCACCGCCACCAGGGTGGCCTAGTGCTGTTCATCATCGACGGTCACGGCTACACCACGGTGAACGGCGTGCGCTACGACTGGAAGAAGGGCGACCTCGTGCTGCTGCCGCTTCTGCCCGAGGGCTGCGAGCACCAGCATTTCGCGCTATCACCCGGCGGCGCGAAGTGGTTGGCCTTCATCCACCGACCGACCTTCAACGAGGTCGGCAGCGAGCTGGTCCAGACGGCCATCGATCCCGAATGGGCGGCCGAGTACAACGTGAGCACGTGGAAGGGCGCGACCGTGGCGTCTGAGGCCCTCACCCCATCGCGGCGCTGAGCCCGACCACAACGCCAACTGGAGCAGGAGAAGGATCGATGACAGCAACCAGCAGCCGGTACGAACGCCTCGCGCAGCGGAACTTCTTCGAAGAGATCCTCGCGCTGCGCGACCTGCAGCGTAAGCAGAAAGCGACCGCGGAGATCATGGTGCGCGGCGATGATCTCCCCTGGGAGCTGAACCGCCAGGGGTACACGCGCTGGTACATGGCGCCGACGATGGAGGACGTCGTCATGAACACGTACGTCATGTACGTCCAGCGGATCCCGCCCCACAGCCGAAGCGGAAAGCAGCTCATGCAAGGCGGTCAGATCGGCTTCATCTGGGAGGGCGGCAAAGGCTACTCGATCATCGACGGGGAGCGGTACGACTGGGGCCACTGGGATCTCATCCAGGTCCCGCTGCGCGTTCGCGGGTGCGTGGTGCAGCACTTCAACGATTCCGATGACGACGTGCAGATCATCTTCGCCTCGGTCAACAACGTGAACTCGGCCGGCGTTGACCGCGGCTGCGGCTTCGAGCAGCTCGAGGACTGCCCCGAGTATCGAGAGCAGAAGCGGCGAGAGGCCGCGCCCGCATGACTGCCGCGGACGCCGGCGCAGCGACTCGCGCTGGCCAGAGACCTACCGCCGCCACGGTGGACCGCTCCAAGGCCGAGTTCGCCGCCAGCGCGCGCTGCCTCGCTCACCTCGACCCCGAGCTGATGGGGGCGATCGGCGCCGCCGTCGGCGACGTCGTCGAGATCGCGACGGAGCTCGGTCGGCGGACGGTCGCCAGGCTGGGCGAGCCGCTCGAGACCGACCGCGGCTCGGGGGCCCTGCGGCTGGACCGATTCATCCGCCAGGCGCTCAAGGCGCGCATGAACGACCGGGTCGAAGTGCGGCCGGAACGCCTGCCCGCCGCTCGACGCGTCGTGGTGGCGGCGCCGGTGGATGTCTCCCGTGCCCACGGCATCGTGGACCACCTCAGGCAGCTCTTCGCCGATAGCCAGACCCCGTGCGCGGTGGGAGCCCGCCTGTACGCCGCCTTCCCCGGCTCGTCCGCCGGCGCCGTGTACGAAGTCGTCGAGGTGGACGAGGACCCGGCCGTCTTCGTCGCGGATACGGAGCTCGAGATCGAGGCGCCCGGCACGCGCCACGACGAGGGCGCCTTCGATGTGAGCTTTGAAGACATCGGCGGGCTTCGGCGGCAGATCACCTTGCTGCGCGAGCTGGTGCAACTGCCGCTGCAAATGCCGTTCGTCTATCGTCAGCTCGGCATCAACGCGCCACGGGGCATCGTCCTCTACGGTCCCCCGGGTTGCGGGAAGACCCACCTCGCTCGCGCCGTGGCGAACGAGGTCAACGCCAAGTTCCAGTTCATCAACGGGCCGGCCGTCGTCGGCACGATGCAGGGAGAGACCGAGAGCAACCTGCGCCGCATCTTCAACGAGGCGGCCCACCACGCGCCCTCGATCATCTTCATCGACGAGCTGGACGCGATCGCGCCACACCGCGGCCAGTCCGGGTCGCAGAGCGACGTCCGCGCCGTCACCACCCTGCTGTCGCTCATGGACGGCCTGCAGAAGGTCGACGGCGTCGTCGTGATCGGCACGACCAACCGCATCGAAGCGGTGGACGTCGCGTTTCGCCGGCCGGGCCGCTTCGATCGCGAAGTCTACATCGGTCCCCCGGACGAGGCGGGCCGGCGAGAGATCCTGGAGATCCACGCGCGGGAGATGCCGCTGGCCGAAGCGGCCCACGAGCATCTGGCGCACGTCGCCAAGGTGAGCCACGGGTTCGTCGGCGCGGACCTCATGGAGCTGTGCCGCGAAGCCGGCCTCAACTCCCTCCGGCGCAGCGCCAGCGCCCTGCGCGACCACCTCGGCGCGTTCCGCATCACGGGCGACGTCGATCTGGAGGTCGACGCCGCCGATTTCGATGAGGCGCTCACCAAGATCCGCCCGTCCGCGCTGCGAGAGAGCTGGGTAGCCGTGCCGCAGGTCGACTGGCCGGACGTGGGCGGCCTGGCCGAGGTCAAGCGCCAGCTCCGCGACCTCGTCGAGCAGCCGCTGCTCGAGGGCGAACGGCTCCGCGCGCTGGGTCTCGAGCCGCCCACGGGAGTCGTGCTCTACGGGCCGCCGGGAACCGGCAAGACGCTGCTCGTTCACGCGCTTGCACGCAGCGCCAAGGTCAACTTCTTGGCGGTCGACGGTCCGGAGATCTTCAGCAAATGGCTGGGGGAGTCGGAAGAGGCGGTGCGGCAGCTCTTCAAGGTCGCCCGACAGCTCGCGCCGGTAATCATCTTCTTCGATCAGCTCGACGCGATCGCGCCTCGCCGCGGTTCGGACGCGGGAACGAAGACGACCGAGCGAGTGGTCAACCAGCTCTTGGCCGAGCTCGACGGCGTCCGCGAGGTCCACGGCATCGTCGCCCTCGCCGCCACCGACCGGCTGGACCTGGTCGACCCGGCGGTTCTCCGGCCGGGCCGGCTCGGCGTGCGCATCGCGGTACCCCTGCCGGACTTCGAGGATCGAGTAGAAGTCCTGCGGATTCACCTGCGCGACGTCCCCCTGGACCGGGGTCTCGCGGTAGACGTGGTCGCCGAACGACTGGCGAGCCGTGCGGAAGGGCTATCCGGCGCGGACCTGAGGGCCATCGTCGAACGGTCGAAGCTCATCGCCCTCGGCGAGCAGCGCGCCGAGGATCGTGTCGTGATCACGCGCGAGCACCTGCTGCAAGCGCTCGCGCTGACAGGGATGGACCATGAGCCGGCGTCCGACGGGCGTCGGACGCCAGAGAAGGGACGAGAGCTGGGCATCGTCTAGAACCGGCCAGAACGCCGCACACACCAACTTCAAGGGGGGAACCATGTGGCCACGTGGGGGGGAGACCTACCGGCATCCGAGCATCCGCGCACTGGGGTTGGGCTTGGCCCTGCTGGCCCTGCTGCTCGCGGCGTGCAGCAGCGGGTCGAGCAAGCCCTCGACAACGACTCCGCAGACCGGCAGCGGCAGCCCGACGGCGACCGCTTCCGCGACGGGTTCGCCGTACCTCATCGGCATCGACGATGCCAGCAGCGGCCCGGCGGGCTTCCTCGGACAGGACGAGGTGAAGACCGTCAAGCTGGTGGTGGATCAGGTGAACGCCGCCGGCGGGATCAATGGCCATCCCATCAAGCTCGAGAGCCGCGACAACGGCGGTGACGCGAAACAGGCCGTCGTGATCGCCAAGGCGCTGCTGGAGCAGCACCCCGTGGCGCTCATGGGCGGTGCGGTGGTGGCCCAGATGAAGGCCATCGAGCCTTTGGTCACAAACGGGCCACTGGTGGTCGACTTCGGCAGCGGCTACACGCCGCCCACCCCGTCCTATGTCTTCTCGATTTCGCCGTACGACTACTCGGCCATCGACGCCACCTTCAGGTGGTTCCGCGGCCACAACATCACGAAGTTCGGGCTGCTCGCCTCCACCGACAGCACCGGCCAGCTCGCCGTGGACGAGATCCAGCACGTGCTGAAGGAGCCGGCCAACCAGGGCCTGCAGCTCGTCGGAACAGAGCGTTTCGAGCCGTCCGCGCCCGACGTCACGCCTCAGCTCACACGGCTGAAGTCGGACAGTCCCCAGGCGATCATCGCCTGGCAAACCGGGGCCCCGGCAGCCGTGGTCGCCAAGGACTTCACCCAGCTCAACCTGGATATGCCGCTGGTCGTCTCCTGGGGCAACGGCTCGTTCTCCTTCGCGAAGGCGACGCAGTCGTTCGCACCGAAGAACCTCTACGTGCCGGTGTTCAAGGCGATGGTGTACGACCAGCTACCCGCGAATGACCCGTTCGCCGCTTCGGGCAAGTCGATCGCCGAGGAGTGGCAGAAGCTGTACGGCACCCGGCCGGACATCGGCTTGTTCCTCGCCTACGACCCGATCAAGATCCTGCTGCAGGCGCTCAAGGAGGCGGGTCCGGATTCCAGCAAGATGGTCAAGTACATCGAAGGGATTCATAACTACCAGGGTGTCGCGGCCATCTACAGCTTCTCCACGACCGACCACAAGGGTGGCGGGAGCGAGGCGATCACCCTGGCGGCCGTGCAAGACGGCCAGTTCCACGCCGCCAAGTAGCGGGGCGGAGCGGGACTGATGGAGCGTCTCCTGCAGACTCTTGTCGGCGGCGTGACCGCGGGCGCCGTCTACGCGATCGTGGCCGTGAGCCTGACCCTGGTGTTCAACGTGAGCGGCGTGCTGAACCTGAGCACGGCGGAGTTCGCGGTGCTCGCGGCGCTGGGCACCATCGCCCTCTACTCCGGCGCACACGTGAACCTGGTGCTCAGCGTGCTGATCGTGCTCGCACTCGCGTTCGTCGGCGGCGCCATCCTCCATGAGGTCGCCGCCGGGCGTGTGAGCCGCAAAGGACCGTCGCTCAGCGTGGTGATGATGATCACGCTGGGCATGTCCCTCCTGCTGCGCGGCGTCGCGCAGCTCGCCTGGGGCACGACCGTGTACAGCCTTCGCTCTTTCTCCGGCACCCGTCCGGTTGTCGTTGGCGGCGTGGCCATCCCGACGCAGACGTTCTGGGTGATCGGGATCGTCGGGTTGCTCTCCCTGGGGCTCTGGCTTTTCCTCACCCGTACGCTCATGGGCAAGGCCTTCATCAGTTGCACCGAGAATCCGGCCGCGGCCAGCCTGATGGGGGTGGACACCAAGCGAGTCACGCGGCTGACCTTCGCCATCGGGGGGCTGATCGCGGCGCTCGCGGGGGTCGTCATCGCTCCCATTACGTTTATGACGTATGACAGCGGCCTGAGCCTGCTGCTCAACGGGTTCGTCGCCGCCGCCATCGGAGGCTTGGGCAAGAGCACCGGCGCGCTCGTGGGAGGACTGTTCGTGGGCGTCGCCCAGGCCCTGGTGGCAGGCTACCTGTCCACCACCTACGAGCCGGCCATCGTCCTCGGGGCACTCCTGGCGGTCTTGATCGTGCGTCCAGGGGGGCTGCTCGGCAGCTCCGTCGACGTGGCGCTGCGAGCGTGAAAGCGTAGCGGGAACCAGTCATGGAGAACGCGGCGGTCACGACGACACAAGCCACGACACGCCTTGCGAGCCGCCAGCGGCCGCTTGCGCTGGTGGCCGTCGGCGCGGCGGCGGCCGTCCTGCTGATGGCTCCCCACTGGCTAAGTCCGTCCGACACCACCGTGCTGGTGACCGTGGGCGAGTTCGGCCTCGCGGTGATCGGGCTCGTGCTGCTGCACGGTCAGGCCGGGCAGCTTTCCCTGGGCCAGTCCGGCTTCATGGCCCTGGGCGCGTACGCGTCGGCCGTGCTGACCGGCAAGGCCGGCTGGCCGCCGGTCGCTGCCCTGGCGGTCGGCGTGCTCGCCTCCATGGCCGTGGCGTTGATCATCGGGATCCCGATGTTGCGGCTGCGCGGTTTCTATCTCGTGCTCGCGACGCTCGGCTTCGTGCTCATCGTGACCAACCTCGCGATCGGCCTGACGTCAGTCACCGACGGCCCGAGCGGAACCACGGTCGGGTACTTCAGCGTCGGTCCGCTGGCGTTCCGGACCCTGACGTCACAGTACTATCTCGTCCTGCTGCTGCTGATCGTCTCGGTGCTGGCCTGCGTCAGCTTCACCCGTTCCGCCAAGGGAAGAGCGCTGAAAGCGCTCAGCCGCGACGAGCTGTCGGCGGCGACGATGGGCGTGCCGGTCGCGAGGTACAAGGTTGGCGTGTTCATCGCCAGTGCCGCCCTGGCCGCCCTGGCGGGGAGCCTGTACGCCCACACGCTGAACTTCATGTCACCCGACACCGTGGGACCGGAGCTCTCCATCCGGCTGGTCGTCATGAACTATCTCGGCGGAACGGCCAGCTTCATCGGCGCGATCGTGGGCACCTTGGTACTCGAATGGATACCGAACATCGCACCCTCTCTCGTGCAATACCGCCTGCTGCTCGAAGGAGGCGTCCTCGTCGCGATCCTCCTGTTCCTGCCCAACGGCCTCGTCCCCGAATGCCGGGCGCTCCTGCGGCGCGCGGGCCACTCCGGCGCACGGCGGCTGCGACCGCGCGGCGCCGAACCGGCGATCGGGGGCGAGCAGGCCGCCTGGCCGTCCGCGCTCGACAACAGCCGGACGACGACGCCGGACGGCCAGCGACTGGCGGCATGGCACATGGGCGCGGCGGCGGCAGACCCACCACCGCCCGGGCCGCTGATCGTCGTGCGCGGCCTGACCAAGTCCTTCGGCGGGACGCGCGCACTGGCCGACGTCAGCTTCACGGTGGCCAAGGGACGGATCACGTCGATCGTCGGCCCGAACGGGGCCGGCAAGACGACGCTGCTCAACGTGCTGACCGGCGTGATCACCCCGGACGCCGGAGAGGTGGTCCTTGAGGGAAGGGCCATCACCGGCAAGCCTCCCCACGCCATCGCCGCGCTGGGCCTGTCGCGCAGCTTCCAGACACCCCGGCTCTACCTCTCCGGTTCAGCCTGCGAGAACGTCATGATGGGCGGGTTCCTCCTCGGCTCCAGCTCCTTGTGGTCCACCGTCACGCGCTCACCCTCCTTCCGCCGCGGCGAAGCGGCGCTCTGCCGCCGGGCCGCGGAGAGCCTCGACCTCGTCGGCATTGCCGACTGCGCCGAATGGCCCGCGCAGGCGCTCCCGCTCGGGTTGCAGCGGCGCCTCGAGCTCGCCCGTGCGCTGGCCGCCGCGCCAACGGTCCTGCTGCTGGACGAGCCCGCCGCCGGCTCAAACGACCGAGAGCGCCAGCATCTGGCGGAGCTCCTGGCCGACCTCCGGCTTGCGGGCGGGACGGTCTTGCTCGTGGAGCACAACATGGACCTCGTCATGTCGGTCTCCGACGAGATCGTGGTCCTCGATCACGGGGTCGTCATCGCAATCGGCACACCGGACGAGATACAGCGGTCTCCCCGAGTCATCGAGGCCTATCTCGGGAAGGCCGGCTCGGTCACCTGACCTTCGCTGGAGGGAGCGATCGTGCTTGACGTCCAAAGGCTCACGGTCAGCTGCGGCGACGCCGTCGCCGTGAACCAGGTGTCGCTCCACGTCGACGACGGCGAGCTGGTGGCGCTGCTCGGGACGAACGGCGCCGGGAAGTCCACGACGTTGAAGGCCGTCGTCGGGCTGCTGCGCCCGGCCGCGGGCCGCATCCAGCTCGACGGCGCGGACATCGCCGGCCTGACCCCGCCGCAGATCGTCAACCTGGGTGTCAGCATGGTACCCGAAGGCCGGCAGATGTTCGCCCACCTGAGCGTGCTCGACAACCTGCAATTGGGCGGTTACTCCCGCCGCAAGGAAGGCCCCGCCTACCTGCGGCAGCGGGTCGAGGCGGTATGTGAGCTGTTCCCAGCGCTGCAGTCCCGGCTTCGACAAGCCGCGGGGTCGTTGTCGGGCGGGCAGCAGCAGATGGTCGCCATCGGCCGCGCCCTGATGCCCGATCCGCGGCTCCTGATCATGGATGAGCCATCGCTGGGCCTGGCGCCCCAGGCCTGCGCCGACATCTTCCGGGCCATCGACGCCCTGCACCGCGACGGCATGAGCATCCTGCTGGTGGAGCAGAACGCGAGGCTCAGCCTGGAGGTTGCACAGCGCGCCTACGTGCTCGACAAGGGCGCGGTCGTGCTCAGCGGTCCAGCCGCGGAGCTGGCAAGCGACGCCTCGGTACAGGAGCACTACCTCGCGCTTCGCCTCACTGCCGGCCCGCCGGGCTCACAGCGCTCCGACGGCCCCTCCGAGCGCGTGAGACGGCTGCGGGAGCTGCTGAGCGCCCGCGGACCCGCCACGTAGGGCTGCGGCGACCCCGGCAGCATGTCGCGCTGTGCGCGCGGTGGGCTGTCTGCCGATACCCCGCAGCGGCTTGGCGGGAGCAAGAGCAGGCCGTTCCTCGGGTTGACTTCTGCCGACTGGCCGTTTTAAATAACTCGCAGGGGAGGGCGTCTGGGAGCGCGCATCGTTCTCACATCCGCACGGCCGGCGGCAACGCGCGCTTCCGCTTCGCCCGGCGCCGGTCCGGGCTTCCGCGGGTACGCCTGACCCAGGGTCTTCCGGCGCCGTGCGCGCGCCACGCGCTGCCGAGCGACGGTGGCGGCCGCGTGCGGGCGAGTGGGCCGCTGGTCGGCAGGAGGTTGGGATGGTTGAGACCAGAGACGAGCAGAGCTTCGCGGAGTGGCTCCAAGACGGCGGCAAGGTGGAAGCCGGCGACTGGATGCCCGACGCGTACCGCCGGGAGGCAGTCAAGATCGCCGGCTTCCAGGCGATCCTCGAGGTCGTGCCGATGCCGATGTTCTACAAGTTCATGTGCTACGCACCCAGCTTCCGACGCAAGCGGATCCTGCTGGCCAAGGTCCAGGACGAGATCGGCCACTGCCATATCACCTGCCGCGTGCTCGAGGACCTGGGCAAGCCTCGCGAGGCGCTCTTCCAGGAATACGCCGACGGCCGGGTCCACCTGAACTACCCGTTCCACTTCCCGGTGGACGACTGGTGCGAGCTACCGGGCATGCTGCTGGCCACCAACTCGGCCGCGCTCGTGCAGTTCCGGTCGCTGGCCCACGGCAGCTATCTCCCCTACGTGCGCGCCCTGCGCAAGATCCTGCGTGAGGAGTCCTTCCACTTCTACAACGCCCTGGAGTGGGCCCACGAGCTGATCAAGGATGGGACGCCGAGCCAGCGAACCAAGGCCGAAGCGGGTCTTCGCAAGTGGTGGCACATCGCCATTTACCAGTTCGGACCGCCCGAAGGCACCGTCAGCGGCGCCCGGGATTGGCGCAGATGGCAGATCAAGGTCGATGAGAACGAGAAGCTGCGGCAGGAATGGATCACCATGATGCTGCCCATCTTCCGCAGCCTGGGCGTCGACCCCGATCCCCGGCTGCAGCGCGCCCCAGAGTCGGACGGCTGGCGCTACTCGCCGCTCGACTGGCAGCACTTCACGCGGGTGATCCGCGAGGACGCGAGCCCCTACCACACCTGGCTCAACGATGAGTTCAAGCGCTTTCTCCGTGAGGACGCGTGGGTGCGGGAGGCGCTCGATCTTACAGCCGCCGCCTAGCGACTGCGAACCGTCGCCGCTGTCGGTGCTACCTGGAGGTGTTGGCCAGTGCGGGCCTACGAGGTATTCGCAAGATTCCATCGCGGTGAGCCATTGCGGCACCTGGGCAGCGTGCGCTCGGTTGACGGCGAGGCCGCGCTCGAGGCGGCGGTCAGCATCTACCTGAGGCGGGACGCGTTCGAACGTGTTTGGGTGGTGGAGCGCGGCGGCGTCTCCGAGATGGTGACCGACGAGGAGCGCGAGAAGCGGCGGATGGCGGAGACGGAATACCGGCGTCCCTCGTATTTCACTCGGCGTCTCGCGTCCAGCGGCTACCGAGCCGCCAAGCTGACGCTCGAGTGAGCCGCCGCCCCGTGGACGCCGTCACGCTCTTGGGACCGGCGTTCCTCTCCGCCTGGGCCGACGACGAGGGGCTGTTCGCCAACTTCCTGTTCGGACGCGCGACCCGGGTGGGGCCGGACCTGGAGCACACGCTCGCCATGGCCTCCATCGGGCAGGACGAGTTCGGCCACACTGACATGGTCCTCGACCTGCTCCTGCCCGACAGCGCCGAGAAGGAGCGCTACTGGTTCGAGCGCGATCCATCGCGGTTTCGGAGCTGCGCGCTGCTTCGTTCCGAGCTGGCCGACGATTGGGCGCTGTTCGCCGCCCGCGCGTTTCTCTACGAGGAGGCGGAGGCGGTCCGCCTGGAATGGCTCGCGGTGCTGCCAGACAAGGACTCCGCGCTGGAGCGCACCGTGCAGTCGCTGGCAAGGGAGGAGCGCGAGCACCTGCCGCACTGGCACCGTTGGATGAAGCTGCTCGCCGCCGCGGACGGCCAGCCTCGCCGGCGTCTCGATAGCGCCTTGCAGGCGCTCGGAGCGAACGTGTCCGACACGCTCTGGGCAGCGGCGGACTGCCCGTCCACATGGGATGCGCGCGCACTGCGGGCCCAGTGGGCGTCCCGCGTGGCCGCCGTGCTGAGGCCGCTGCACCTGGACTCGACCGACAAGCTGCTCGCCGAGATGCGCGCCGATCCCCGGCCCGGTCCGGTGCCGGATACGTTCTCGCGCTTGATCGAGCGGATGCAGTCCGTCTGGCGCTCGGAGCCGGCGGCCAGGACCTGGGGCTAGTCCTGCGTGAGGGGGCGCGGTCATGAGCTCGCCGGACCATGCTGAATCGTCGACGAACCTCGGCGCGGCCGATGTGCTGGACGCCCTGCGGACGGTGGAGGACCCGGAGGCGCCGATCAGCATCGTGGACCTCGGCCTGGTGGAAGCGTGCCGCGTTGGTCCAGATGGCTCGGTGGAAGTGGACTTGGTGCCCACCCGGTCAAGCTGTCCGGCCAAAGAGTTCATCGCCGCACGAGTCGTCGAGCGAATCACGGCGGCGTTCGCTGGGCGCCGGGTCCAGGTCCGTTGGCTGCCCGGCGCTGTCTGGTCCACCACGCGGATCCGCGAGACCGGCGGCAGGGCGCTCCGGGAGCTCGGCATCGCCGTGCCGGTGCGGGACGAGCATGGCCGGACGACGACCTGCTGTCCCTACTGCGGATCCGACCGGGTCACACGGGACGCCCGTTTCGGGGCGAGCGTGTGTCGCGCCATCTGGTACTGCGCCGGCTGCCGGAATCCATTCGAGGAGATGCGCTGGACGGACGCCGGGCCGGAGGCCCACCCGTAGCAACGCGGGCGTTGTACCAGGCCGCGGGCTATCTGCGCCGCTGCGCGGTCGCCCTCTCGCGACGGAGCCTGACGATGGGATGACGGGCCGGCAGCCGGCGTCTCCGCGGGGCCCCGTCGACGGGCGCGGAGCCGGCGCTCGCGACGCGGCCGGCGTCGAGCGAGAGCGTGGCCACCGTCCGGTTCCACCAGGCCGCCGCCTCCAGGCGACTATGCACCCCGAGCGCCTGCAGGATGTGCTGGATGTGGTTCCTCACCGTCGCGGGCGCCAGACACAGGGCGGCGCCGATCTGCGCTCCCGAGCAGCCGCGCGCCAACAGCTCGAGCAGCTCGACCTCACGTGGACTCAGCGGCAGGTCGGGGCCAACCCGCTCCCTCGAGCCGCCGGAGCCGCCATTCCGATGCGCCGGTAGCGGCACGCCGGTTTCCGCCTGCCGTGCGACGTGCAGCAGCACTGCCTGGCCGTCGATCTCGGCCGGTAGCGCCACAACCATGAGCCAGCAGCGACTGCCATCCCCGAGACGGACCGAGAGATTAGGATGGGGCGTGCCCCGCCCCGTCCTCCAATCGACGCCCTCGAGCGGCTGACAGTGGACGCCGCACACGCTCCGCCCGAACCGGTCGCAGCCAGTGAGGACACGCGCGCATGGGTTGCCGATGACCCACTGCGCCTGCTTCCCCAGCAAGTCCTCCGCGGCCCTGTTCCAGGCGACGATGACCCCTCTCGCGTCCGTCGCGAAGGCGGCTTCCGACAGCGCGTCGAGCTCCTGTCGGTTCACCCGCAGCAGCGCCCCGCACGGTGTCGGGCGAACATAGCCTTCCAACGTCGGCCTCCCACGCTCCCGATCGTCGGGAGTATCCCGGGCTGGGATACCCGCACGACCCCTCTTGTGCTCCTTCTCTCCCTGCACCCGCACCGGCCTCGAAGGCCGCTACTTCATTATCGTACGCCCACCGGCAAGGCGAGGAAGGACCTCGCGACCGACGAGCTCGATCGCCTCCAGCGCAGCGGCCGGCTCCATCCCACGGTATTGCAGCCGGACGATCACATCAGTGACGCCCAGCTCATGCTCGTAGCAGCTCAGCTCCCGCACCCAGTCGTCCGGGCTACCCCAGAGCAGCCGGTCTCGTGCCAGCTCCTCGAACGGCGCCTCGACGTCGAACGCCATCGCCCCCACGCGCGCCGCGTACTCCCGATACTTAGCGCGCAGCGGCTCTTCCCCGATCCTTCTCGCCGCCTTCGCCGACGCCGCCGCGAAGCCGTCCCGCAGGATCGGCAGCCGGTCGACGGGCAGCCCACGCGCGCGCCGTTCAGCTCGGTAGACCTCGATCTGCTTGGCGAGCCGGGCGCGGTCGGTGAACGGCCCACCGATCCAGGCGTCGCCCAGCCGCGCCGCGCGCGCGATCGCCGGCAGGCGGTGAGCGCCGAGCCAGATGGGGGGCCGCGGGGACTGCACCGGGCGACACTCGACGGCGACGTGGTCGAGCTGGAAATGGCGACCGGGCGCGGTCACCTCCTCGCCCTCGAGAAGACGCTTCAGCAGCGGCACCATCTCGCGGAAGCGGCCAACGCGGTCGCGCTCGGGCACGCCAGCGGCGGCGAACTCCTGCGCGCGCCAGCCCTGCCCGAGGCCCAGGATCAGCCGGCCATTGGACAGCAGGTCCATGGTCGCCGCCGCCTCGGCCAGCTCGACGGGATGGTAGAGCGGCGCCAGCAGGACGGCGGTGCCGACCGTCACTCGGCTGGTGGCAGCGGCGATCGCCCCCAGCAAGGCGAGGGGTTGGAGTCGCGTCCAGCCGATGTCCGTGGGGGCCCAGACGCCGTCCCAGCCGCTCGCCTCGGCCGTCTCGGCCTGGGCAAGCACGGCCCGGCGGACCTGGGCGCGGGGGACCTCCGGCCCGAACTCAGGGAAAAGCAGTAACCCAAGCCGCATCGGCCCGAACGCCTTCCGGATGTACGATCGCGTTTCGATCGTATCGCATCCGTTCGTGATGCCCCTAGTCAATCACAGCGGCACGTTGCCCCCGCATGATGCGTCTGCATCATTTCCGCCTTCCGCCGCGCCGCCAACCTCACCCGGCACCGCCGCCTTCAGCCCCCGCGCCTCAGCGTGCGGGAGACCCGGCGGCGTCCCCGCCCGCTTCTCTGGTCCTCCGCCCCAGCCGTTCGACAAAGGTTCGCCAGTCGACAAGCATTCGCCGGTGGACCACGTAGCCAACTCTGCCTACCTCGTCAGAGATCTCCACCCGGAACGTCAGCGTGCGCCCCTCCACCTCGGTCAGCTCGGCCCGGGCGGTGACCCGGAATCCAGCCGGAGAGGCTTCCAGGTGGTGCACCTCGAGCACCGTGCCGACGTGTTGCGTCCCGGCCGGCAGCCGTCCGGTCAGCGCCTCGCCACAGGCCAGTTCCGCCAGCAGTCCCATGTGCGGGGTGCTGAAGACGGCAACCTCCGCGTCGTGGCCCGCTCCCGCGGCCGTCCGGTCCGCTGTGACGAGCCATGACAGCTCCCCACGCAACCCCGGGCGGATGCCGCCGAAGCCCGCCCGCCCGCTCGTCTCAGGCCTGGGCGGCTCGTCGCTCATCGCTGCTCCGCCCTCCGAGCCCCGCCCATCCGAGCAGAGCGGCGGCGTTATCGCGGAAGACGCGCGCCAGTTGGCCGGGCGTCAGTCCGAGCTCCAGCAACCCGCCGACCGTCTCCGCGATGGAAGGAGTCGACGGCCAGTCGCTGCCGAAGACCACCTTGTCCGTGATCCGCGGCAAGTCCGGGATGTGCCTCAGCACGGTCCGTGGCGGCAGTCCCGAGATCTCGAGGTACACGTTCGGGTGCACGCGGGCCAGTGCGACGGCCTCCGCCGCCCAGGCCACACGGCCTGCATGCGCCAGCACGATGCGCAGGTCAGGGAAGTCCACCGCGACGTCATCGAGGTGGATCGGGAGAGCGTACTTCAGCCGGCTGCCGCTGAAGATGGACGAGCCCGTGTGGAACATCACCGGCCAGGAAAGCGAGCGCGCGAATTCGTAGATCGGGTACAGGCGTGGATCGTTCGGATAGAAGAACTGGTACGACGGATACAGCTTGAGCCCCTTCGCCCCCGCGTCGACCCAGCGTCGCAGCTCGTCGAGCGGATTGGCGTCGCCCAGCGGGTTGACCGACGCGAACGGGATCAACCGGCTCGAGCCGGCGCGGTAGGCGAGCACGTAGTCGGTCGGCAGCTCGATCCCCACCCCCGGCGTGTGCTGGGGCAGGAGCACCCCATACGCGATGCCGGCCGCGTCCAGCTCGGACTCGAGCCGCGCCCGCGGGATCACCTCGTCTTCCTCCGCCAGCGCGCCGACGTTCAGGCTCGGGTTCGCCCTCGCCACCAGGGCGCGCGCGTCCCGACTTTGAAAGTGGCCCAGACGAAACGGGTGGATATGGAAGTCGATCGCGCCTTGCGGCAGGCCATGCGGCGGGCTGCCTCCAAACCCGCCATCGTGGAGATCATCCGCCAACGCTCATTCCCCCTCTTCCCACTCCCAGATTCGCGGGTCGGCTGCCCGAACCCTCGGTTCGCGGCCGCCCCACACACGGTCACCATTGTACGAACCACACTCGCGCCGCCGTCCGCGGCGCGCGCTCGCGACCGCCTACTCCACCGGAGCGCGCATCATGTAGGCGACGCGGCGGCAGCGGCACACGAGCTCGTCGTTCTGGTTGCGGCCGCGGTGCTCGAACACCACGATGCCCGCCTCGGGCCGCGACTTCGACTCGCGCTTGCTGATGACCTCCGTCTCGGCGTAGATCGTGTCGCCGTGGCGGACGGGGGCGGGGAATCGGACCTCCTCGAACCCCAGGTTCCCCAGCGTCGTCCCCAGCGTCAGGTCGCTCACGCTGATGCCGACCACCAGCCCCAGCGTGAACAGGCTGTTGACGATGCGCGTGCCGTAGATCGACCGCTTGCCGAACTCCTCGTCCAGATGCAGCGGCTGCGGGTTGAGCGTCAGCGTGGTGAACAGCACGTTGTCCATCTCGCTCACGGTGCGCGAGATGGCGTGGCGGTACACCTCGCCAACCTGCAGCTCCTCGTAGTACTTCCCGGTCATCACCACCTCCTGCTTCCTCGCTGCCGTGGCTCGCCACCGCGGTCCGCGCTCAGGCCAGTCCGAGCGCTCGCGCGAACTCCAGCATCTGACGGGCCGTCTTGACATGGGCGACGTCCACGTGGGAGCCGCCGTAGCTGACCGCGCCGCTGCCGGCCCGCTCCGCCGCGTCGTACGCCTCGATCAGCCCGCGGTAGTAGCGCAGCTCCTCGGCCGTGGGCGAATAGACCTCGTTGACCACCGGGACGTGCGCCGGGTGGATCACCACCTCGCCGGTGTACCCGAGCTGGCGGTTCCTCGTCGCCTCACGCCGCAGGCCGTCCAGGTCGTGCACCTCCTGCCACAGCCCCCCCAGGATGGAGGCGTGACCGGCGGCGCGGGCTGCCAGCACGGCGTGCGACCGGTAATACAGCGTCTCCAGCCCCTCCTCCGTCCACTGGTAGCCCAGCTCACGCTGCACATCGGCCCCCTTGCCCGGCGGCACCGCCAGGCAGGCCACCCGCGGGCAGGCGCGCGCCAGCTCGTAGGCGCGGAAGTACGACGCCGCCGTCTCGAGCGTGAGCACCAGCTCCACGCGCCCGGCCGGGATGCCCTCGCGCTGCTCGAAGTAGCTCAGCAGCGTGTCGAAGCGCAGGACGTCCTCGGGCCCGTACACCTTGGGCAGCAGCAGCCCGTCCAGCGCCGCGCACACGACCGCGTCCAGGTCCGCGCCCGCCATGCCCGTCTCCCACGCGTTCGGGCGCACCAGCAGCGCCGTCTCGCCCCGCTGGCGTGCGCGCTCCAAGGACGCGCGCACGGTGCGCCGGGCATCGGCCTTCTCGGCGGGTGGGACGGCATCCTCCAGGTCGAGGATCAGTGCGTCCGCGCCCGCGGCCAGCGCCTTGTCCACCCAGCTCGGCTTGTGGCCGGGCACGAACAGCAGGGAGCGTAGTGGTCTCATCCCATGTCCTTCCTCTCGGCTGGCGGGCCGGGACCGTGCGGCGGCCGGCACCTCGCCTGCCCCGACAGCGAGTGTAGGGCCCTGCCGGCGTCGCCGCCATGAAGGGGGTGCTGCAGGGCGTACGGTGCGAAGGCACGACGGACGAGGTCTCCGTCATTCCGGCCTGCCTGCAGCAGGCAGGCCAAGCGAGCGGATGCGAGCGCGAGCCGGAATCCAACGGTGGTGAAGGACTGCCCGAGGCCGGATTCCCGCCTTCGCGGGAATGACGAAGGGCGGGCGCGAGCCAACGACGTCCATTCCGCCACAAGACAAATCGCGTTGCGCAACGTTGGTCATGACAGAGATGTGTCGGGTGTAATCGCCTGCCTTACCGCTGGCCTTGCCTTGAAGCTCAGTTCAAGAGACCGCGCTGCTGCGGGCCGCGCCGCTCACTGCGCGTCCTCGCCGCCCTCGGACCACGCTCCGTGCAACCGCCTGCCCTTGGCGGACGGAGGGGCGACCAGGCCCTCGCGCACCGCGTAGCTGGCGGCCTGCACCCGGTTCTGCAAGTGCAGCTTCTCCAGGATGTTGTGCAGGTGGTTCTTGACCGTCCCTTCGACGATGCAGAGCCGGGCGCCGATCTGGGCGTTGCTCAGGCCGTCGGCCACCAACTGCAGGATCTCCAGCTCGCGCGCCGTCAGCTCCCAGCCCGGCGGCAGCGGAGCCTCGCGCGCGGGCTTGCGCCGGAACTCGCGCACGAGCTTGCTCGCGACTGCGGGCGAGACGGGCGTCTCGCCACGGAACACGCCATGCACGAGGTCGAACAGCTCGTCCGGTCGCAAGTTCTTGAGGAGATAGCCGTCCGCGCCGCTCTTGATGGCCTCGAACAGGTCCTCGTCCTCGTCGGAGACGGTCAGGACGACGACCTTGATGTCAGGCAACGCAGCCTTGATCTTGCGGGTGGCCTCCACCCCATTGCAGATGGGCATCTCGATGTCCATGAGCACCAGGTCGGGCCGGGCCGCCCGCGCCAGCTCCAGTGCCTGCAGTCCGTCCCCCGCCTCCCCGACGACCTCGAATTCGTCCTCCTCGTCGAGCAGAGCGCGGATACCCTTGCGAAACAGGACCTGGTCATCCACGAGCAGGATCTTCATCGCTGTCATGCTCCCTGTGTCGCCCCTCGGGGACGCGGACAGACACGACCGTGCCGCGCCCGCGCGCCGACTCGACGGCGAGCTGGCCACCAACCTGCTGGACCCGCTCGCGCATCGTCTGGAGCCCGAAGTGCCCGCGCATCCGCCCGAGCAGCTCCGGGTAGAAACCCCGTCCGTCATCCACGACCTCAATGACGACCGCTCCGGTGTCGCGACGCACCCGCACCGTCACCGTGGTGGCGCCGGCGTGCTTCCACACGTTCGTGAGCGCTTCGTGGACGACCCGCAGGACCTGAACCTCCGCCTCCAGGGCCAGCAGCACGGGTGTGGTAAGCGCCGAATCCAGCCGCACCGGGATGCCGGACCGGCGACTGAAACTCTGCGTGCAGTCGCACAGGGGGGCGAGGAAATCCTGCGACGACGGCGCAGCTTCTCGCAAACCCTCCAGGTCCAGCCGCACGGTGGCGTATGCCTGCTCGGCCACCGAGGCCAGGTCGTCGAGCTCCTTCGCCGCCCGCTCGAGGTCCGCGCGGGCCAGCGTGCGCTGGATAGCACGCGCCCGCAGGTGGACGTAGCCGAGCGCCTGGGCTGGGCCGTCGTGCAGCTCGCGCGCGAGGCGATTCCGCTCCTGCATCGTCGCCTGGCAGCGCTCGCGCTCGCCTGCCCGGGCGGCGACCAGCGTCACCGCGGCGGTGTCCGCCACCGCCCGGAGCCACGACCGTTGCTGCTCGTCCGCCGGCCGCGGCTGTCGCCAGGCCACGCACAACCCGCCGAGCACCGAGCCTCCCGCGACCACCGGGGCCGAGAGGCAGCAGTCGCAGTACGGCTTCACCAATCCTGGACACTCGTCAGGCTTGCAGATGCAGACCGCCGTCCCGCCTTTCGGACGGAGGAGTTGGACCGTGACCGACCCGCCGCTGCGCCGGCGTCGCAGGACCACCGCCGTCCCGGTCGTCATGACGGGAGCCAGCTTCCCTTCAGGGCCCGTGGCCACGCACAGGACCGCGGCGTCACCGTCCAGCGTCTGGCGCGCCCGCTCCAGCGTCGAGCGCAAGACATCGTCCATGTCCCACGTGGAGTCGAGCTCCGGACCGATGACCAGTGATGGCGACGCCTGCTGCGGCCAGCCCCGGACGCCGGCAGCGACGCGGCGCCCCACCGTCTCGAGCAGCTCCTCGGCGCCCCGCAGATGAATGAGGCTGTGCGACCCACCGAGAAGCGAGACCGCGCCGATCCGCGTGCCCTCCCAAGAGAGCGGCATCTGGGCCCACACGCGGTGCCCGCGAACGCACGCTTCCACCGCCCCCGGCTCGCGCTCGGCTGCCAGGTCGGTGACCCGGACGGAGCCGGCGGCGGTCGCGTCCGCTTGGGCCCCGGCGAGCTGGTCGTCGAGCTGGCGAAGCAGCGCCAGGTCGCTGGCGGCTCCCACGCCGACCCGACGCGCCTCCTCGGCCGTCCCCACTGGCCGGACCACCACCTCGGCGGCGGCCGCGTCAAGAGCTTCGACGATCACGTCCAGCATCAGCCTGGCCGCGTGGTCGGGGTTCGACGAGCTGCCGCTCTCCTGAGTCACCAGGTCGAGGGACGACAGCAGCCGGCTCCAGTGCGCGGCGCGCTGCCGGTCGCTGTCCAGGAGCTTGAAAGCCGCGCCGAACACGAGGATGACCACCAGCGCCATGAGCCCGGTCGCCAGCCGGTGCGCGTTCAAAGCCCCCAGGTGGGACTCGAAGAACTCCTCTGCCACGAGATGGGTGGTGGCGATGGTCGCCACGGCGAGCGCAATCGTCAGCAGCGCGAATCGCCGGGCACTGCTGCGGGCGCAGCGTACTGCGCTCTGTGCCCCTGCCAACGCGGGCTGTTCGTGGTCCACGGCGCGCGAACGGCGGTCGGCCTCCCGCTCGCGGGCTTCAGCCTCGCGTCGCTGGACCCTCCAGCCGGTTCTCATGTGCACCCCGCTCGTCGGTCAACCCCGTGTGTCCCGATACACCTAGCTGTCCGCGGGGCACGTAGCCCCTGGGGTCACGCTCACGCTAGCATCCCTTGATATGTGACGAAGTCAGGCAATAACCGCTACTCCCGTCGGTGTTCGCCCGACAGGAGTCCGTGGGGCAAACCCCGTACGTGGATATGACGCCTGCTTCGGCCTGAGCAACAGCCCAGACTTCACAGTGCACGTGGGGCATTACCCCACGTACGCGTCGCGGCTGCTTCAGCGTGAGGAACATCCCAGGCTTCGTGAGCGCGAAGTGGGGCAATGCCCCAC
Organism: Chloroflexota bacterium; assembly: GCA_021787985.1. Classification (GTDB taxonomy): domain Bacteria; phylum Chloroflexota; class Dehalococcoidia; order DSGV01; family DSGV01; genus JAJYLG01. The sequence continues at coordinate 57,349 of JAJYLG010000007.1, forward strand.
GGGGACCTCCCGCATGTTTCGGCGGGGTCATGGTCTGCCGGCGCGTGGTCGCCATCACGGGCCGGCGGCGATCTCCGCATCGCTGAGGTAGCAGGCCGGGTCGGGGCCGTCCAGCTCACCGCTGGCCCGCTCGGCACGCACCCGCAGGTTCCCGTTGCACCAGGAGAAGAACCTGCACTCCCGGCAGCGCCCGCCGATCCGCCCCTGCCGGTAGCGGTAGAACGCCATCAGCGCCGGCGACTCATCGCTCCAGATCGCCGAAAACGGCCGCTCGCGCACGTTTCCCAGCGTCTGGTGCCACGAGAACTGGTCCGGATGAACGTTCCCCCGCGGGTCCACACAGGCGATCCGCACCCCGCTCTGGTTCCCTCCGTTCCAGCTCAGCAGCCGCTCCACCTCGGCCGCGCGGTCCGGCGCCCGCCTGCGCAGCCAGAGGTAGAGGAACGGTCCGTCCGCGTGATTGTCCACGGTCAACACCTCGCGTCCGTCGCCCTCCGGCCAGCCCGCCACCCACGCGAACAGGTCCTCCACCATCGCCCGGGTCTCTTCCGGCGCCAGGTCGTACCCGGCAATCCGTGCCCCGCGTCCGGCGTATGCCAGGTGGTACAGGCACAGCCGGTCGATGCGCTCCTCCTCCATCAGCCGCAGCAGATCCGGCAGCTCGAGCGCGTTCTTGCGATGCACCGTCACCCGCAGCCCGACGCGCAGCCCGGCACGTCGACACGCGCGGATGCCCTCCAGCGCGGACTTGAACGCCCCCTTCGACCCGCGAACCCGGTCGTGGGTCTTCTCGAGCCCGTCGAGGCTCACCCCGACGTAGGAGACTCCCTGCGCGCGCAGCCGCTCCGCCTCGTCCGGCCCGAGGCGCGTCCCGTTGGTCGACAGCACCGCGCGCATCCCCAGCGCTCGCGCCCGGCCCAGCAGCGCGAACAGGTCGGGCCGCAGCAGCGGCTCCCCACCCGAGAACAGCACCACCGGCGCTCCGAACCCCGCCAGGTCCTCGAGCAGTGCCAGCCCCTCCTCGGTCGACAGCTCGCCCTCATACTCCCGGTCCTGCGACGACGCATAGCAATGCATGCAGTGCAGGTTGCACCGCTGCGTCACGTTCCACACCACGACCGGCCGCCGCTCCGCCGCGTAGTGCAGCAGGGCCGCCGGTGCGCGACTGCTCCGCCCGTAGCGCAGCACGTCCCCCGTTGTGACCGTCCCGCGGATCAACGCCGACACGCTCAGCATCGTGTGCCTTCCTTCCACGCTGCCGGCACGTACGCGCACGAGGGGTCCTCCGCCAGGTAGTCCCCTGTCACCGCCCAGGCGCGCGCTCGCGACCCGCCGCATACGGCGCGGTATTCGCAGACTCCGCAGCGTCCTTGCAGCAGCGTCCGGTCCCGCAGCGCCAGGAAGAGCGGCGCCTCGCGGTAGATCTGCGCCAGCGGCCGCTCCCGCACGTTGCCGGCCGCGACCTGCAAGAACCCCGATGGGTACACGTCGCCCACGTGCGAGACGAAGCAGAACCCATCCCCGTCGTTCACCGCCCGCGTTGGCCGGCTCCCGCTGCCGAACGAGAACCCCGCGCCGGCGATGTGCACCGGTCCCGGACGACCTGCCGCGCGCTGCGCCAGGATGCGCCGGAACTGCATCCCCGCCGTCGTCCGCACATCGTAGGTGGCGGTCTCCGCCAGCTCTGCCAACCACCCCATCACGCGCTCGTGCTCGTGCGCGTTCAGCATCTGCTCGACCTGTGCCCGGCCGGTCGGCACGAGGAAGAACACGCTCCACATCACCGCCCCGGCCGTGCGCACCAGCTCCGCCAGCATCGGCAGCTCGTGCACGTTGACGCGGCTGACGGTCGTGCCGACCTGCAGCGGGAGCCCGAGCTCCCGCGCCTGCGCCATCGCAGCGAGGGTCCGCGCGAACGATCCGCGTACTCCGCGGAAGCGGTCGTGCGTGTCTGCTGTCGCCCCATCCAGCGACAGGTGCAGCCGGTGGACCCCCGCCTCCTTCGCCCACTCGAGCGCGGCCCGCGTGAGCCGCCCCGTCGCGCTGGGCGAGAACCCAACCTGCAACCCACGCTCCCGCGCGTGGGCGATGAGCTCGAAGCAGTCGGGCCGCATCAGCGGGTCCCCGCCGGTCACGACCAGAACCGGGGTCCCCATGGCGGCCACCGCGTCGATCAGTCCCGACCCTTCCGCGCTCGTCAGCTCGCGCGGGTCCCGCCGCGGCTGCGCCTCCGCCCGGCAGTGCACGCACGCAAGCGCGCACGCCCGCGTAATCTCCCAGGCCAGCGTGAAGGGCGCTCGCCCGAAATCGAGGTCCATCAGTGAGGGACGCGGTGCGTTCGCTTCCACGTCTTCAGTATTCGTCGGCCCCGTGCCGGGGGGCCAGTATCTTTCGTCATGAGGTGTCGGGGGCCGGCTCGGCCGCGCTGGGCGGCGGCGGGAATCCAGCGCGTGTCTGTTTCGGTCCTGAAACCGCTGCCTGGGTCCGAGAGGCATGGGCCAACCGATACAGTGTGCGACGCCAGGAAATTGTATCTGCCGGCAGATGGCCCCAGTGTCCGAATGATTCCTACGCTTGGTCTGAGAGACAACTGAGCACTCGCTCGGCGGAGGAGCTGGGGTCATGAGGCGTCGCCGCACTTCGGTGCTGGTACTGTACACGCATCCACTGTTCGGCCAGGTGATCAAGCAACTCCTGGCCGGCGAGGCCTGGCTGCGAGTCGCGGCCGTCGCCGCCGTGGACGCCGACGCCGTCGAGCAGGCGCTCGCCTCCGCTCCCGACATGGTGATCGTCGAGGAGGGTGTGCGACTCGATCTCCAGCTCCTGCGCGACCTCGCTCCCCGCACCCTGGTGATCGACCTCAGCGTCGACGCCAGCGGAGCGCGCCGGCCTCGGCCGGGGGCAGTCGCGGCCAATCCCGAGACGCTGGTCGACGTCATCCGCGCGCACGGACCGCGCCGGGGCTCCTCCGCCAGACGGCCGCGGTCGTGGCCTCCTCCCGTCGTGGCCGCGGAAGCGCGATACGAGCCCCAGGTCATCGAGCGGGCGTTGGGCGACGGCCACGCGGCGGCGCACCGGCCCGGTGTCGCGCCCGAGGTCCGGCGCCGGCGTTTCCTGACCACCGGCATCGTGGCGATCGCCGGCTACATCGCGACGCTGGTGGGCGCCCCGGCCCTGGTGTACGTCCTCTCGCCGGCGCTCCGCCGCAGCGGCGAGAAGAAGTGGATCGCCGTGGGCTCCGCCTCGGACCTCAAGGTCGACTCCCCCAAGAAGGCGGAGTTCACCGTCTCGCGCCGCGACGGCTGGATCGAGCGAACCGACCGCCAGTCGGCCTGGCTGGTGCGGCGAGACGACGGCTCGCTGCTGGCGTTCAGCCCTCGCTGCACCCACCTGGGCTGCGCCTATGACTGGAAGCCCGACGAGAAGCGATTCGTCTGTCCCTGCCACACGGGCGTCTTCGCCATCGACGGCGCAGTCCAGGGCGGGCCACCCCCTCGGCCGCTTGACCGCTACCCGGTGCGGAAACGAGCGGACGGCGTGGTGGAGGTGCAACTGCTGTAACGCCGTGCGGCCGCCTGCCTGGCCGCAAGACGGGCGGCCAGCGTCGCGAGCCACACATCAACATCGAGCGGAGAGACGAGATGGCAGTACGCCCATTCGAATGGATCGATAGCCGGCTCCGCTTGCGGCCGGCGCTGAAGGACATCGTGGAACACCCGGTCCCGGAGCACGTGGACCCGGTCCGGCATCCCTCCGCCTTCGTCTATTGCTTCGGCGGGCTCACGTTCCTGTTCTTCATGCTGCTCGTCGTGTCCGGTGTCTTCCTCGCCTTCTACTACGTGCCGAGCCCGGACCACGCGCACGACAGCGTGCAGTACATCACCAAAGAGGTCACGTTCGGCGCGGTGGTGCGCGGCATCCACCACTGGTCGGCCAGCGCGTTCGTCGTCATGCTCGTCCTCCATATGCTGCGTGTCTTCCTGCAGGGCGCCTACAAGCATCCGCGAGAGATGAACTGGGTCGCCGGCGTCCTGCTGTTCGCCCTTGGCCTCACCATGAGCTTCACCGGCTACCTGCTGCCGTGGGATCAGAAAGCCTACTGGGCCACGATGGTCGGCACGACCATGATCGGCAGCACCCCGATCGTCGGCGACTTCCTGCTCCACGCCGCCCGCGGGGGCAGCGACCTCGGCGCCGTCACCCTGGCGCGGTTCTACGCGCTGCACGTGCTGATCGTGCCCGGTCTGATGTTCGCCCTCCTGGGGCTGCACTTCATGATGGTGCGCCGCCAGGGAATCTCGCGGCCACTGTAGGGAGGAGAACGCCAATGGCGATCGAGGAGAGGGAGCCCGGGAGAGACCCGAACACGGCGATCCGCGCCGCGGCCCGGCCGCGAGTCGACGACGGCCACGGCCGCCCGCCCGCCGACGCCTCCGCGGGGCTGCAGGCCACCAGGCACCGGCGCGAGAGCCCCGAGCCGTTCTTCCCCGACTTCCTCTTCAAAGAGGCGATCGTGGCGCTGGCCGCGTTCATCATCCTGGTGCTGGTGGTCATCTACTTCAGAGTGCCCCTGGAGCCCGTGGCCGACCCCACCAGCTCGACCTACGTGCCACGGCCCGAGTGGTATTTCCTCTTCGTCTTCGAGCTGTTGAAGCACGTCCCGGGTTCCCAGGAGCCGATCGCAACCACGGTCCTGCCGGTCGGGTTCGGCGCCCTCCTCATCCTGCTGCCGTTCATCGACCGCGGCCCGGCCCGCGGCGCGCGACGCCGGCCGCTGGCCACGACGGCCGCGGTGGTGCTTCTGTCCGGCGCCGCCCTGCTGACCGTGCAGGCGATCCGGACAACGCCTCACACCGGCGGCGAGCAGGCCGCCGTGGGGCCCAAGCTCGACCCAACCCAGGAGGCCGGACGCCTCCTCTATCAGCAGATGAAGTGCGATGCCTGCCACAAGATCGGCGCCGAGGGAGGCGCGACCGGGCCCGAGCTCACCCACGTCGGGACCCGCCGCGATGCCAAATGGATCCACACCTTCCTGGAGAACCCAAGCGCCATCGTTCCCAAGTCCCCGATGCCGGGCTACCTCGACAAGCTCTCCCACAACGAGATCGAGCAGATGGCCCAGTACCTGGCGGCGCTGAAATGAGCACGCGCTTTCCAACCCGTCGTGCCTGCAACAGGCGGGCCCCGGAGTCGCGCCGGCAGACCCCGCAGCGAGGCGAAACCCAATGAGCGAGCTCGAGGCCCTGCTCTTCACGCAGCGAATGCTGGTCCTGGTCGTCGCGGCCGGCCTAACCGTGCTGCTGGCCGGCGCGATCCTGCGCATCCTCTACGGCGAACCGGCGCTGTCCTCTCAGGCGAGAGTCTGGGCGGCGGCGGGGCTGGTCCTCATCATGGCGCTGCCGGTGCCCCTGATGCTGCTGCTGCGACCCGGAGAATCAGCGACCATCACGCTGGGACGCGTGCTGTACCAGCAGAACTGTCAGCAGTGCCACGGCCCGCTCGGCAACCGTATGCCGGGCGTCTACCTGGGCTCGCGGGGCTACCTGCAACAGCAGGGCGACGCGACGCTGGCGCAGGTGATCCGTGAGGGCAAAGGCGTGATGCCGGCCTGGGGACGAACGCGCGAGGGCCCGCTGAGCGACGAGCAGGTCGACATGGTCCTGCGGTATCTCCAATCCGCCGCGCGGCCCGGCCCCACGGTGACGCCGTCGCCCACTCCCAGCGCGACGCCTGCCTCGGCGCCGGCGGGGTCTGCCCCCGAGCAGGCGGGGAGCCCGCCCGCCGCCACCCCCACGGCGGAGCAGAGCGGCACCCCAGCGAAGCCCGCCCCCGCGCAGGCGGAGGGAGACCCGGCCACCGGGCAGAAGCTCTACGAGGTCTCCTGCAATGCCTGTCACCCGGGCGGCGGCAAGGGCGTGGGTCCGGCGCTCTCCGGCAAGGACTTCCTCGCCAAGTTCGGCCAGGACGCGGCGCTGACCAAGGTGGTGCGCGCCGGTACCGACAAGGGCATGCCGGGGTTCGCCGCGGACCGGCTCACCGACCGTCAGCTCACCGACATCATCGCCTACATCCGCTCGCTGACCCGGTGAAGGACGCACGATGAAGGTGGCGATACCCTCCACGAGCGAAGACCGCGGGGGCGCGCTCGGCCCGCCGGGGGACCGCCGACCGCGGCGGGCGCTGCTGGCGGCCGTGTCGCTGCTGTCGCTGGCGTTCGTCGCCTGGCTCGCGGCCTCGACGGTGACACGAATCGGTCGCCGGACCGACCTCCTCGCCGCGGGAAGAAGCCTCTACCAGAGCAATTGCACCGAGTGTCACGGCGACCGCGGCTCGCGCATCCCCAGCATCCCGCTCGACTCGCCGCAGTTCCTGGCCGGGCTGGGGGGCGACGCAGCCGTGCGTCAGGTCGTCGCCGAGGGCAAAGGCATCATGCCCGCCTGGGGAAAGGAGCGGGGCGGGCCGCTATCGGACGAGCAGATCCGCCGCGTCGTGGAGTACGTGCTGTCGCCGGACGGCCTGATGGCGCCGCGCATCGGGAACGGACGCACGCTCTTCCTGCGCTATTGCCAGACGTGCCACGGCCCCAAGGGCAACCGCATCCCCGCCGCGCCGCTGAGCTCCGCGAGCTTCCTGCAGCAGCAGGGCGAGGCGGCGCTCGAGACGACCATCCGTGACGGACGTCGGTCGATGCTGGCGTTCGGCAAGGCCACAGGCGGGCCGTTCAGCGACACGGACATCAAGCAGGTCGTCCTCTACCTCCAGGTGATGGCCGGCGCGATGTCGGGGGCTGCCCCCTCAACGCAGGCCGGCCCCGGACAGGAGCTCTTCGCGAAGAGCTGCGCGGCCTGCCACGGGGCGAAGGGCGACCAGATGAGCAACGCCAACCTGGCCTCCAAGGACTTCCTCAGCCGTTTGGGCAAGGAGGGGCTGGTCAAGACGATCATCCAGGGGAAGGGCGGCATGCCCGCGCTCGGCCAGGCCGCGGGCGGGTCGCTCAGCGACAGCGACATTCAGTCAGTGGCGGACTACCTCTTGCAGACCGCGGGCGCAGCCGCGAGTGGCGGGCCCAGTCCGGCTCCCACCGCTCCGCCCGGCGCGCTCAAGCCTGAGGCCGCCGGCGCCGCTCAACTCTTCCAGAAGACGTGCGCCGGCTGCCACAGCAAGCTCACGCTCCCCAAGATCGACCCCACGCTGGTGCGCAAGACGATCGAGAAGGGGATCGCGGACAAGGGGATGCCCGCCTTCGCCGGGCGCCTCTCGGACGCCGACCTTGAGGCGCTGGTCAGTTATGTCGCGTCAGGCCAGGCCGCCGGCGCCCAGAACAACGGCAACCCCTTCTCCGGCGTCGTGCAGCACGTCAGCGGCTGGATCACGCGCCATCCCACGTTCGTGAAACAGAGCGGCTCGCAGCTCTGCCTCCAGTGCCACCAGCTCACGTTTTGCTCGGGCTGCCACACCGCGACCAGCCGGTGACGGTGAGGAGCCCTCGATGGCGGCAGCTCAGGCACGGCAGGCACGGCAGGCACCGCGGCGACCTCCACTCCAGCTCGCCGCCCGCCGGCTGACACCCGCGGCAGGGAGACACTCCCGTGATGAAGCTCCGCCTGCCGCGTAGGCGGCCGCCGGCGTCGCTGCTGACGCTCGGCCTGCTCGCCATGGTCCTGACGGCCGGGTTCCTCGTGGCGCGCTCCCACGGCGCCGGCCCGGTCCGCGGTGTCTCGGCCTCCACCCCGACGATCCACGTCGCCGACCCGACGTTGATCGCGAGCGTGCGCTGCGAGCGCTGCCATGTCCTCAGTCGGCCGACCGCCGCCAACGCCGGCCTGCTGCCCTCCACCAAGGAGGGCTGCCTCGCCTGCCATCCGACCCAGCGCAAGCTGCTGACCGTGGCGGGCGTGCATCCGCCCTTCGCCCGCGGCGAGTGCACCGCGTGCCACGCCGCCCACCAGGCCGACCAGCCCAAGCTGCTCAAGGTGCCGGCCGGCGACCTCTGCACCACCTGTCACGCCGACAAGCGCAAGGACCAGGCGTCTCCCGGGGCTCATCCGCCCTTCGCCCAGGGGAGCTGCCTCGCCTGCCACGACCCACACGGCAGCGCCATCCGGCCCACCCTGCGGGCGGACGTCAAGACCCTCTGCTTCTCCTGCCACCAGCGCGTCGCGTCTCGCGACCTCGGCCTGGCGGTGCAGCACCCGCCGTTCGCCCAGGGGAGCTGCACCGCCTGCCACACGCCGCATGCCTCGACCGACCGGCCCCTGCTCCGGGCGCCGCTGCGTGACGTCTGCATGAGCTGCCACCAGGGCCGCCTGTTCCGCATGGACATCACCCACTGGCCGGTGGCCCAGGGACTTTGTCTGAGCTGCCACCTGCCGCACGCGTCGAAGTATGAGTCGCTGCTGCGCACGAATCAGTCCGAGCTATGCATGTCTTGCCACCCAATGTGGGCGAAGCGGTAGCGCAGGCGGGCAGCGCGACAGGGGCCAGCCGGATTCGGGGGATCTGGCTCCCCTATACCCGAAACATGACCTTCGATTCATGCGAGGACTTGTGAGCCATTTCACGATGAGAGAGGGAAAGGGGCGCCCGAGTCCACTTCGGGCGAACGGCGAGGTTGGACAACGTGGTCACGCGACACCGAGGAAAGCTGACGGCAGATCGTCGGTCGATCCTTGACCGGCTGGTCCTCTGGACGGCGCTGGCGCTCATCCTCGCCATCGTCGGCTTCGTGAGCTTCTACTTAGCTGACCGGCCGCGCGCCGGCAACCCGAGCACCCTCGGCCAGGACACCGCCCGTGTCGAGGAGGCGGTCCGCGCCGACCCGAACGATTTCGGCGCTCGTGTGGCCCTCGCCGGGCTGTACTACGCCGACCGCCGCTATCGCGAGTCGGTCGAGCAGTACCGCGCGGCCCTGACCCTCAAGAAAGACAACGTGCCGGCGCTGGTGTCCCTCGGACGCGCGCTGGTCGCCGCCCATGACCCGGATGGGGCGATCGAGTCCCTCCAGAAGGTGATCGACGCCGCCAAGGGCGCCGACGTCGCCGGAGACCTGGTCGAGGCCGCTTACTACTACCTCGGCCGCGCCTACATGGACAAGGGGCAGGCTGACCAGGCCATCTCGCAGCTCGAGCACGCCGTGTCCATCAGCCGCTCCGATTCGGACGCCTGGTACCTGCTCGGCGACGCCTACCTGCAGCAGGGCGACCTCGACCAGGCGATCAGGTCGCTGACGCAGGCCGTCCTCTTCGTGCCGGACTACGCCGAGGCGTACGACAAGCTGGTGGTCGCCTACGACCGCAAAGGCGCGGCGGCCGAGGGCCACTATGCGCGCGGCATGGCGGCCTTCGCGCGCAAGCGCTACTCCGACGCCGCGAAAGAGCTGCAGGCGACGCTCCAGGCGTCGCCTGACCTGGTGGTCGCGCAGGTCGGCCTCGGGCTGGTCTACGAGAGCCAGGGAGCGCACGCGCAGGCGGCGGCCGCCTACCAGCAGGCCCTGCGGCTCGAACCGAGCAACTTCAACGCGCGGGCGGGGCTGGCCCGCCTGGGCAGGCCGCTCCCCGCTGAGCCCACGACCGCCCCGACGGTGACACCATGACTACCAACGAGCTTCCCAACCTCGGTGGCGGAGCGGCAGGAGCCAGGCCGCCCGCCGAGTCCAAGCGCCGGCGGACCTGGCTCGGCTGGGCGCGAGCGTGGCTGGCGGACCGGCCGACCTGGCTGAAGCTCGCCGTCCTGCTGGTGCTGCTCGCCCTGCTGGCCTACGTGGTGCTGCTCATCGCCCAGTACTGTCGCACTGGCAAGCCCGTCTCCGAGCTTCCCATCGTGCCGGCCCCCGTCCAGCAGCTTCTGGTGAAGCCGCCCCTCTACGCCAGCTCGTTGGCCGGCGTGCAGCGCCCGCTGGGCGTCGCCGTCGCGCCGGACGGCAAGGTCTTCGTCACGGAGACCGGCGGCGAGCGCAAGGTCCACGTCTTCGACAGCAGCGGCCAGGAGATCGGCGCCTTCGCCCCGCCGGACACGACGCCCGGCTCGCGCACGCCCGTCTACGTGGCCGTGAGCCCCCAGGGCAAGGTCTACGTCAGCGACCGCAGCGCGAACGCGATCCAGATCTTCGGCGAGGACGGCTCGTACCTCGGCACCGTGCCCTCGCCGCTTGCCGGCGGGCACCCCTGGCAGCCGCTGGGGCTGACGTTCGACAAGGCCGGGAACCTGTACGTGACCGAGGTGACGGACGGGCAGCACCGCGTGCTGGTGCTGGACCCGGAAGGCAAGCTCAAGCTCGAGTTCGGCAAGCAGGGCACCGCCGACGGCGAGTTCTGGTTCCCCAACGCCGTCACCGTCGACGGCGACGGCCGCATCTACGTCGCGGACAGCAACAACGGCCGTGTCCAGGTCTTCGACCCGGCGGGCAAGCTCCTGTACAAGATCGGCCGCGGCCTGGCGGCCGGGGACCTCTCCATGCCGCGCGGCATCGCCGTCGAGGGCAGCCGGCTGTTCGTGGTCGACGTCTCGCGGCAGGCGGTCCAGGTCTACCAGACCGGCGCCACACCGAAGTTCCTCTACGTCTTCGGCGAGGATGCGGCCGGGAACAGCACGTTCCAGTACCCAAACGGGCTCGCGATCGACAGCCGCGGCTGGGTTTACGTCACCGACCGCGAGAACAATCGCGTCCAGGTTTGGAGGCCGCAATGACGAACGAGGTCGCACGGGCCTGCGGCGAGCCGTTCCAGGAAGGCGTGGACCGGCTCGCGCACAGCGCCTTACCGCGAACAAACCCGAAGGAGGTGCGGCAGATCGACTACCAACGAAAAGGAGGTGGTACGCCATGAAGGCGTTAACCATCGCCATCGCGGCCCTAGTCTGGGTCGCGGCGGTCGCGCTCGGCGTGGGAAAGGGGACGGTCTACGCGGACGCCGGCCCGCACCAGCACAACACGGGCGTGACGGCGGACAACTGCGCGGCCTGCCACCGGGCCCACACCGGCAACGCGCCGGAGCTGCTCGTCCAGGCGCAACCGGCCCTCTGCTACACGTGTCACGGCACGGGTGGGAGTGGCTCGTCGCTGGACGTGCAGGACGGCAAGTCCACTAGCCCGGCCGGTGCGCTGCGCGGCGGCGGGTTTGGCACTGCAATGATCGACAGCGCGCACCCGACCGGACAACTGGCCGACCCGCCCAACACCGGCGGCACCATCCCGGTCCTTACCACCGCAGCGACGGTCAGCTCGTCCCATAGCGTGGACAGCACCACCGTCACCGCCTGGGGCAACGGGGCGACCGGTGCGGGCGCGCCCATCCAGCTCCGCTGCGGCTCCTGCCACGACCCGCACGGCAACGGGAACTATCGCATCTTGCGGCCGGACCCAAAGCAAAGCGGAGTGGCGCTGCCGGGCATCGCGATCGCGGATACTGGCACGCATACCTATGTGACGACCAACTATTGGAACGTGAGCTACACGGAGAACGCCAACGTCGATCCGAACATCTCCGCGTGGTGCAGCACGTGCCACACCCGCTACCTGGCGGACAACGGCGGCCCCACAACGCCTCTTAGCGGCGACACGATCTTCACCTATCGCCACGAGACGAACGACACGGCGGCTGGACTGCCGATCTGCATCCAGTGCCACGTGGCACACGGGTCGAACGCCAGCGTGGCTGGCACGACGTACTCGAGTAACGTGAACTGGCCCAACGGATCGCCGGGCGGCACGGACAGCAGGCTGTTGCGGATCGACAACCGCGGCGTCTGCCAGATGTGCCACAACCGCTAACGATCGAGAGCGGCTGGGGGGAGGCCAGCCTTCCCTCCCCCCAGGCCAGCACGGTGAGCAACGGATGTCGAGGAAGGCGATGCGATCGGCGGACCGCCGGCCCTGGAGGACAAGGAACGTCGCGGCAGCCCTGACCGTGGCCCTGCTGCTGGCCTGGGCCGTGGCGGCGGGCGCGGCGGCGGCCCTGGGCGGTGACGCGGGACTGCGCGGTGCGTCCGTCCTGGCGGCCGTCACGAGCACCTCTACCGCGACTCCGACGCCTACCGCCGGACCGTCTTCGACCGCCACCGCGACGCCGAGCCCCTCGAACACACCCACACCGACCGCGACCGCCACCCCGGCAAGCGATCCAACCCCGGCGCCCGCGCCGACCGCGACCACCGGCCCTCCCCCGGGATGGACCCGCGTCGGTCCCGCCGGAGCCGAGGTGACCGCCGGCCCGGTCAGCGTCCGCTTCCCGCCCGGCGCGGTCGGCCAGCCGGTCGACGTCGCGATCGCGCCGCTCCTCGACCTCTCCGGCCCCGGCTCGGCGCGCGCGCTGATCGCGTTCCGCCTCGACGTCACCGATGCGGCTGGCGGCTCCGCCGTCACCACCTTCAGCCGCCCGCTGGGCATCAGCGTCAAGCTGGCCGCTCCAGAGCTGGGCGGCGCGCGTCCCGAGAAGCTCGTCCTCGCCCGGCTGCGCCAGGACGCGCCGTGGAGCGCGCTGCCGTCGCGCGTCGACGCCGCGTCCCTTACCGCCGAGGCGGCGGAGAGCGGCACCTTCGCCGTCCTTTCGCACGCTCCAGCGCGGCCGGTCGATGTGACCTTCGACCGCGAGACGGACGCGCCGGCCGAAGGGCGACACCGCGTCGAGCCGGGCGGCCCGCTGCGCGTCACAGTCAGCATGAAACCCACGGGCGACATTTACGCCGCCGTGCTCTTTGAGTCCATCCCCCCCGGGTGGACCGTGCAGGACAGCGGCGGCGCCACCCGCTCGGCCGACAGCTCGCAGCTCATCTGGCAGCTCGGCGACGTCGACGCCGGCGCCGCCATCACGCGCGACTACACGGTCATCGCGCCGCCCTTCGCCGCCGTCGCCCGGACGGCCCGCTTCCAGACGCGCCTGGTGCACGAGGCGGGCGCGGTCGAGGGTCCGGCGTGGTCCGCCCTGGTCGCGCCGAAGGTGATCGTCGCCCATGTGACCATCGGCCGGATCGACCGCGAGACCGGCCGGGCGGACTACGGCTCGGAGGACTCGCCGCTATCGGGTGAGCCGCGCTTCGAGGTCTTCCGCCTCCGCTTCCAGGTGCGCAACGCGGACTCGACGGCGGCACAGTGGGCGCCACGGCTCGAGTACCGCCCAGCCGGGAGCGGCGCGTTCGAGCCGGTGCCCGACCGTGATCCGAAGCTCGGCGTGCCGTTCTACGCCGCGCGCGAACGCCGCGTCGACTCCGACGACGAGCTCATCGCCCCCGCCGACGTCCGCATGCACGAGCGGGACGATGCCGAGGAGCGGCCGGCAGACGGCCAGCGCTTCACCGGGCCGAACCCGGCCCCGAAGCTCGCGCTGCCGCCGCGCTCCTACACCGAGGTGGAGTTCAGCGTGCGCGCCACGGCCGATGCCGCCTGGCTCGCCTCGTACGAGTTCCTCCTCAGCGACAACGGGCGCCCGCTGCCCGGAGCAGCGACCGCCACCGTAGCGCTCGGGCCCGAGCCGCCCGTGACCCTCTCGCCGGGACAGCGCGAGGGCACCTGGGTCGCCCCGGGGCGCGGGACCGCCGCCGATCCGGCCTCGGGCCGGCATCCGCTGCTGGCGGCGGCCGGTCCGCCGGCTCCGCCCGCGCCGCCGAGCCTGCTGGCCGCCGGGGCGTTTACCTCGCCGCACGGCGGCTACGGCGCGGCGGCCGACACCTGCGCGCTCTGCCATCGCACGCACACCGGGGACAACAAGAACCTGCTGACGTACGGGGAGCCGCAGAGCAACCTCTGCCTGAGCTGCCACGACGGCACCGGCGCCAGCAGCAACGTCGCGGGTCAGTACAGCGACGCGAACGTGCCGGCGAACGACAGCGCGACGAGCTCCTTCTACTCGCACGCCGCGACGACCGCGACGAGCCACACCAGCGCGCTGGTGAACGAGTTCGGCGGGGTGCTCAACCGCCACAGCGAGTGCGGCGACTGCCACAACCCGCACCGGGCCAGCGGCGCCGCGCCCGCGATGACGAGCAGCGGCTGGACCGCGTCCGGCCCGCTGACCGGGATCTCGGGTGTGACAGTGACCAACGGCGGCGCCGGCACCGCGCCCAGCTACACCTGGACGACGGGCATCAGCTACGAGTACCAGCTCTGCCTCAAGTGTCACTCGGGTTTCACGCAGCTCCTCAGCTACACCAAGCAGTCGTACATGAAGCTGGACAAGGGGACGGAGCTCAACCCCAGCAACGCCTCCTACCACCCCATCGAGGCGCCGGGAACGAACACGACCACCCGCATGGCGAACAGCCTGGCCGGCACCTCCCCCTACAAGCTCTGGAACTTCACCACGGGCTCGACGGTCCGGTGCGTGAGCTGCCACGGCGACTACCGCCTGGCGGGTTCCGCTCCGGCCGCTGGGGCGCAGCTCGCGCCGCACACCAGCCAGTACCGGGGCCTGCTGATGAACAACTACCGCGGCCGCGACCTCAAGCCGGTGGCGGCGACCAACAGCTACACCGCCTCCGACTTCGCGCTCTGCTTCCAGTGCCACGCCGAGGCGCCGTTCGTGGACACGTCGGGCAACCAGCGAACGGACACCAACTTCCGTTTCCACGGCTTCCACCTGAGCAAGATCTACGACAACCCCGGCGGCGGCGGCGCCAGCACGGACATCGACACCGCCGACGCCGGGCAGGGCAACGCCATCTGCGCGGAGTGCCACTACCGCATCCACTCGACGACCTACGGGGTGAGCGGGGTCGGCAACGCGCGCCTGGTGAACTTCGCCCCGAACGTGCAGCCCAACTCGATGGGGCAGGGCCCTACCTGGACCTACACGGCCGGCAATCCGGACACCGGGCGCTGCTCGCTACGGTGTCACGGGCAGAACCACGGCAACTATGGCTATTGACATGGTGCACAGGGAGGAGCGCCCGATGGAGATCCTGGTGGTCGGCACGAGCTACAAGACGGCGCCGCTGACCCTGCGCGAGCGCCTCGCCTTCCCCCCCTGGGCGCTCGGCCCCGCCCTCGACGAGCTCGCCGCCGTCGTGCCCGAGGGCGTCATCCTCTCCACCTGTCACCGCGTCGAGCTCTACGCCGCCGCGCCCGACCCCCAGCTCGCCATGGCCGCCCTCGAACGCTTCTGGTGCCAGCAGCGCGGCCTGCCGCTCAGCCTGCTCGAACCCCACCTCTACCGCCTCACCGCCAGCGCCGCCGCCCAGCACCTCTTCTCCGTCGCCTGCGGCCTCGACTCGGCCGTCATCGGTGAGGCCCAGATCCTCGGTCAGGTCCGCGATGCCCTGCTCGCCGCCCTCCAACACCACGCCGCCGGCCTCACCCTCTCCGCCCTCTTCCGCCACGCCCAAGCCGCTGGCAAGCGCGCCCGCGCCCAGACCACCATCGGCCGCCGCGCCGCCTCCACCAGCTCCGCCGCCGTCGAGCTCGCCCTCCACCTCTTCGGCGACCTGCGCTCCTCCCGCGTCCTGCTCGTCGGCGCCGGCAAGATGGGCCACCTGGTGGCACGCAACCTCCTCCAGAAGAGCGTCGCCGGCATCGCCGTCGTCGGCCGTACCTCGGACCGCGCCCGCCAGCTCGCCCTCGACTGCGGCGGCGACGTCGCCCTCGCCCGCCTCGAGGAAGGGCTCCGCTCCTGCGACATCGTCATCACCTGCACCACCGCCCCCCACTACGTCCTCCACACCCAGACCCTCGCCCGCGTCATGGCCGAACGCCCCGCCCGCCGCCTCCTCCTCATCGACCTGGCCGTCCCGCGCGACGTCGAGCCCGCCGCCGCCGACCTCCCCGGAGTCCGCCTCTTCAACATCGACGACCTCCAGCACATCGTCGACGCCAACCTCAGCAGCCGCCAGGCCGAGGCTGCCAAGCTCGCTCCCCTCCTCGCCCAGGAGCTCGCCCGCTTCCAGCGCTGGCTCGCCACCCAGTCCGTCGTCCCCACCATCGCCGCCCTCCGCCGTCACGCCGAGGACATCCGCCGCCGCGAGCTGGCCCGCACCCAGGCCGTCCTCGCCCCTCTCTCCGACGACGACCGCCGCCGCATCGAGGCCCTCACCCTCGCCATCCAGAAGAAGCTCCTCCACGACCCCATCGCCCTGCTCCGCGCCGCCGCCCTCGGCGGTCAGGGCGACCTCACCGCCCGCTTCGTCCGCCGCCTCTTCGCCCTCGACGACACAGACCACGGCTACCGCGCAGGGCCGGCAGACGGCGAGATCGCCGGTCCTCGACTCCCCTCCGGCCACGGCCGAAGAGGCGCGGTGGGGCAAGCCCCCGCGCATGTGCCCATGGATACACATGTGCCGTGACCAACGGCCTCATCGCACCTGTAACCAAGATGTGAGTCGAGGCGGATGGACGGGTCGTTGCCCTGGGGTGACGCTGGATCTGGAGATACGAACAATTGTGCAAGGACGAGGCGCTGAACAGGTGCAGGAATCGAGACCGCCAGCCTCCCTTGCTGTCCCCCGTGTACGCGCCGGCCGCCGAGGGCCTCGCGTGGGACGGAAGCGAGGAGGTCTCGCGGAACGCAGCGGAAGTTCGTGGCGTCCGTCGCGGTGCAACTCCCCTCGGCTGGCACCGCCGCGCATGGAGCCGCTCCGTCAAAGACGGGCTCACTTCAACCAACGTGCAATCGACTCGCACGGCGCCGGTTGTGACATGCCCGTGAGCATTGCGTTGGACGCGGTAACGATGACCGGGCGGAGATCGTCCCTACGGGAGATCCGGGCCTTCATGGATGGAACGCAAGGCGGCCTCGGCCCCGGCACGCCGCGGCCGCCGCGGTAGGCCGTGGGCGAAACGAGGAAGCGTGGACCAATGGCGACGAACGACTACTTCGCGGTCCTGGGCGTGGGCAGGGACGTCAGCCAGGACGACCTCGAGGCGCGGTACCGCGAGCTGTCGGACTACCTCGCATCGCCGGCCATCCCCACGCATCTGCGCCAGTGGGCCGCCGAGCAGGCCGCGCTGGTGGACGAAGCGTACGCCGTGCTCTCCGACCCGGAGCAGCGGCTGGCGGTTCGCTCGCGCCCGATCGCGCCCGCCGGGGCCGCTCCTCAGCCCACCGCGGCCGACGGCCAAGCGCGGGCAGGCGCGACGCGTGACTCGTCCTCGGCGGCGGAGCGCGCCCGGACCGGGCGGTCCACCGCGGAACCGGCGGTCCCTGAACGGCGTTCGGGGCCGCGGCCTGGCCCGTTGGTGCTGGGCGTCCTGATCGGGCTCGCGGCGCTGGGCGGCGCGGTCCTGGCGCGGTACGGCGTCCCGGGTCTCGGGCAGGCGAAGGCCCGGCCCACCCCGACAGCGACCGGCGCCGCTGCCGCCTTCGACACCAAACGGGTGGCCGACCTGATGGCCGTCGTGCAGCGTGACCCCTCCAACAAGGACGCCCTCTTCGAGCTGGGAGAGACGTTCTTCACCGCGAACCAGTGGGAGCCCGCCATCACCTGGTTCTCCAAGCTGGTGGCCATCGACCCCAACAACGCCCACGCGCGCACCGACATCGGCACCGCCAACTTCAACCTCGGCCGTTTCGATGAGGCGAAGCAGTCCTGGCTGGCCGTGCTCCAGATCGACCCCAACGACGTGCAGGCGCACTACAACCTCGGGTTCCTCTACGCCAACGTGGAGCCCCAGGACCTGCCCGCCGCTCGCAACGAGTGGCAGAAGGTCATCGAGCTCGCGCCGGGCTCGAGCCTGGCGAAGACCGCGCAGGTGCACATGGACGCCTTGGCGAAGGGTACGGCGACACCGACGCCCACGGCGACGCCGGGGCGTTAGGCGCGCGAGACGTGAGAGGGTAGGAGGCGCTGCGGCATGGACGGTGGCAACGTAACACTCCTGGTCGCCTTCACGGCCGGCGTGCTCTCGTTCGTCTCGCCGTGCGTGCTGCCGCTGGTGCCGGTGTACATCGGCCACATGGTCACCATCTCGGCGCGGGAGCGCGGACCCTCGGTCCGGCTGGTGAGCTTCCTGCATGGCGTGGCGTTCGTCGCCGGCTTCTCCCTCGTCTTCGTGGCCTTCTGGACGGCGGTCGGGCTCGTCAGCTTCGTCGTCCTGGACAACGCCCGCTACCTGCGCTACGCCGCCGGCGCCGTGCTCGTCTTCATGGGCTTACACCTGCTGGGCATCATCAACGTCGGCATCCTCAACCGACCGCACGGCTTCCGCGCGGGCGCCGGCAGCAAAGAGAGCTACGCTCGCTCGCTGGTCATGGGGATGTGCTTCGCCGCCGGCTGGACGCCCTGCATCGGACCGGTTCTCGGCGGCGTCATCGGGCTCGCGCTCACGGGAGAGAGCATGACGAAGGGCACGGCGCTGCTCATCAGCTACTCGGCCGGACTGGGGCTGCCGTTCCTGGCCATGAGCTTGGCGCTCGAGCGCATCTCCGGCGGCCTGAAGCGGCTGCGGCCCGTGCTGTGGGCTGTGCCGCTGCTGAGCGGACTGCTGGTGATCGCCATCGGGATCCTGATGCTGACCAACGGCCTGGTGCGGATCACTCGCTTCTTCGACTGGGGCTACGTGTAGCGGAGGGATGACGATGCGACGTGACAGCGCGGCAGGACGGGGGAGCCGGGAGGGACAGAGCACGGCGCAGCCGGCGCGCGCGCTCCGGTGGTCGCGACTCGGCGGCGACGTGGAGATCAGCGGGCGCGTGTGGCACTTCTTCACCTCGGTTCGCCTGGCGCTGATCCTGATCCTCCTGCTTGCGATCGCGTTCATGGCCGCCATCCTGCTCGAACAGGTCCCACCCTCCGTCCTGGCCGACCACGCCGCCTACGCCCAGTGGCTGGATCGAGCCCGCACCAAGTACGGCGTGTGGACCGGGCTGTTCGACGCGCTCCGGCTCTTCGACGTCGTTCACTCCCTCTGGTTCCGGCTGCTGGTCGGCCTGCTGACGATGAAC
>JAJYLG010000164.1 GCA_021787985.1 Chloroflexota bacterium
AGGGTGAAAGGCACCCAGGACATGCGGTTCGCCGTCGATCAGGAGCAGCCCGACCTCGCCCATGTCGAGCTCGGGGAAGTCCTTGCGCAGGACCAGGCGGATGAGCTCCGAGAGGGCACCCGCGTATTCCACGCCGGTGGGCCCCGCTCCGACCACCGCGAACGTCATCAGGCGACGCTGAAGGTCGCGGTCCGGCGTCGCGGCTGCCCGCTCGAACTGCTCGAGTACCCGGTACCGGAGGCTCAGCGCCTGATCCAGGTCCTTGAGCCCATAGGCGTGCGCGCCGAGCGCGTCGTTGCCGAAGTAGTCGTTGATCGAGCCGGCAGCCAGCACGAGGTAGTCGTACCTGATGCGGGCGTCGTCCACCACCACCTGATGGGCCGCGAGGTCGACCGAGCGGACCTGGCCGAGCCGTGCGTGGACATTCCGCGCCCCGCGCAGTATCGCCCTCACGGGGTGCGCGATCTCCGAAGGGTCGAGCAGGGACGAGGCGACCTGGTAGAGCAGCGGCGTGAAGAGGTGGTAGTTGTGCTGGTCGACCAGCACAACCTGGACCGACTGATCCCGCAGGCCCTTGACTGCCGTGAGGCCCGCGAACCCTGCGCCGACCACCACCACACGCGGCAGCACGGCCGGCGCAGGTTGCGCGACGGGCACGGTGCGTGGCCGTGTGCGCCCCCGAAACCAGCCGCGGTGTGCGGCGTGGTTCTGGGGGTCGCTCGACCCGTTCCTGCCGGCCCCGCCCATCCTGCCCTCGCTCATCGAGGCTGGAGGCGCACGTGGAGCGCGCCCAAGGGCCTGACCAGTCGCGCCAGAACCCGACCATAGGGCGTTTCGCCGTTCGCATCGGTCGTCGACCCGACGGATGCCGCCGTGGCTCGCTCCGAGGAACCCGCCGTCCACTGGACTCGCGGACGCATACATCGCATGCTGGCGAAGTGTTGCGGGTTCCCCCGCGGCTTCCGGCGGAACTGGATGGTCATGTCTTCGATTTGCCTCCACCACGATGCCCAGGCGCGCCCCTGCCGACTCCCGAGCTGGCGCGCTGCGCTCCTGACCAGCGCGGTCTACCGCACAACGAGCACGGTCTCGTGGGCATGGGTGGCGACGTGGGACGAGATACTGCCCTCGAGCAGGCGACGCACGGCCCCGTGCCCCCGGGAGCCGACCACGATCGTGTCGCACCCTCTGCTGTCGGCGAGGTGCTCGATGGTGCGGGCTGGATCTCCGGCAACCTCCAGGGCCTCGGCCCTGACGCCGCGTTGGGCCAGGTAGCGCCGCGCGGCGTCAAGGGTGGCCGCGAAGGAGTCGGAGACATCCCATCCGCTGAGCGCTTCGGGCCACTCGGTGCCCGAGATCGCGGGCGGCACCACGCCCAGCACGGAGACCGACGCTCCCGACCACTGGGCCAGCTCAGCCGTGGTTTCCAGTGCCTTCCAGGCGGCCGCGCCGCCGTCGAAGGCGAGCAGGATCTTCTTCATGCCGGATGCCTCCAATGCCGCTCCAAGGCGCCAACCTGTTCCGGTGATCCATCGTGTCGGCGCGACAGATGCGGCGCCGTGACTTCTGTGCGTGTCCCGCACCAGCCGGTCGAGCCTGCCGTACCTGCGGAACCCGACACCGTCGCAGACGAAGGTCGTGCCAAGCGCACCGCCGATGCCGTGGCCTGGACCGTGGGCCACGGCACCAGGACGACCGCCGAACTGGCGGCACTGCTGCGAGCCGTCGACGTAGATCGCGTGATCGATGTGCGACGCTTCCCCTCGTCTCGGCACAATCCCCAGTTCGCGCGGAGGCGGCTGGCTGCCGAGCTTCCGGCGCTGGGGCTCACGTACGATTGGCGCGGCGGAGCGCTTGGGGGCCGGCGCCCCTCGGGCGCGGAGGCCCGTGACCCGGTCTGGAGGAACGCCGCCTTTCGCGCCTATGCTGCCTACATGGGGAGCATGGCCTTCCGGATCGCGCTGGCTGAGCTGGAGGCGGAGATCGCAACCGGGCAGCGCTTGGCGATACTGTGCGCAGAAACGCTCTGGTGGCGCTGTCACCGACGACTCATTGCGGACGCCCTGGTGCTCGACGGGATCGAAGTGCGGCACCTGATCGCGCACGGTCCCGGCCAGCCGCACCGCACTCATCCCGGACTCCGGCGTGATCAGATGGGTCGGCTGACCTACGACGGTGCGCGGTCCGGTGAGCCGCACACTCACTCCTGAGTGGCGCGGCCGATCCTCGACCGCGTGTTGGCGGCATGACTGTATGGGCATGAACCTGCCGGTGATGGCCACCCTGAATGAAGACGGTGTCGAAGTGGCACCGGAGACAAACTGCTACATCGACGTCGCCGGGGTCTTCATGACGCGGACATGGAGGAGATGGCCGGGTCGCGGTGACGGAGCTGCGGGGCATGCGGCAGCCGACCGATCGGGTGGGCTCATCACGGCCGGCATCCAGGGGACGAGGGTGCGTGAGATCGCGGCCGCGACCGGCGTTCCGGCCCGGACGGTGCGCGCCGTCCGCAGGCGCTACCGGGGACAGGCCCAGAGCTCGCGCACCGCCTTCTGGCCCTGAGCGTCGCCCTCGGTGGCCATCTGTCCCTAGCGGTCGACATCCCGATCGAGCCCGAGCGCCGGGCCGCCTTCGCCCTTGGGGCGGCGTGGACAGCCGCCCGACGCCACGGCGCGCCTGGAGCGACGCCCCGGCGGTGGCTGGCCGCCATCACCGGCGGGAGGGTCCTCGACACCAACACGCGCGTGCCAGACGCCGATCGCTGAGCCCCCGTCGTGTTCAGCCGGGCGGCACCCTCCGGCCACGATGCGGGTAACCGGATAGCCTGGGCTAGGCGTCGACACCGGTCGGGACGAGCGCCGCCCTCGACGTCCGGGCGCGCTCTGAGTTCAGGCGCGGCCCGTCACCATCGACCGCCGCCGAACCATCGCCATGCAATCCTGCCGGGCCATCACCAAATAGCGCGGCCGGCAACAGCATCTGCCGCAGCGCCGCGCGGTCCCTCCGAACCTCCGGCCCCCGCCGCTGAGGACCTGGCGAAGCTCCTGCGCACCAGGAGGCGTCGACGCTCGCGCAGCCTACTCGGCGACTGTCGCCTCGGCGGCGTCAAGGCGGGCCGTGATCTGGCGTATCAACGCGATGCGATCACTCGCGCTCAGCTCGGCCAAGGCGCGTCCGGTGGCGAAGGCAACCAGCGGCGCCACCTTGCGTTCAACGCCGTGTGCCACAGCCCGTGCCAGGTCAAGGACAGCGAGGGTCTCCTCGCTCGATGGGCTCTCGACCCTCCGCGCCCCAGGGCTCGACCAACCCTCGTCGACCAGCGCGAAGCAGGCGTGTAGACCCCTGTGCGAGGCCTCCCGTGCAGATCATAGGCAGCGCGTCGGCGTACACACACTGGCAGCCAGGCGCGACCAGCTTACCCCGGGAGGCTCGCCCGGACGACGCGGCCATGCGTGCCATCCAGCCCTTCCGCCCGCGCGAGCAAGGCGTCGCGCGCGTTCACCGAAGGGAAGTGCTGCCGGGTCACAGCGGTGGCCG
>JAJYLG010000165.1 GCA_021787985.1 Chloroflexota bacterium
ATGCGGGAGCTGCGCGGCACGGCGGCGCACCGCGTCTAGCCGGCCGCGCGCGCGGCCATGCTGTCGGCCGCGATCAGCGCGAGGCGGGCGCACGCGGAGCATCGCGTGGTACGAGGACGCGGGCCGCCTGCGCCGTCGCACGGTTTGCGTCGCGGGCTGAGCGGCGACGAGTGAGCTTCGCCGGTCAGCCGCCGGTCGCCGGCTTGACCTCATCGAACTCGCCGAACCGCGCGGGACCGCGGCTCTTCGACGCCGCCGGCGGGTCGTCTGGACGCTGAGGGAGGGTCGCGGCACGTAGCGCCGGCGTCGCGCCCGCGGCGCTGGTCCCAGAGCGGTCCAACTGGCGGGCGAGCCGCTCCAGGTCGCCAGTGATCGTCCCCAGGCTCGGCTGGTGGCAGAGGGCGACCAGGCAGTGGGCGCGTGCCGCCTCCTTGCGCACCGCTTCGGTCATCGCGTGACTGCCATAGAAGGTCAGCAGCAAGACGCCGCCGACGCCCCCCACCAGGTCGGCGGCCCGCGCGCCGTTCTGCGTCTCCTCGGACACCGTCCAGCGCACGGTCGCCGGCCGCAGCGCGGCCGCGTACTGCCGCTCGAACCGCGAGCGCATGCTCCCCCAGCCACCAACCACGCGCAGCGCCACCTGTGGCAGCGCGGCCGTCTTCGCCACAGTTCCGTGCGGCGCCAGCCCCTCCCGCCGCTCCGCCTCCTCCACCCGAGACTGCAGCGCGCGCCGCTTGCCCGCGAGCAGTCGCGCGTCGGCGCAAAGGACGCCGCGTTGCCCGTCGTCCTCGGCACGCCCGAGGGTGGCAAGCAGCCGCTCGACGGCGGGCGTAGGATCGTCGCTTTCCCCGGCGAGCAACTCTGCCCCGAGACGAACCGCCTCGAGCCAGACGCCGGGCTGGGCGACGTGGCTATCGCAGAACTCGAGCGCGTCCGCGACTCCCTGCGTCGCCGTGCGTCGGTCCACGATCAGGTGGAACAGTCCCGGGCTGCGCCGACCCTCGATCTTCCACAGCTCCTCGAACAGCAGCAGATCCGTCTCGCTGTCGATGAACGGCCGGTCGGCGCCGCGCTGCAGCAGCCAGGCAACGAACGCGGTCACCAGGTCGTTCTGGTCGCTCCGGCCGGCCTGCTCTGCCCGACGGCCGGCGAGCTGCCGTACCGCATCGAGCACGTCGAAGCAGAGGTCTTCGTCGCGGGGCAGGCCGTCGCACGCCACGCGCGGCGCGAGCATGCTCAGGAGCGGTCGCGCGTTCACCTCAGACGAAGCGGCAACCGCCAGCCGGACTGCCTCGGCCAGCGGGAGCGACCCGAACAGCGGGGGCAGGCACGAAAGCAGCGACTGGATGGAGCCAGAGTAGTCGCGCGCGTAGCGGAAGACCGCCCGCTGCGCCAGCTCACGCCACCACTCCTGGTCGGGCTTCCTCGCGGCATCGCGCAGGTGTTCCGCGAGTCGGCGGATCTGCTCGCCGCGGTTCACCGGTGGCGGCAGCTCGACGCTCGCGCGCGGCCCCGGGCTCGGCTGCTCGGACGGGTCGAACCGCCGCGCTTCGATCAGCAAGGCGGCGCGCAGGACCCGTCCGGCCGGCGACAGGTCGAGCTCGCGCAGCCCGGGCGCCCGCAAGGAGTGGAGCGCGCTCACTGCGGCGGAGCGCGCGTCGTCGGTCGGCGTGGTGAGATCTTCGCCGGTCGCCGGACCCGGCGGCTCGGCCAGCAGGTCGAGCGCCGAGGCGAGACCGAGCGCGGCCAGCACGGTCACGCCGCAGGCGGCGGTGCGCAAACGGACGTTCACCAGCCGGCTCGTCTCGCGCGCCGCCGCGAGCGCCGAGGAGTAGTCGCCCGCGCGCAGCAGGGCGATCGCGCGCGCCACGCGCGCGGCGTCCCACGCTTCGCCGCCGACTTCCGCCGGGACAGTGCCGAGCTCGGCGGCGAGTGCCGCCGCGGCCTCCACGGCGCCAGGCGGTTCGGCGTCGGGCGTCACCAGTGCGCGGCACCATCCATCACCCCACGCCTGCGCGGCGGCCCCCGCGGCGACACCGGTGCGTTCCACCATCAGCCGGTTCAGGCGGGCCTTGACGAGCTCCGCGAGGTCGTGCGGAAACTGGCGGTCGAGCTGCTCCCGGTCCAGCACGCGGACCGCCTCGGCCCAGCCTTCGGCCGCCCGCGCCAGGTCGCCCAGCCCGCCCACCGGGTCGCCGTCCAGCCGGAGCGCGCCGCGCAGCGCGAGGTACGGCGAAAGCGCCGGGGAGCCGCTCCCCGCGAGCCGTAGTGCTTCGTCTAGCTGCGCTCGGACCTCATCGGGGCACGAGCCGCCATGCGCCACCTGCACGGCCTCCAGAACCGCCCGCCGAGGCGCCAGCGGTGGCGTCGTGTCCGCGACCAGAGGCTTCACCCCCCCATCCTGCGGCTCGACGTCCCCGGCACCGCTCGCCCGCGCCGCCGTGGCGACCCGCGCCGACTCGATCACCGCCAGACGCCCGCTGAGCTCAGCGACGCGTTGTGCCAGCTCCTCGATCCGCCGCTCCTGCTCCAGGTCGTGCGGCGTCGGCTCCGAGGCCGCCACCTGACGCTCCAGCCCCGCGAGCCGCGCCAGCAACTCCCTCTGCTGATCGACCAGCCGCTTCAGTCGGTCCTCTTCCTGCTCGAGGCGCTGCAACTCGCCCGTCGCCTGCTCGATGCGGCGGTCCTGGTGCAGGTCATACGGAGTCGGGCTGACGATGCGGCCGGCCTGTGGACCGTCGATGGCGGAAGGCCGAGGCGCGGCTGCCGAGCGTATGAGCAGCTCCTCGACGGCACCCACGATCCGCGGCTCGTTGCGGAAGGCCCAGGCCGAGCGCGAGGGGTCCCAGCGGTAGGTCGGCACGAGCCGCCCAAACAACCGATCGTCGTAGTGGATGTGGACGAACACCTCCGGGGCCGTCTCGTCGCGCTCGGACCACTCGATCGCGTGCGAAGGACGCTGACCGAAGGGCAGCCGCGCCCGCGCGTTCTGCGCCTCCTCGCCGGCGGACCGCTGCACCACCAGCTCATCGCCGAAGGTCTCACACAGCCAGTCCAGGACGAGCGGGTGCGCCGCGTACTTCCAGCAACGCGCGTCCGGATCCCAGTGCCAGGTGGGCACCTGCTTCGCCCGGTCGCGCTCGCGCGGAGCGCATTCCAGCAAGAACTGCCCGCGCTCGTACCGCACCGTGGCCATGCCGCGCCCTCGCGTGAACAGATTCGTCTCGCCCGCAGTATACGCGCGGCCGGGGCGGCGGCCGCCACGCCGCCCCGGCTTTCGCCCCGGACAGTGATCAGATCCGAAGACGTCCGAGACAGTGGAGAGCAGGGAGCAACGATGCACGCAATTGGGATCGCGACCATTACCCTGAATCGCCCCGAGCGGATGAACGCCTTCACGCCGGTCATGTTGGGCGAGTGGGTCGCCGCGATCGAGCAGGCTCGCCAGGACGACGACGTGCGCGCCGTCATCGTCACGGGCGCCGGACGCGCGTTCT
>JAJYLG010000166.1 GCA_021787985.1 Chloroflexota bacterium
CGCGATGGCCAGCGGGGGCGCCGTGGCCAGGCGGATCAGTGGCGCGGCCCAGCTCGTCGCCACCACGGCGACGGGCATCACCAGGAGCGGAGGTGGCCGCCTCAGCACGGCGCCAATATACTCTTGGCGTATGCGGACCACCGTCCTGGCTATCGTGCTCCTCGCAAGCGTGGGTGCCGCCGCGCCCCGCCCCGCCGCCGCCCAGAGCGACACCACGGGCCCCACGCCCGCGGCGGTGCCCCAGGTGCCTGTCGCGCAGCAGCCGGTCACGGCGCCCCCCCCCCTCCCCGAGAGCGAGCTGTACCTGCCCATTGATTCCTGGGCTTCGCCGTACGTCGAGTTCTTGATCCGCTCGGGCGTGCTGCGCGGCCTCGACCCGCTGACGCGGCCGCTCCTGAGGGCCGACGTGGCGCGCGCGGTGGCCCGGGCCGACACGGCGCACCTGGCCGCCTCGGTCAGGAAGACGCTGCGGCTCCTGGCCTGGGAGCTTCAGGAGCGGCCGGACACCGTGCGCTGGAAGGTCGAGGCCGACGTCGCGGCGGAGGGCGCCTCCGATCCCAGCCGCTGGACCGTGCGGCCGCAGCCGGCAAGCAGCGGCCTGTTCTTTCAGGGCGGCCTCACCGGCTCTCTGGAGTTTCCGCACGTCGGCATCGTCACCAGCCCCTACTTCGACACGCGCCTCAGGCGCGACGCCGAGTTCGCCGGGTACAAGGAGCGGTTCATCGCCGGTTGGAACGCGGACGCCTACGTGCGGGCGTCGTGGAAGTACTTCAGCATCTTCTTCGGCAGCGAGCCCAGGAACTGGGGTCCGCCGGAAGCCAACGGCATTCTGGTTTCTCCCAACCCCTATCCGTACGATCACCTCATGCTTCGTCTCGGGCCCCGCCGCTTCCGGCTGGAGATGATCGCCACGGAGCTCAACAGCCTGCCCATGCAGCAGAACGACTCGGAGACCCGGCGCTACGTCTCCATGCACAGGCTGGTGATCATGCCGACGGACCGGTTCGCGCTGGCCCTCTCGGAGGGCGTGCTCTACGCCAGCCAGGGCGGGCCCAGCCCGTCGTTCTCACCGTGGTACCTCAACCCGGTGAATCTCTGGCTGCTTCAAGACGCCAATCTCGTCGGCGGCCCGACGAAGGACTTCCTGTCGCTCGAGACGAGCTGGCTGGCCGGCCACAGTCTTCGATTCGCAGGCCAGATCTTCGCGAACGACATCAAGGTGGACAAGCGTACGCCGACCAACCCGGAGAAGCCTGAGGAGTTGGGCTACACGCTCTCGGCGACGGGCGGAGCCCTGGGCGGGCTCGCGAGCTGGACGGCGCTCTACACCCGGGTGGACAACCTCGTCTATCAGACGCAGAAGGGCACGCAGTTCCAGTACTCTCTCCGGGGCGTGGGGATTGGCCGCGACCACATTGATTACGACCAGATGACGGTGCGGGCGAACGCGCTCGTGGCGCCGCGCGCGCTGCTGGGGGCCGAGGTCACCTTCCTCCGTCAGGGTCAGGGCAACTTTGCGACGCCCTTCCCTGCCTTCAACACGCTCAGCGACTCGATGCGCTTCCTCACGGGCATCGTGGAGCGCACCCTGCGGGTGGCGGTGCAGGCCAACTGGACACCGGTGCCCGGCCTGAACCTCAGTACCGACATCGGCCGCCACTTCATCTGGAACGCCAACCACGTATCGGGCGTCCGGGCCGACCGCTGGGTGTGGCGCATCAAGGCGGAAATCCGCCGGCGCATCATGGGCGGCCTGCACCTGCCGGATTGAGCCCGCGGGCGACCCAGGCACCCCGGATCGAAGCGGAGTGGGGCTAGCGTGCCATCCCTGGGCGACTACCTGAACAAGCCCGAATACCTCTTCCGCCCGAGCCAGGTCGCACGGCGCCTGGCGCGGGCGCTCCGCGCGAAACGTGCGTCCGCGGTTGTCACGCTGCCCTGGCGCCTGCCACTTCGCATCCGCATTGCCGATGACATCGGGCGCGCGTTGTGGACCACTGGCGTCTATGATCTCGCGGTCAGCGAGGCGCTCTGGCGGCTGATCGAACCAGGCGACACCGTGGTGGACGCGGGCGCCAACATCGGATACATGACCAGCCTGATGGTGGCGCGCGCCGGCGCCGCGGGCACGGTCTGGGCCTTCGAGCCCCATCCCGCGCTGTTCGCCGAGCTGGCCGCGAACCGGGAGCGGTGGCGAGCTCCCGGGCACGCGGCGGTCGAGCTGCGCGAACTGGCACTGTCGGACCGACCGCGAGACACCGTCCTGGTCGAGGGCGCGGCGTTCGCGGCAAACCGTGGCACCGCGCGCGTCGCCGACGGCGATGCGCCGGGGATCGGCATTCACCTGTCCACGCTCGACGCGGAGTTGCCGGTGGCAGCGCGGCTGGGCGTCCTCAAGGTGGACGTCGAGGGCCACGAGGCGGCGGTGCTGCGCGGGGCGACACAGCTCCTGGCCAAGCGAGCCATCAGGGACATCGTGTACGAGGAGCACCAGCCGGACTCGGATTCCACTGCGCTGCTGCGCTCGCGCGGGTACCAGATCTTCGACATCCGCAAGCGGCTGTTCGGGCCGGCGCTCGAGGTTCCGGGCCGGGGGCGGGCGCCCGCGTGGATGCCGCCGAGCCGCCTGGCGAGCGCCGATCCCGAGCGCGCCCGGGCGCGCCTGGCGCGCCGCGGCTGGAGGTGCCTGGGTGGATGCTGACGTCGTGGTGGTCGGCGCCGGCGTGGTGGGCCTGGCCTGCGCGCGGGAGCTGGCCGCGCGCGGCCGCGAGGTCGTCGTGCTGGAGCGGCACGAGCGGTTCGGCACGGAGACCTCCAGCCGCAACAGCGAGGTCATCCACGCCGGCATCTACTATCCGGCCGGCAGTCTCAAGGCGCGGCTGTGCGCCGCTGGCAACCGCGGCCTCTACGCCTGGTGCGCGGCCCACGACGTCCCCCACGCCCGCCTGGGCAAGCTGATCGTCGCCACGGCGCCCGAGGACGAGCCGCAGCTCGAGCGCATCGCCCGCCAGGCCGAGGCGAATGGCGTCACTAAGCTTCGCCGCCTCGGAGCCTCCGAGGCACGCGCGCTCGAACCTCACGTCCGCGCCGTCTCCGGGTTGTTCTCCCCCGACACCGGCATCGTGGACTCCCACCGGCTGATGGCCAGCCTGGAAGCGGCGCTCCAGGCGGCCGGCGCAACCGTGGCCTATCGGACGGAGTTGGTGGCCGCTGAAAGAGCGGCCGGCGGCTACCGCTTGAGCGTGCGCGGCGCCGGCGGGACGGACGCCATCGTGGCCCGCGCGGTGGTGAACTCGGCGGGGCTCGAGGCCGACCACGTGGCGGCGCTTGCGGGCCTGGACGTGGACACCGCGGGCTACCGGCTCCATTACGCCCGCGGCCACTACTTCCGGGTGCACCCGAGGAAGCGGCACCTCGCGAGGCATCTGATCTATCCGGCTCCCGGGCCGGCCCACCTGGGCATCCACGTTACGC
>JAJYLG010000167.1 GCA_021787985.1 Chloroflexota bacterium
GAACGCCGCCGCTACATCATCAAATAGCGTCGCCGGCTACAAGTGCTACCAGCCGTTCGCGCGCTGCGTGGAACCTGCGGTCTTCAACCTCGAACCGCTTTGATGGATTGAGGACGGCGGCAAATTGTCGGCGTCGCGTGCAGAGACGCAGTAGGCATGGGCGACTGGCGGGTGAAGTACGACGGGGTGTGCTCGAAATGCGGCGTCGCGCTCCGCGCCGGCGAAGTCGCCGTCTACGACTGGCCGAGGCGCACGATCCACTGCGTGACGTGCCCCACGGCTCCCTCCGTGGAGCAGCCTGAGGTCGACTCGGGCGTCGCCGGCCGGTCCGCCCGCCAGGAGCACGAGCGGCGCGCCGCCAAGCGGGAGGCCGCCGTCCGGGGGCGCTGGGGGAACCGCATCGGCGGGGTCGTCCTGGCGCTGACCGACGAGCCGCAGTCGACGCGGGCATGGGCTGTCGGCGCCAGGGGCGAGGAGATGCTGGCGGAGGCGCTCGACGGCTTCACGGTGCTCCACGACCGGCGCGTCCCGGGCACCAGGGGGAACATCGACCACGTCGTCGTCGCGTCCGCGGGCGTGTTCGTCGTCGACGCGAAGCACTACGAGGGCCGAGTCGAGATCCGGAACCACGGCTGGCTCCTGCGGCCCGACGAGCGGCTCCACGTCGGCCGTCGGGACTGCTCCGAGCTGGCGGACAACATGGGATGGCAGGTGGCAGCCGTCGAGGGCGCGCTGCGGGCGGCCGGCGTCGAGCCGCTGCCGCCGATCACACCTGTGCTGTGCTTTGTCAACGGCGACTGGCCGCTCATCTTGCCGCCCAACGTGTTCCGCGGCGTCCGGCTCGAGGGCCCGAGGTCGCTGCGCAGGCGGCTGGCCGGCGATGCCCTCGACCAGCCTGCCATCATGCGGCTGGCGCAAATCCTCGCCGGGGCGCTGCCGCCTAAGTAGGTCAGCGCGGCGTCCGAGCGCGGCGAGCCTGAGCCGACAGCTGCCTTCCGGCCCGGCGTGCGGTCGAGTCGGCGCCGTCTATCTCGCGGATCCGAGCCTCGAGGTCGCGGATCGCGTCATCGAGGTACTTCGGGATGGGGACGAGGCGGAGCGCGCGTGCCTCGGGCGTGATGTACCACTCGCGGGGATCCGCCCCCTGCCGTGCGTCGGCCATGTCGCGGATCTCGTCGGGATCGATGTCGATGCCGTGCTGGAGCACGATCCCGTCGCGCACCTGGAGGCCGCAGATCCCGCAGCTGAGGGTGACGATCTCGCCGCGCGTGAGCGTGCAGAGGCCCGAGGCGGCGCCCACGCCGCAGGCCGGACACGTCACCGGCGCGGCCTGTCCGAACTGCTGCACCATTTGCGACCCCTTCCTTGCCATTCGGCCACCTCCTCAGCGGGCGGCTGCAGGAGGTTCGGGCGGACCCGTCGGCTGTCAAGCCGGGATTCCGCAGCTGGAACTCACGCGAGTATCTATGGACCGGCCCTGGGCTGTGAAGCGGAGTTCAGGAAGCGGCGGGAGCGGCCGGGGCCAGGTGGAGGAAGCGCGGCGGCTCGGCCACCGCGAGCGCCTTGAAGATGGCGGCCTGCCGGGCGGTCGTCTCGGTGCGCTGCGCGATCTCCCCAGCCGGGCCACCGAAGCGGCCCAGGTGGAGCTTCTCAAGCTCGGAGCGCAGGGTCCGCCACGTCTCGCCGGTCGCGTTCTCCGCGATGCGGATCAAGAGGAGGGCGAGCCAGCAGAGCAGCACGTGCGCGCGGATGCGCGCCTCCTTGCGGTGGTAGACGGGTCGCAGGTCCAACGTCGTCTTCATGTCCCGCCAGGCCCGCTCGACCTCGAGCAGCTGCTTGTAGCCGACCGCCACGTCCTCCGCGGACAGGGTCGGGTCGCTCGTGCGCAGCAGGAACTTGCCGTCGAGGCGGACCTCGGCGGCGACCGCAGCGCGGTCGATGCGCAGCAGGCCCTGCTTCGTCACGCGCAGGAAGCGGCGGTAGGCGGGCTTCTGGCGCAGGCGACAGGCGAGCTCCTCTCGTTCGGCCGGTGACCGGTCGTCGCTCCCTGCGATGGCCGCCTCGAGCTGCTCGACGAGCTGCTCCCGGACCGCGGCGTCGCGCTCAGCCTCCCCGGGATTGCGACAGACCACGAACCGATCGCGCATGGTGCCCGCGTCGAGGACGACCTCCTTGACCTCCAGGTTGTCGGCGACGCGCTGGTAGCGGCCCTGGCGGGCGAGGGCTGCTTTGGCCTCGGCACTCTCCCCCCGCAGCTTCTCGCCCAGGATGTAGTGACCGCCGGCGCGCTGCAGGTAGCGGCGGTTGGTGGCCGAGGTGAAACCCCGGTCGGCCACCCACACCACGCGGCCCAGCTTCCAGGCGCGCAGGTCGTCCTTGACCTGGCGGATCAGCTCCTGGTCGGCGGCATTGCCGGGCCAGGTCCAGACCCGGATGGGGATGCCCTCCCGGGTCACCGCCAGGCCGATCACGACCTGGGGCAGATCGGGCCGGTGGTCCTTCGAGTGGCCGTAGGTGCGGAAGCCGGCCGCCGCCCCCGCGCTCGGCGGATCGGCTGTCTCGGTCTCGAAGTAGGTGCTCGTGGTGTCGAAGAAGAGGAGATCGACCTCCAGGTTGAGCAGGGTGGCCACCGCCCAGTACACCTGCTCGGCGAGCTCGGGCTCGATCTCCAAGAGCCAGTCCATGGCGCGGTAGCACGCATCGTCGGTGAGATCCGCAAGCTCGGGGATCGCCACGCGCTCGCTCACCCAACCGGCACAGGAGAGCTTGGAGGAGGGGGCCAGAGCGCGGTTGGCCACCAGCGCGAAGAGCACCCGTTCGGCGGTCGGGTCGAGCCGGCGGCCGTGCAGCAGGCCCGACGCGATCTCGTGGAGACCCAGGCGGCGCCAGAGCTGATCGAGGGCCCAGGCCCCTCCGAGGGGGCGCGACTCGAGGAAGTGCAGCGCCGGTGCCTGCAAGGCGAGGGCCTCACCCGGTTCGAGGGCCCGGGACAGCGAACCGATCAAGCGGCGGATCGCACCGTGATCGAGCTGGTCCGCGCGCCCGAAGTGATAGAGCACCCGTACGTTGGAGCGATGGCTCGTCGGATCCCACACGTTGTGGGCGAGCTGCAGGTAGCGGACCGTAGTGCCATCCGCAGCGCGTCGGCTGGTGGTCCGCAGGTACATGCCGGCAGAGTACCCGGGAGGTACCTAGCTCGTCAATACCATGCAGGCACGCTCCTAGTATCTATGCCATCGGGCTCCGGACGGGTCTTGGTGCGTCCCGATCGTGCTCAGCACGGGGCCTCCGGGGCGCTCCTGCGGGGCCGGAGCTGCGGAATCCCGGTCAAGCGAACGGAGGGTCGGCGGGGAACGCGCGGCTTGACCGGCGGCCGCCGTCCCACACGATCCGGGCGCCATGGAGCCGTCCGTCCACCCGGAGCG
>JAJYLG010000066.1 GCA_021787985.1 Chloroflexota bacterium
CTGCTCCCTCGACTCCACGGAGCACGGACCGGCCATCACGACCGCGCCCCCGCCGCCGATGGCGACGCCGCCGACCTCGATCACCGAGCTGACGTTCTTGAACTCGCGGCTGGAGAGCTTGAACGGCTTGCTGATCGGCACCACCTGGTCCACGCCGGGCAGCGTCTCCAGCATCTCCGCCAGCTCCGGGAACGTCCGCCCGACGACCCCGATCACCGTCCGTTCCTCACCCTCGCTCAGGTGGCCGGCGAGACCGAGCTCCTCCAACCGTTCCAGGACGTGCTCCACCTCGGTTTCAACCGCCTCCGTCCGCATCACGACGATCACCGCCGTCACCTCCTCACCTGACCTGGGCGCTGTCGAACAGGTCGGGGCGCAGCGCCCGCGCTCCTCGTAGGTAGACATGTACGATCTCATCGGCCCGCCTCTCCGTGTTCACGTGCAGCAAGACGCGCACGCACGCGGGCAGGCTCCCGGGCACCGTCATCTCGTGCCCGCAGAGCAGCGGCACATCGATCCAGCCCATCCGCCGAGCGGCCAGCGCCGGGAATTCCGCGTTGAGGTCCGGAGTGGTGGTGAAGATCGCGCTCGCGACCTCCTCCGTCCGGATCTCGTTGCGCTCCACCATCAGCCGCAGGAGCTCCTGCGTGGCCGAGAGGATCGCCTCGGCGGTGTTCGCCTCGGCGGTGGTAGCGCCGCGAATCCCGCGCACCCGTACCGGCCGGCCGTCCTCACACAT
The DNA here is from genome assembly GCA_021787985.1 of Chloroflexota bacterium. Classification (GTDB taxonomy): domain Bacteria; phylum Chloroflexota; class Dehalococcoidia; order DSGV01; family DSGV01; genus JAJYLG01. The sequence goes on from JAJYLG010000066.1 coordinate 740, forward strand.
GCCGCCCCCCGTGCGCTCCGGCGCGCTGCCGCCAGAACGCGGCGGCCGGCGACCGGCTTTCACGCCGGTCGGCGACGACCACTGAGCACCTCCACATACCCCTCGATCCTTTCTGCGGCGTCTCCGCCCGCGCGGGCGGCGTCGACGATCGCGCTGCCCACGACCACCGCGTCGCACCACGGGGCGAGCTGCTCGACTTGCTCTCTGGCGGCGATGCCGAAGCCCACCGCCAGCGGCAACTCCGTATGCCGGCGCACCCGCGCCAGGAACTCCGGCAGGTCGGACGGCAGCTCGCGACGCGCGCCCGTCACGCCGGTCACCGAAACGCAATAGACAAACCCACCCGCGCCGTCCAGCAGACGCGCCAGCCGCGCGTCCGAGGTGGTCGGCGCGACCAGCGGCACCAGGCGCAGTCCGGCCGCCCGCGCGGCCGCGCGCAGCTCGCCGCCCTCCTCCGGCGGCACGTCCACCAGCACCAGGCCGTCGGCGCCCGCGGCGACCGCGTCGCCCACGAACCGTTCCTGACCGTACTGGAGCAGCGGGTTGTAGTACGTCATCACCACCACGCCGCAAGCCCCGCCCGCGTCGCGGTAGGCGCGGATCCAGCCGAGCGCGTCGCCCACGCTCACACCCTGGCCGAGCGCCACCTCGTCGGCGTGCTGGATGGTGCGCCCGTCAGCCATCGGATCGGAGAACGGCAATCCGACCTCGATCACATCCGCCCCGCCACGCTCCATGGCGCCCATCACGCCCGGCCAGTCCTCGCGCCGCGGGAAGCCGGCCGTGCAGAAGGTGATCAGCGCGGTCCGCCGTGCCGCACGAGCGGCCGCCAGCGCGGCATCCAGCCGATTCATGGCCACACCCTCCGCGTCAGCCGTGCACGAGGACGAGGCCCGCGACCGCCAGCACAAAGCTCGTCAGGTTGAAGAGGAAGTGAACGGCGACGTTGGTCCAGAGGTTGCCAGTGCGGTGGTAGAGCAGTGCCAGCAGGACGCCGATGAGCGTGAACGGGATGAGCGAGCCTTTGTCGAAGTGCAGCACGGCAAAGAGCATGCCGCTGCTGATGGCCGCGCCGGCCACCCCGAAGCTCCGCCGCAGGCCGGCAAACAGGAACCCGCGGAAGAACGTCTCCTCGCACAGCGGCGCCAGGCCCAGAATCAGCACGGCCGCCAGCACCGTCACCGGCCCCTGGAAGGCGTCCGATGGCACGGTCGATTGCGGCTTGAGCGCGTTCAGCCCAGTGGCGCTGACGACGCCGAGGTAGGCTCCCAGGATCGCGTACACCAGCGCCAGGCCGAGCAGGGCGTAGCCGACCGAGCGGCCGTCCGGACGGCGGAAGCCCAGGAGCGGCATCGGCAACTGGGCGTAGCGCGCCGCCACCCGCGCGGAGAGGACTACGAGCCCGAGATCGAAGACCGCGGTGGCGCTGAAGGAGGCCACCAGGTCGGCGCGTCGCCCGCTGCCGAACCCCAGCGAGATCGTCAGGATCGCTATGACGGAGACCAGGATGAAGAGGCCCACCGCCTGCAACAGCGCGACAACGACTTCCCTCAGGCCCCACCGCGGCTCCTCCCGCTTCGCCTGCGCGCTGACCTCGTTCACCGGCGGCCCCTTGCCTGGATACGGAACGGCCGCCGGTGGACGGCGGCCGCGCGATTCACTCTAGCTGATTGGCCGGGTTATCCGGCCCACGCGCAGCCGCCGCCCACCGGGCGGTAAAAGTAGCCAAACCAGTAGCCGAACCGACCGCGCGCTTCCATGTCGTACGTAGTGTCGTGTCCCGGCCGCACGAGTGTCAAGCTCAGTCCGCCTCACCCTGACGCCCTTTCCACACGCCTCGACCCGGTCGAGCGACCCACGCGTCGCAGCGAGACGGAGGGCGTGGCAGCCAGCGACCTCCCAGCGCGCACGGTTCACCCGACGGTGATTGACAGCGCGCGCCCGACTTCCTATTCTGCCGGAGATTTCGCCGGGCGCCACCGGGAAGGAGCGGTGGCCTGACGTGTGCCGGTCCCCGCGGCCGTCCAGCCGGGGCAAGCACGGCTCGAGCGTCAGGCGAATCAGCCGGGACAAGGAGAACGCAGCCATGAAACGACTCATCATCGGAATCACGCTCTCCATCGCCATCGCACTCGCGATGACTGGCGCCGCGGCGGCCTCGGACGGCCACACCGGCGCGCGGTCCGCTTTCCTCAAGGCGGCCGCCACCGAGCTGAGCCCCAAGGCCTGTGGCGGCGGTACGCTGGTCGTCAACGTCGAGCAGAAGGTGCTCAACGACGCCGACTCCGGTGTCGCGGGCAACGTCTGGGCGTTCGACCGCTACGAGCGCCACATCAAAGTGTGGCAGACGGCCCCGGGCGAGTTCTGTGCCGTGGTGCGCTACGAGGGCAAGTTCACCACCGTCGCCGGCACCAGCCCCGGGGGCAGCGACAGCGTCGGCGACGGCATCGAAGGTGAGATGAAGGGCGGCTACCGCGCGACCTTCTCCGGCACGTTCGCGCCGTCAGCGCCAACCCACGGCGACCTGGGCAGCTACGACTACGCGTGCGACACAAGCTACCACTGCCCGGGCTACGTGGACTGGACAACGCTCTACTTCTCGAGCACGAGCGGGTTCGATATGCCGTGGTGGGGCTGGGTCTACCACGCCGACGGCAACGGCACCTGGATCAACGCCTTCTCCGGCAACTCCGGCGACATCACCGGCGTGGCCAGACACGACGACTGAACGCGGCGTAGCAGGACGGGCGGCGTCCCCCCGCGGACGTCGCCCGCCGCACGATCGCCGACCGCGCGGCCGTCGCGCGCGTCCGGCGCCGGGCGTATCCTTTCGGCCGAAGGACCCCGCACTTCGCCGTACCGGAGGGCACGATGGCGAGCAGCGTCACGATCGACGGCCTGGAGCTCACCCGCTATGTCCAGGCAACCTTCAAGATCAAGGGCGGCGGCCTGGTCATCTGGGTGGACCCGCATCGCGTGGCGGAGCGCGAGGTGGGAGCCGACAAGGCCGACCTGGTGCTGGTCACGCATCCGCATTTCGACCACATGGATCCCGACGCGCTGGCGGCCTGCGCCAAGGCCGGCACCGTGCTCATCACCAACCCCACCGTCTGGAAGGAGCTGGAAGGCAAGCTTGCGCGCGCCGTCCGCGCCGGCCTGGAGGCGGTGATGCTCAAGGCCGGCGAATCGGCCGAACGCAAGGGAGTGCGCGTCGAGGCGGTTGCCGGCTACAACGGCTACCATCCCAAGGAGCAGGGCTTCAACACCGGCTTCTGCTTCACTGTGGCCGGAAAGCGCGTCTTCCACGCGGGAGACACGAACCAGGTGCCCGAGCTCGGCCGGCTCGGCTCCATGGACATCGCCCTCTATCCGATCGGCGGCACCTACACCTCGGACGAGGCGGACGCCGCCAGCGCCATCACTGACCTGCTCAAGCCTCGCGTCGCCATTCCGATGCACTACGGCTACGCCACCGGCGGCGACCCGCGGCGGTTCAAGCAGCTCGTCGGCGCGAACGCCGAGGTCCACATTCTCGACCCCGTGCTGAACGTCCGCGCGGGCCGCTAGCGGGACGGCGATCGAGAGCCGGTCCGCCTCGGGCGGACGGTCGGCGCGGCGCCACCCTCTCGCGCCGCACGAGGCAGCGGCTGCGCCGGGTTTCTGCCTGCCGACCCGTCCGGTACCCTTGCCCGTGAACCCGGCACCGGATCGGGCGTGAGGAGGGGGCATGGACGTCGGCATCATGGTCGAGGGGCAGCAGGGGCTCACCTGGGAGCGGTGGCGGCACATCGTTCACCGCGTCGAGGAGCTGGGCTTCGACTCGCTCTGGCGCTCCGACCACTTCTTCTCGTTCGGCGATGACCGCTCCATTCCGTCGCTCGAGGCCATGGTCTCGCTGGCCGTCGCGGCGTCGGAGAGCTGGCGCATCACCTTCGGCCCGCTCGTCTGCTCGATGACCTTTCGCCACCCGTCTCTACTGGCCCGCATGGCCGCGCACCTCGATCAGCTCAGCGGCGGCCGTCTCGTGCTCGGCGTGGGCGCCGGGTGGAACGTGCCCGAGCACGAGGCGTATGGCATCCCGTTCCCGCCCGTAGCCACGCGCATGGACATGCTGGAGGAGGGCGTCCAAGTGCTCCGAGCGCTCTGGGCGGGAGGACCGACGTCCTTCAGCGGCAAGCACTTCCAGCTTCGCGACGCCTATTGCGAGCCCCGTCCGGGGCGCCCCACACGCCTGCTCATCGGCGGGGCGGGCGAGAAGCGGACGCTGCGCATCGCCGCCCAGCACGCGGACGAGTGGAACTGCGTGGCGCTCACGCCCGAGCAGTTCGCGGCCAAGCGCGAGGTGCTGCTCGCTCACTGCCGCGACGTGGGCCGCGACGCCTCGACCATCCGCTGCTCATTGATGACCTGGGCGCTGGTCGGCGAAACCGAGGAGGAGATCGACGAGCTCGCCCGGCGAGCGACGGAGAACTTCGCCACGCTCGCCGGCATGACACCGGCCAAGGTGCGCCACGTCATGGGGTCGCGCGGCTGGCCGGTCGGCAGGCCAGAGCAGCTCGTGCAGCATCTGCGGGCGCTGGCTGCCGCCGGGGTCAGCCGCGTGATGCTGCAGCACGTCGACTACAACAATGACCGCTTCCTCGAGATGCTGGCGCGTCACGTTGTGCCCGCGGTGCGCGACTTCTGACCCGGTCGGAGCGGGAACGGCGCGAAGACGCGAGTCGCTACCGCCGCGCGGCGCGATGCAAACCGTTCACACGCTGTTCATCTCAGCCGCGGATCCTCGGGATGGCATGGCCGTACGCATCCTCTTCCTCTGCACGCACAACTCGTCGCGCAGCCAGATGGCCGAAGGGCTGGCACGCGCCATCGCGCCCGCCGACTGGGTGGTGGCCAGCGCCGGCACGGACCCGCGCGGCGTCAACCCGCTCGCCGTCCGCGCCATGGCCGAGCTGGGGATCGACCTTCGCGACCACCGCTCGAAGTCGCTGGACGAGCTCCTCCACCAGCCGTGGGACTACGTCGTCACGCTGTGCGACGACGCCCACGAGGCCTGTCCGGTCTTCCCCGGCGGGCGGAATCGGCTGCACGTCGGCTTCCCCGATCCGTCGGCCGTGGAAGGGGACGAGGCCACACGCCTGCAAGCCTTCCGCGGCGTCCGGGATGCCATCCGGCAGTGGATCGAGCGGTGGATCCCCTCGCTCGATCGCGCCTCCGCGTGAACCAGCCCGTCAGCCGCCGCGCTGCCGCTCGAACGCGTAGTCGATGCCGCGTGCGACGGTCACGCGCATCACCGCGCCGGCGCGCGACTCGTCCCGCACCAGCTCGAGCACGCCTTCCGCGATCTGCTCCGGGTGCAGGATGCCGCCCACCTCGGCGCTCACGCGGCGGACCGCCTCCTCGCCCTGGGAGCGCACCAGCGGCGTGTCGGTGTAGCTGGGGCAGATCGCGTTCACGCGGATGCCCTCGTCGGCAAGGTAGGCGAGCGAGCGGCTGAAGTGAATCACGCCGGCCTTGCTGGCGGCATAGATGGGGCTGTTCGGCATGGGCACCAGGCCACCCATCGAAGCGGTGTTGACGATCACGCCGCCGCCGCCCTGCTTGCGCAGCAGCTCCACCTCGAGCTGCGTGGCCAGCAGCACGCCCTTCAGGTTGACCTCCAGCGTGCGCTCCCAGCGGCGCGACTCCGGCGCCAGGAAGTCCTCGCCCGCCTCCGAGATGCCGGCGTTGTTGAAGCAGATGTCCACCCGGCCCATGCGGCGTACCGCGAAATCGAGCATTTCTTGCACGTCCCCGCGCTTCGTCACATCGGCCTGCAGGAAGGCCGCGTCAACGCCTTGCGCCTGCAGCTCCGCCGCGACCTGCTCGCCCAGCTCCTGCTGCAGGTCCACCAGCACCAGCCGCGCACCGTGGCTCGCCAGCAACTGGGCCGTCGCCAGGCCGATGCCCGACGCGCCGCCCGAGATGACCGCTACTTTCCCCTTCGGCTCCATCCACATCCCTCCTCTACGTCCTTCCCCGGAAGGAGCGACCGTGCCGGCCGACGGCCCCATGCTAACCCGTGTCCGCTGAGCGGGCCACGCGTTGCACGGCCGGCTGGCGGACCGCCGCCAAACCAGCGGCCTCCGCGTATCATCGGAGGGTGCCCGCCGACGCCGGCCGTTCCGGCAACACCGCCCGTGGGCTCACCGCCGCTCTCGCGGCTTGCGTCTTCTGGGGCGTCAACGTCGCCGCCTCCAAGATCGCGGTCGGCGGCTTCCCGCCGTTCGCCGCGGCCTTCCTCCGCTTCTCGATGGCGGCGGCCGTGCTGTCGCCGGCCGTCATGCGTGCGCGCCCGCTCAGTCGCGGCGAGTGGAGACTGTACCTGCCACTGGCCGCGGTCGGGATCGCCGGCTTCTCCGTCACCTACTTCCTGGGCCTGAAGCGCACCACGGCCGCCGACGCGTCGGTCGTCATCGGCGCCAATCCCCTCGCCACGATGCTGATCGAGCTGGTCTGGCTGCGCACGGCGCTGCGCGGTCGCCGGGCCGCCGGCATCGTACTCTCGATGGGCGGCATCGCCGCCACCACCATCGGCGCCGCCACCGCCGGCGGCGACGAGCTGCAGCGTATTGGCGGCGACCTGCTGCTGATCGTGGCCGTGGTCGCCTGGAGCGCGTACACCGTGGGCAACCGGCTCGCGACGCGGGACCGCTCGCCCGTGGAGGTGGCCGCGCGCATGACGATGCTCGGCGCGCTGATCCTGGCAGCGCCAGCCGCCGCCTCGGGCCAGCTCGCCTCGGTCCGCACGGCGAGCCTGGGCGACTGGGCCGCGCTCGTCTACACCGGCACGGTGGCGGCGGCCGTGGCCTACGCCCTCTGGGCGGCCGCGGTGCGCGACATCGGACCGACCGGCGCCGCGCTCAGCCTGAACCTGGTGCCGGTTCTCGGCCTGATCTCTTCCGCCGTGATGCTGGGAGAGCGACTGCCGCTGTCTACGCTCGCCGGCGCGGCGCTCGTCGTTTCCGGCATCCTGCTGGCCGAGTGGCCGGCCCGGCGGCGGCCCCAGCCGGCCCCAATCGAGGCAATGGAGTCGGCCGAGGCGGCGGGCGGAACCCCGCGCTGAGCGCCCCCCTCTACCTGGCCTGCCTGCTGCAGGCAGGCGGTAGACAGGTGCTGCGGGCGGGGGGCTATCCGTCCACGCGGTAGCGCGCCTCGGTCTCCCGCCACTCCTGCAGGCCGATGAACTCGTTGAACTCCGCGAAGCTCAGCATCCGCTCGCGGTACGCCAGTGGCGTGCCGTCTCGACGGATGCACGCGGCCACCTCCCGCATCGCGCGCGTGGCAGCGAGGAGCAGGCTGATGGGGAAGAGCACCAGCCGATAGCCGAGCTCCCGGATGCGTGCCAGCGGCAGCGGCGGCGTCTTGCCGGTCTCCGCCCAGTTGAAGAGCAGCGGCAGCGAGAACTCCCGCGCGATCCGCTCCAGCTCCTCCTCGCTCTGCGGCGCCTCGATGAAGATCACGTCCGCGCCCGCTTCGGCGTAGCGGTGACCCCGCTCAATCGCCGCGTCGAGGCCGAGCGGCTGGCGCGCGTCGGTACGCGCGATGATAACGAAGTCCGGATCGCGTCGCGCCTCCACCGCTGCCCGGACCTTCTGCGCCATCTCGGCGGCGCTGATGACCTCCTTGCCCTCCATGTGGCCGCAACGCTTCGGCGCCACCTGGTCCTCCAGATGCAGCCCGGCGAGCCCGGCCGCTTCGTAGGCACGCACCGTCCGCGCGACGTTGAGCGCATTGCCGTAGCCGGTGTCCGCGTCGGCGATCACCGGCAGCGAGACCGCCTGCGCCACCCGCCGCGCGTTCTCGACCATCTCGCCGAACGAGACCAGCCCGATGTCCGGCGCGGCCAGCAGCCCGGCAGACGTGCCGAAGCCGGTCATGTAGACGCAGTCGAACCCCGCCGCCGCGACGACACGCGCGCCGAGCGCGTCATATACCCCCGGTGCGATGACCGGCTCCGGACCGCGCAACAGCTCCCGCAATCGCGCCGCCGCCGCCGGCATCAGGCCTCCTTGGCCAGCGCCGCCACCGCCGCCTCGGCCACCTCCATGTCCTGGCTGTAGTGGCCGCCGCTCACTCCGACGCCACCCACGACCTGGTCGCCGACCTTCAGCGGATAGCCGCCGCCAAACACGACCAGCCGCGGCGTGTGCACGATGCCGTTCAGCAGCGGCGGATCGTTCTTGATGAACTCGAACCACGCGTGCGTCGGCATCCCGAAAGCCACCGCGGTGTACGCCTTGTCCTGCGCGATCTGAACGCTGAGCAGCGCCGCGCCGTCCATGCGCGCGAACGCCTTGAGCGTGCCCGACTCGTCCACGATCGCGATCACCATCGGCACGCCGATCTCGCGCGCCTTCTCCGCGGCCACCGTGACCAGCTCCCGCGCCGTCGCGAGCGTCAGCGACGCCTTGTTGAACGTTGCTGCCATCCGTCATCCCTCCATCGCATGGCCGCGCGGGCTGCGCGCACGGCCCACGTCCGCAAACGTAGCGCGGTCGCGGGCACGCGTCCAGCGGCGCTGAACGACCGCCAGCCACGACGCGGCCGGTGACCGCGCGCCTCTGGCTGCCGTTCCAGGCCCTGGCGCGTCAGCGATGCGGCGCGGCCGTCTCCGCGCGCTCGCCCGGACGCAGCGTCTGGACGTGGGTGCTGCCGCAGTTCTCGCACACGAACGCCGGCCGCCGCGGCACCGCGCGCCGGCGCAGCACGTTGCGCACCGTGTCCGCCGCCACCCCCCAGCACCGCGCGAGCCGGTAGATGCTCTCGCCGGCGTCGTACTGGCGCACGATCTCCTCTTCCTGCTGCGCCGTGAACCGGGACGTGCGCACCGCCGCCCGGATCGGGATGCCGCGCCGGGTGAGAACGCCCCGGACCGCGGTCGCGCTGCACGATAGCGCCCGGGACAGCGCCTCCACCGATGCGCCAGCCTGATAGCGACGGATGATCTCCACTTCCTCCTCATCGCAGAAGCGACGTGGCCTCACCATGGCACTGCCTCCACAGCGAACGTGGCCCGCCTCAACCCGAGACGAATAGCCGATAGAGCTGGATCAAGCCCGGCCCCAGCAGCACGACGAACATCGACGGGAAGATGAACAGCACGATCGGGAAGATCATCTTCACCGGCGCCTTGTACGCCTGCTCTTCCGCACGCTGGCGGCGGCGTGTGCGCATCTGGTCAGCCTGCACGCGGATGACGTGCGCCAGGTTTACCCCGGCGGTCTCCGCCTGCACCACCGCATTGACGAGCTGCGTCACATCCGCCACCCCCGTGCGCTCCGAGATGTCCCGCAGCGCCTCGCGGCGGCCGCGCCCCAGCGCGATCTCGCGCAGCGCCCGCCGGAGCTCATCACTGAACGGCCCCTTCACCTTCTCCACCACCCGGCCGAGCGCGGCCTCGATGCCCAGTCCCGCCTCGACACAAGTCACCACCAGGTCGATGGAATCGGGCAGCGCCTTGATGATCGCGGTCTGGCGCGCGCGCACCCGCGCCCGCAGCCATAGCAGTGGCAGGTACCAGCCGCCCGCCAGGACTGCCAGCACGAGCACCAGGCGCGAGGCGGGCGGCAAGTCGCTCGCCGCCACGAGCACGCTCACGGCCAGAGGGGCGATCACTCCGACCAGCGCCCAGATGAGCAGGAACGTCGGCAGCCGCAGCGGGCTGCCGGCGGCCACCAGCATGGCGCGCACCCGCTCGACCAGCGTCGTCGGCAGCACCGCCTCGAACCGGTCCAGCACCCAGCCGCCGAACGGCAGCAGCACGCGCTGGTGAAACGGCCGGTCGATGTCCGACGTCCCTCCTGGGGCCAGCGCCGCGCCCTGGAGCGTGTCCAGCCTGCGCTGCACCAGGTCCGATCGCGGCGTGGTGATCGCGGCCAGGGCGGCGACCACCGCCACGAAGATCAGTATCCCGACCAGCAGATCCATGGCGCCCTCCTGCCAAGGTGTTCAAGAACCCGTTTCGACCATCCTCCTGCCCCCTTCCCGGTCAGGAAGCAGGTGGGCCTTGTGCTCGGGGGCACCTCCGGGCCCCCGCCAGTCCGCGGAGCAGGCTCCTCTGGACTCCCCGTCCTCAGCGGCCCGCTACACGTCGATCACGAGCATCCGGCGGAGCGTGATCATGCCGAGCACCTGGCCCACCGCGCCGCCGGCCAGCATGATCCGTCCCGCCGTGGTCGTGATCAGCGGCCGCATGTAGTCCGCGTTCAGCGCGAACATGCCCAACGCGGCGACCAGCGGCAGCGCCATCAGCACCAGCGCGGACAGCCGCTGCTGTGCCGTCAGTGCTCGCACGTGCCCGCGCAGCCGCTCGCGCTCGCGGATCGTCTGGCCGACGCCCTCCAGGATCTCGGAGAGGTTGCCGCCCACCTGCCGCTGGATCAGGATCGCGGTCACCACCACGTCCAGGTCGTACGACCCCACGCGCTGGTTGAGCGCGACCAGCGCCTCCTCGGCCGTGCTGCCCACCGCCATGTCGTGGAGCAGCCGTTGCACCTCGGTCGCGAGCGGCCGGTCGAGCTGCGCGGCCGCCTGATCGAAGGCCTGCATCAAGCCGAAACCGGCCTTGACGCTGGTGGAGAGCATGGAGATCAGCTCGGCCAACCCGGCATCCAGCCGGCGCCGCCGCGTAGCGCGCCGACGCTTCAGCCAGAGGAGCGGCAGCCAGGCGCCCAGCCCGAAGGCCACCACGCCCAGCACCGGCACGCCGCCCAGCAGCGCCACGACGACGCCGCATGCCAGGCCCGCCAGCGCCTGGAGCGCCACGAACTCGGGCACCTTGAGCTGCACCGCCGCCTGCTCCAGCAGAAGGTCGAGCTGCAGCGCCCAGCGCTGGCGCCGCAGCGCCGCCTCGAGGCCGGCGACGCCGCGTAGCCGCCCGCGCCGCACCGCCACCAGCGGTTCGGCCTCGGCGATGCGCTGGTACTCCCCCGCGAACCGCGTGATGCGCTCGCGGGCGGACGCCTCGCGCGCCAGCTCGCCCTGGCGCCAGGCCGCCAGCGCCGAGACGACGGCCACCAGCGCCAGCAGTGCCGCCATCGCTGTCACCATCGCCGATCACCACCTTCCCGCGTCGAACAGGTCGACCGGCAGGCTGATGCCCGCCAGCTCGAACTGCTCGGAGAACGTCGGCCGGATGCCCGTGGGCAGCAGCTCGCCGAGCACGCGCCCTTCCGCATCCAGCCCCCGCTGGAGGAATCGGAACAGCTCCTGCATGGTCACCACCTGGCCCTCGATGCCCGTCACCTCGACGATGTGCGTCACGCGGCGCACGCCGTCGGGGAAGCGTGCGATCTGAATGACCAGGTCGAGCGCCGACGCGATCTGGTCGCGCGCCGCCCGCAGCGGCAGGTCCATGCCGGCCATGAGCACCATGTTCTCGATGCGCGCAAGCGCGTCGCGCGGTGAGTTGGCGTGAACCGTGGTCAGGCTGCCCTCGTGGCCGGTGTTCATCGCCTGGAGCATGTCGAATGCCTCGCGGCTACGCACCTCGCCAACGATGATGCGGTCCGGCCGCATGCGCAGGGCGTTGCGCACCAGGTCGCGCTGCGTGATCTCGCCGCGACCCTCCAGGCTGGGCGGCCGCGCCTCCAGCACGATGGTGTGCGGCTGGAGCAGCTTCAGCTCGACCGGATCCTCGATCGTGACGATACGCTCGCCCTCGGGGACGTACCCGCTGAGCGCGTTGAGCAGCGTCGTCTTGCCCGCGCCGGTGCCCCCCGAGATGGCCATCGACCGCCGGATGCGGACGCAGGCGCCGAGGAACTGGGCCGCGCGCCGCGTCAGCGTCTCGCCCGCCACCAGGTCGTCCATCGTCAGCTTGTCCGCGCGGAACTTGCGCACCGTGATCAACGGACCGCGCGGCGAGACGGGCGGGATCACGGCGTTGACGCGCGACCCGTCTGGCAGGCGCGCGTCCACCATGGGCGACTGCTCGTCGACGCGGCGGCCGAGCGGCGCGATGATCCGGTCGATGATGCGCACGATGTGCTCGTCATCGCGGAAGCGGGCGGGGCTCAGGTGCAGCTTGCCGTCCACCTCGATATAGACCTCGTCCGGGTTGTTCACCATGACCTCGGTGACGGTCGGGTCGCGCAGCAGCGGCTCGATCGGGCCGAACCCGAGCACCTCGTCGGCCACCGCCCGGATCAGCGAGTCGCGCGTCAGGCCGATGACGTTGGGCGCCTCCTGCTGCAGCATCGCCCGCGCCGCCGCCTCCACCGCCTCGCGGGCCTTCGGCCCGGTCAGCTTCTGCAGCTCGTTTGCCTCCAGCTCCCCGATCAGCAGGTGGTGTAGCCGGTGCTTCAGCTCCTCGTAGGCGACGCCGCCCACGACCGGGCCCGCGGCCCGCGGCGCGGCCACCTCGGGCTGGGCCGTGTCCGCCGGCGGCGGCGACTCCTCGGGCGCCACCACCACCGACGTCAGCGGCCGAAAGCGGTTCGCCAGCCCGACGCCGCCGGCGCTGTTCTCTCCCTCTACCTTCGTCTGGGGGATCTCGTCCACGTCAGTCCTCCACTCATCGCCGCAGCAGGCGTCCGAAGAAGCCCTGGCGCGCCGGCTGTTGCCGGATGCCGGCCAGCCGTGTCGCCAGGTCCGAGATGCTCACCGCCGCCTTGCTCCGCGGCTTCGCCATCACGATCGGCTGTCCGATCTGCGTCGCGGCCATCACCGTCGGGTCGTAGGGCACCCGCCAGAACACCTTGGTAGAGAGCGTGCGCTCCACGTCCTCCTCGCGCACCGAGTTCGCGAGGTTCGCGCGGTTGATGGTCAGCTTCACCTTCTCGCCCGGGTAGGACCACGAGCGCAGCATGTTGAGCGCCAGCACGGTGTCCTTGATCGAGGCCATATCCATGCTGGTCGTGAGCAGCACCAGCGTGGCCGCCTCCAGCGCCGCGCCCACGATGTCGTTGAAGGTGCCCGGCGTGTCCAGCACCACGAAGTCGTACGTCTGGGAGAGCACCCGGGCGATCGCCCTGATGTGGTCCGGCGTGACCGAGTTCCATCCGCTCGGGTCGAGCGGCGCCGGCAGGATGTGCACGCCCGACTGGTGCACGCTCAGATAGTCGCGCGCCGTGTCGCGCGTGAAGCGATCGATGTCACGCGCCGCGTCGACGATCGACTGGCCGACCTGGACGTCCATCATGATCGCCACGTCGCCGAAGCGCGTGTCGAGGTCGACCAGCGCCACGCTCTGGCCGGCCCGCTTCACCAGCGCCGTCGAGAGGTTGGTGGCGATCGTCGTCTTGCCGATGCCGCCCTTGGCGCCGAACACGGTCACCACCGTGCCTTCGGTCAGATGCTCGACGGACGGGGCATCGCCCGCCTGCCGCCGCTGACGCTCACCGGCGTGCTCCAGCGCGGCGCGCACCGACTTGGCCAGCACGTCGGCCGAGAGTGGCTCGAAGACGAAGTCGCGCGCGCCCGCCTTCATCGCCGCGCGCATCGCGTACGGGTCGGGCCGGCCGGCGTACGACACGAGCGGCACCTCGGGCACGGTCTGGCCGAGCGTCTCCATCGTCTGGAGCGCCCGCGCGATCGGCTCTTCCACGGCCACGACGATCGCCTCCGGCGCCGTCTCGCGTGCCAGCGAGACGGCCTCCACGCCCAGGCCGGCGTCGCCCACCACCGCGAAGCGCGAGACGGCCAGCATCTGCACTACCTCGGCGCGCCGGTCGGCGTCCTGGTCGACCACGAGGACTGAAGGGTTGCGGGGCATCTGCGTCACCTGTCCTTTCTCACCACGGCCCCGGTACGTTTCGACGCGATCCCCCCGCTCACTTCGCCAGCAGGTCGGTCACCGAGTTGATCACCGGCTGCGCCGGCGGCTGCGGCGTCGCTCCGACCGGGCGCAGCGCCAGCCGCAGCGTCCCCATCTGCTCGGCGAGGAACAGCTTCTCCGCCTGCTGCTGGGTCACCGCCAGCGTCACGCTCTTCGCGTCCGGCTGAGCGTCCTTCGGGGCGTCCGTCGCGCCCTTCTTGCTCGTGCTGCCGACGCTGCCGGAGCTCGCCTTCGCCTCCGGCGCCACCACGCCCTGCGGCACCTGCTGCGCCACGGCCAGCACCTCGACGTCCTGCAGCACGACGCCGCTGATGAACTTCTTCGGCTTGTCGCCGCTGTCCGACCCGGTCAGGTTCGTCGCCGTCGCGGCGTCCTTGTCGAAGACCTGGAAGACGCCGATCACGTCCACGTGGTCGCCCGGCACCAGCAGCCCGCCGGTGCCGATCACCTCGCTCACCTTGATCGAGAGCGCCCGCTTGTCCGCCGGCACCGCCGCCGCGAAGGAGGCGTCCTTCACCGTCGCCGCCACCTTCGCCGTCGTCACCTGCTCGCCCGCTTGCAGCGCCACCCGCGTTACCTGGCCCGTGAGCGCTGCCACGCTCGTCTGGGCGCCGCTCAGCATCGCGTCGCGCGGGATCGGCTGCAGGCGCAGCATGCCCGCCTCGAGCCGGGTGGTCGCCGGGATGTCGCGCGCCGCGACGGCCACCGTCACCATCGGCGCCGACGCCGTGCCGGTCCTGCCGGCGCGTGCCGCCCGCAGCGCCACCACGACCAGCACGGCCGCGCCGATCCCCGCCAGCAGGGCCACCAGCCAGAACGCCCGGCTTCGGCGCGCCCCCGGTGTCATCGCCGTTGTTGATGCCATCTCTTTTCCTCCTCTGTGCCGGGCCGCGCGGGCCTGCCTGCTGCAGGCAGGCGCGGCACGCCGCGCCCCTACTCCAGCCGCATCTTGGCCGTGCTCGACATGGTGAAGCCGTTGGGGATTCCCCCGCCGCCGATGAGCTGCAGCAGCGGCCCGATCGGCGTCACGAAGCTGAAGTCGTAGCTCGCGCTCACCGAGACCGTCTGGCCGGGCGCGCCCTGGACGTTCTGCACCGTTACGTTGAGCGGGCTCAGCCCGCCCGCCGCCTGGTTGACCTTGTCGATGATCGTGGCCGTGTCCGCGCCGACCGCCCCCACCCGCGCGCCCTCGCGGACCGAGCTGGTCACCGTGATCCAGTCGTCGAACGCCCGCCCGAAGTCAATGATCATGAATGCCAGCAGAAACAAGGCCGGCAGAATGATCGCGAACTCCACCGTGCTCTGCGCGCGCTCGCCCAACCGCCGCGGGAGGCGCGGCAACCGCCCGTGCTGCCGTATCTTGTTCCCCATCTGCCCGCGCCTCCTCACTTGATCAGCTTCACGGCCCGCGTGCCGAACTCGTCGAGCGAGCCGATCACGCAGCCGCTCTCCGGGTCGCAGTTGCTCCAGCCCTTGACGAAGTAGCCGTTGACGACCGTGGCGCCCCCGTCCCACTCCCACGAGGTCACGTACACCTGGGCGATGCCCGCGACCTGCACCTTCTTCGCCCCGTTCGGCCAGTCGCTGATGATCGGCACGAAGACCACCCGGTAGCGGCAGTGGGCGTACCCCTGCTGCGAGAACCAGGTGTCCAGCTCCTGCCCGGTGTACGAGCCGCACCTGGAGCCCATCGTGTCGTCGTGGTTCGCCGCCCAGGTATCCAGGGCGGAGACCACGTTCGGCCGGTTGCCGGTGAGGGTATCCACCCAGTCGCCGACGTTGACGACGGTCTTCGAGCCGCCGTTCTCGATCGAGGTGAAGTAGGTGTTGCCGCCGGGGCCGTCGATCGCCAGCGAGCCGAAGTTACCCGCCTGGAACCCGGGGCCGGGCGAGCCGATCTTCAGCGACACCGGCTCGCCGAAGCAGTAGCCGAACGGCGACTCCTCGCCGACGGCGCACGGCTCCGGGCCCTTGCTCTGCAGGCCCCAGGGCATCATCCCGCTGCCCTTGACGGAGCCGACCAGCGCGGTTGCCGAGGCACCCACGCTGGAGCCGTTCCAACCCACCAGCCGCCCAAACATGGGTGCCACCGCGCGGCGCACCTTGACGGTGATGGTGTCGTTCGCCACGTAGGTGCTCGACACCGTCGTCTCCAGCACGTCGCCCGGCGGCACGCCGTTCTGCCCCGCCCACGAGACGGCGTCCGACTGCGCCAGCGCCGGGTCGTCGGGCAGGTCGAGCGCGCCGGCGAGCGACGCCGCGTCGGCCGTGTTGCGCAGGTACTGCCGCGTCCGCCACAG
>JAJYLG010000067.1 GCA_021787985.1 Chloroflexota bacterium
GCCGGACCGCGGCGGCCGCGTCGCTGCTGCCGCCCCCCAGGCCGGCGCCCACCGGGATCCGCTTGCTGATGCGGACGCGGCCGCGCGCCGCGGCCCCGGCCTCGTCTGCCAGCGCTGCGGCCGCCCGCCGGACGAGCGAGTCGCCGCCGACGTGGGCGAGCGCAGCGACCTCGGGGCCTTCCACTACCACCTCGAGCCGGTCTGCCGGCTCGAAGCGCAGCTCGTCGAACAGTGACACCGTCTCCAGCACGGTGATCAGCTCGTGGTAGCCGTCCTCACGGCGGCCGAGCACCTCGAGCGCCCAGTTGATCTTCGCCGGGGCAAGCTCGCTTCGCTCGGGGCCCGTGTCCCCGCCAGTCCGCGGGGGCAGGCCCGCGCCGGTCTCCGCGGTCATCCGCCCGTGGGTCCTCCGGGAACATCGTCGCCCTCGACAGCCGGAGTCGCCAGCACGACCGCGAGCCGCCAGAGGGCTTCGGAGTCGAGGGTGCCCGGCCGAGCCGCGGGGTCGATGCCGGCGCGCACGAGCAACGCGGCGGCGGCCTCCGGCACGACTCCGAGCGCGTCGGCCAGCGAGTTGCGCAGCCGCTTGCGCGGCTGGCGGAAGGCGGCGTGGACGGCCGCCTCGAGCCGCGGACGGAGCCGCTCGCGCTCCGGCGTCAGCCCCCGCGGGCGCAGCAGGAGCGCGGCCGACTCGACCTTCGGCGGCGGGGTGAAAGCGCCGGCGGGGACGCGGAAGAGCAGGCGCACCTCGGCCAGGGCCTGGAGCCACGACCCCAGGTGCGTGGCGCGCGGCGGCGCGGCCGCGCAGGACTCGGCCACCTCACGCTGCACCAGGAACACGGCCGCGAGCGCCGCCGGCTCGCCCGAGAGCGACCAGCGCAGCGCGGGGCTCGTGATGCGGTAAGGCAGGTTGCCGGCGAGGACGAACGGCGGCTCCATCCCGGCTGCCCGCAGCCACGCGGCCGGCGGGCGCTCGAGCAGGTCGCCCTCGATCACGGCCACGTCCCGGCTGGCCAGCCGCGCGCGCAGCAGCGCGGCCAGCCGCTCGTCGAGCTCGACGGCGGCGACCCGGCAGCCGGCGCGGACCAGCGCCTCCGTCAGGTTGCCGGTGCCGGCCGCGACCTCGAGCACGGTCCTGCCCTCCGCGGCGACGGCGGCGGCGATGCGTTCGAGGTAGCGGCGTTCGTGCAGGAGGTGCTGGCCGAGCGCCTTGCGCAGCGGCGGCCGATCAGTTGGCCAGGATGTAGACGTCAAGCCACTGGGTCCGCCAGGGGTTCTGCACCCCGTCCGGGAATCCGAGGTCGAGCTGGTCGTCGGCCAGGTAGCCGGTGTCGGCCACCACGCCGATGCCGTAGCCCGGGACATAGATCTTCGTGCCGTAGGGGAAGATCTTCGGGTTGGCGGCGATCACGCCGCGCTGCACCATGACGCCCGTGCTGGTGCGGCCGTAGTTCGGGTTGCTCCTCGGCCGGCCGGCAGAGGCGGGGTCGTACCAGGTGGCGAAGACGTGCAGCTTGCGCGCGTAGTCGTAGCCGTCGACAGAGCCGATGGCCGGCCCGGCGGGCACGGCGGAAGGCACGTAGGGGAGCACGCCGCGGTAGATGACGCGCGGCACCGGCGCCAGCGCCACATAGGAGCGCACCACCGTCTCGCGGGTCACCGCGCCGTTCTCCAGCACGCGCAGCACCTCCTTGCGGAGCAGGCCGTCCCGCCCCTCGACCACGCGCGTCTGGCCGGGCGACAGGTTGGGGTCCTCACGGGTGATGGTTTCGTGCGGGATGACCTGGTCCACGAACACGGTGCCGGAGTTGACCCGCGTGAC
Source organism: Chloroflexota bacterium (assembly GCA_021787985.1). GTDB lineage: Bacteria > Chloroflexota > Dehalococcoidia > DSGV01 > DSGV01 > JAJYLG01. Next base: position 1,823 of record JAJYLG010000067.1, read on the forward strand.
CGAGAGTGTCTCGGTGTCGTACGCGGTCGCGGAGGGGGGCGGGGAGACGCGGTCGGACTCGCCCAGCCCGATGCCGGCGTCCAGCAGCGCCTGGCCCACCGTGGTCGCCCAGGTGTCGACGGAGACCAGTCGCCCGTCGACCGCGATGGTGAGATGCCGCGCGTGCTCGACGAGGACGGTCAAGCCCGCGGAGAGCCGGGTCGAGACCGCCGGCTCGACCCGGTCCTTGGGGCCGAGCAGCACGCCCACGTTGCGTAGCGCGTCGCCCACGTTGCTCGCGCGCGTCTGGACGTGAAGCGGGTGGCCGTTCTCCAGGATGGTGATCGGCAGGGCGGTACCACTCGCGCCGCCGAAGCCGAACGTGCCGGCGATGGCGGATACCGCGCTGCGGCCGGACTGCGTCGGGGTCACGGCGACGTCCCGCGCCCCGGCGGCTGTCAGCTCACCGGCGTGAGAAGCGGCGGTCCTGCCGTGCAGCGACGGGCCGAGCACGAAGACCAGCACCACCGCTCCGACGAGGACCGCGCCGATGGCCGTGCGACTGCCGGCCGCCAAACGAGGCCGCGGAAGCGACGGGACCTGCGGTACGGCCGGAGTCCGCTCGCGCGCGGACACCCGCAGCCGGGGTTGCTCCACTCGCCCCCCATGGCCAGGTATTCGGCGGGGTGGCCGGTCCAAGAATGCCCGCGGCCCGAAGCTCGCGGGGGCCGCGCGCGGCGACAAGAACGCGAATCAGCGGTCGTGCACCCACTGTCGACCTGGTTCCCGAGCTTGCCCCCGCCGACCAGCTCCAGCCAGGTGGACCTGCGGCACCCGGAACTATCTACTTACCGCTGCTTCCTTCCGGACCTGACGGGGTTCGTAGCGCTCCGCCGCGCAGGACCCAGCCTTCAACGCCGCCGCACGCGAGCAGTCCCCAGGAGGCCGAGGCCTCGAGTGGGAATTCAACCCCGCTATAGCGGGTTGCGGGTACAGGGCACCGCTAGCTCCCCGTCTAGCACGACCGCACCGGATGCTAGGCGCAATTCGCGCGCGATGTCAAGCCTTGGCCATTCTATGCTACTGAACGCGCACGAGACCGTCGCTCGCACCAGGGGATGTCCGCGTTCGGCCCGGCTTCGGGTATACTCGCGCCAGCCCCGATTTGCGCCCAACGTCGCGCGAGGAGGTTTCCGGATGGCCATTCGCGGTTACGTGCTCATCGAGACCGAGGTCGGCAGCGCCCGCGCCGTCGGTGACGCGATGCAAGGTCTGAAGCACCCGGACGCGCACCTGGTGTCCGTCGACACGGTCACCGGGCCGTACGATGTCATCGTTCAACTCGAGGCCGATGACCTTGACCGGCTCGGCAACTGCATCACGGACGGCATCCAGGCCGTCCCCGGCGTGAAGCGCACCACGACCTGCCTGGCGGTGCGCTTGGGTTGACGCGATGACCTCCGGGTCGATGCTTGCGGTGGAAGAGGCGCGGGCGCGCATCCTCGCGCTGGTGCAGCGGCTCGAGCCCGTCGAGGTCTCCCTGATCGACGCGCGTGACATGGTGCTCGCCGAGGACGTGCGCGCCGGTCGCGACATCCCACCGCTCGACAACACGGCGATGGACGGCTACGCGGTGCGGGCCGCCGACACGGCCGGTGCGGCGGAGTCGAGCCCGGTGGCGCTGCGGGTGGTCGGCGAGCTGGCTGCCGGCTACACCTGGCGAGAGCCGGTCGGTCCGGGTCAGGCCCTGCGCATCATGACCGGCGCGCCGATGCCGCCCGGTGCGGACGCCGTGGTGCCGTTCGAGGAGACGGACGAGCACGGCCTGGCGGCGCCCAAGGGGGCGCACCGAGTGGAGGGGGCCGTCCGGGTGCTCAAGGCCGCCCGCCCCGGCGCCAACGTCCGTCGCGCCGGCGAGGACGTGCGCGCCGACACGGCCGTCCTGGCCGCGGGAACACAGCTCCGCGCCGGACACCTGGGCGTGCTGGCGAGCCTGGGCATTGACCGCGCGTCCTGCTATCGCCGCCCGCTGGTGGCCATCATCTCCACCGGCGACGAGGTGGTGAGCCCAGGCCAGCCGGCGGGTCCCGGCCAGATCTACGACTCCAACGCCTACGCCGTGGCCGCCCTCGTGCAGAAGTACGGCGGCGTCCCCGAGGTGCTCGGCATCGCGCGCGACACGGTCGAGGACCTGACGGTGCATCTCAAGGCGGCGATGAACGCCGACCTGGTGGTGACCTCGGCGGGCGTGAGCCGCGGCGACTTCGACGTCGTCAAGACGGTGCTGGCGCAGCAGGGCGAGATCGACTTCTGGCTGGTGAACATGCGCCCCGGCAAGCCGCTGGCGTTCGGCGTGCTGCGCGGGGCCGATGGCCGCCGGGTGCCGCACCTGGGGCTGCCCGGCAACCCGGTCTCCAGCATGATCACGTTCGAGCTGTTCGGGCGCTACGCCCTGCTCAAGATGCGCGGCCTGCCGTTGACGGACCACGTGCGCCTGCGCGCCATGATGCGCGACCGCATCCGCATGAGCGATGGCCGCCGGTTCTACGCGCGTTGCATCGTCAGTCGCACGCCGGATGGCGGATGGGAGGCGTCGCTTTCCGGGCCGCAGGGGTCGGGCGTGCTGACGGCGATGGCGGCCGCGAACGGCCTGGCGGTGGTGCCGGAGGGCAGCCGCGACGTGCAGCCCGGCGAAGAGGTGGACGTGCTGATGCTCGATTGGTCGGCGCCCGAGCTGGCTAGAACCGGACCCTGAACGGTCGCGGCAGCGGCGTGTCGTCCGCCAGCGGCGTCTCTTCGATGGCGTGGACAAGCGATCCGGGCGGCCCCTCGCGCATCAGCCGGCCGAGCTCGCGCACGGCGTCGTCTCCGCCCGCGGCGTGGACCTCGACCGCGACCCCCGTCGGTAGATTGCGCACCCAGCCGGCGAGCTGGAGCCGGTTGGCGTGCCACTCGACGAAGTAGCGAAAGCCCACGCCCTGCACCCGGCCGCGCACCACGAAGCGACGGCTGGTCACGATGTGGGACCTATCTTTCGCGCGAGAAACCGGCGACGCTGCTCCGCCCGCGCCTCCCCGTCTGCCGGCCGGTAGCGCTCCATGAACGACGTCCGGAAGCGGGCGAACGTCCCGGCCAGCACAGCCGCGCGGGCAGCCTCCATCAGCCGGGCCAGAAAACGCAGGTTGTGGATGCTGGCCAGCCGGTACGCCAGCAGCTCCTCGCAGCGGAAGAGGTGGTGCAGGTAGGAGGCGGCGTAGCCGCGGCAGGTCAGACAGTCGCAGTCCGGGTCGAGCGGGCCGTCGAGCTCGCGGAAGCGCGCCGCGCGGATCGAGATCCTGCCGTTGGGCGTGAAGCAGCCGCCGTTGCGCCCCAGCCGCGTGGGCAGCACGCAGTCGAACAGGTCCGCGCCACCCGCGACCGCGTCGAGCAGGTCCTCGGGCGCGCCGACGCCCATCAGGTAGCGTGGCCGGCCGGGCGGCAGGCCAGACACGCTCGCGGCCAGCATCGCTCTCGTCTGCTCGCGCGGCTCGCCCACCGAGAGGCCGCCGACGCCGAACCCCGGCCAGTCGGCCGTTTCCGCCAGCCGGCGCGCCGACTCGTGACGCAGCGTGGCGTGCGTCCCGCCCTGGCACACCGGGAAGAGCGCCTGACTCTCGCCCCGGTGGGCGTCCCGGCAGCGCAAGGCCCAGCGATGCGTGATCTCGAGCGCCTCGCGCGCGGCCGGCTCGTCCGCGTCGTGGGGGGTGCACACGTCCAGCGCCATGGCGATGTCCGAGCCGAGCGATTCCTGCACGGCGACGGCGCTCTCCGGGGTGAGGCGGATCTCCGCCCCGTCGAGGTGGCTGCGGAACACCACCCCGTCCTCCTCGAGCCGGCGCAGGTGCCCGAGGCTGAACACCTGGAACCCGCCCGAGTCGGTCAGGATGGCGTCGCGCCAGCCCATCCAGCGGTGCAGGCCGCCGGCCGCGGCGACGCGCTCCGGGCCGGGGCGCAGCAGCAGATGGTACGCGTTGCAGAGGATGACGCGCGCGCCGGTCGCCGCGACCTCATCGGGCGTCAGCGCCTTGACGGTGGCCTGCGTGCCGACCGGCATGAAGGCCGGCGTGGGGCACGGGCCCCAGCGCGTATGCAGCATCCCGGCCCGCGGGCCGTCTCCGCCGCCCGCCTCCAGCGTGAAGCGGACCGGCGGGTCGCTCACGGACCCACGGCCTCCCGGTGCGTCGACAGCTCGGCCGCCACCTCGCGGACCAGGTCGTCGGGCACGTCGTTGCGCACGGTTGTGGCGCCGATGTCGGTGAGCAGCACCCAGCGGCGCCGGCCGTCGAGCTTCTTCTTGTCCAGGTCCATGCTCGCCCACAGCCGCTCCGGCTCGGCCACCGGGGGCACGCGCGCCGGCAGGCCGAAGGCGCGCACGACGCGCTCCACCCTCGATGCCACGTCCGCCGGGGTCACCCCGAGCCGCAGGCCGACGCGCGCCGCTACCACCATGCCCACGGCGACCGCCTCGCCGTGGAGCAGCCCGGAGAAGTCGAGCGCGGCCTCGAGCCCGTGCCCGAACGTGTGGCCGAAGTTCAGCACAGCTCGCGCCGCCGCCTCGCGCTCGTCCTCCGACACCACGCGCGCCTTAACGGCGACCGACCGCCGCACGACGTCGAGCACCAGCGAGGGATCCAGCCGCAGCAGGCCGTCCGCGCGCTCCTCGCAGATGCGCAGGCACTCCGGGTCGCGGATCAGGCCGTGCTTGATCGTCTCCGCCCAGCCGGCGCGCAGCTCGCGCTCGGGCAGCGTGCGCAGAAAGCTCAGGTCGCAGCAGACCAGGTGTGGCTGGTAGAACGCGCCGACAAGGTTCTTGGCGCGCGGGTGGTTGACGGCCGTCTTGCCGCCGATGGCCGCGTCCGTCATGCCAAGCAGCGTGGTCGGCACCTGAACCAGCGGCACTCCGCGCATGTATGTGGCGGCGGCAAAGCCGACCAGGTCGGTGACGACGCCGCCGCCGACCGCGATCAGCGGCTCATGCCGCTCCCAGCGCGCCTCGGCCAGCCAGTCCCACACGGAGGCGACCTGTTCGATCGTCTTTTCGGGCTCCCCGCCGGAGACCGTTCGTGCCAGCACCCGGCGTCCGCCGGCCCGCAGCGCCTCTTCCAGCGCCGCGCCGTGCAGCTCCCATGCCCGCTGGTCGGCCACCACCGCGCAGCGCCCGCGCAGGCCGAGCGCATCGAGTCGGCCGGCGAGCTCGCCCGCGATCCCCCAGCCGACCACGATCGGATAGCTCCCCGCCGCGTGGCAGACCGTCGTGGCGACCTCGTCATCGCGTTCTCGCTGCTCCGCGTAGTCCGGACCCTCGGCGAACTCCTCGACCCGGCCCGGCCGGTGGTGCCACCGCTCGCCGAACGCGCGCCACGCCTGCGCGACGGCGGCCGCCACCTGCGCGGACTCGAGCGCGTCGGTGTGCACGGTCCAGTCGGCGCGTGCGTAGAGCGGGCCGCGCTGTGCCAGCAGCATTCGGAGGTTCTCGGCCGGGTCGCCTTGCGCCAGCAGCGGCCGGGCGTCGATGCCGCGCCGTCCGTGCACCACCCGGTCCGTCAGCGTCCCGATTCCGGCAGCGAGGTAGACGACCACCCCCGATTGCGCCATCAAGCGGCGGTTCTGCGCGCGCAGGACCGCGCCGCCGCCGGTCGAGACGACGACGCGCGGGGAGCTGCACGCCTGGGTGAGGGCGCGGTGCTCCAGCGCGCGGAAGTAGGCCTCGCCTTCCTCGCGGAAGATCTGGTGGATCGGCCGGCCGTCGTGCGCGCCGACGAGGTCGTCGGTGTCGACCCAGTTCCAGCGCAGCTCGCGCGCCAGCAGACGGGCCACGGCGCTCTTGCCCGACCCGGGCATGCCGACGAGGAAGATCCGCTGCGGGACGGGGTTCACGGTTCCCCCCGCCGGTCCGCGGGGCCAGTCCCCTGCGGCCAGGCGCGCGCCCGATAGTGCTCGTACGCCGCCCGCAGGTCGTCCAGCGTGTCGCCGCCGAACTTCTCCAGGAACGCGTCGGCCACGATGAGCGAGACCATCGCCTCGGCGACCACACCCGCTGCGGGCACCACGCACACGTCGCTGCGCTCGTAGTGCGCGGTGACCTCCCCGCCCGTGCGCAGGTCGACCGAGGGCAACGGGTGGGCGAGCGTGGGGATGGGCTTGACGGCGGCGCGCAGCACGAGTGGCTCGCCGGTGGTCATGCCGCCTTCGATTCCGCCGTGGTGGTTGGTCGCGTGCGCCCACGGCCGGTCGTCCGGCCAGCGGTCGCGCGGCAGGATGACGTCGTGCGTCGCCGATCCGCGCGCGTCGGCCGAGCGGAAGCCGGCGCCGAAGTCCACGCCCTTGAAGGCGTTGATCGAGCAGATCGCCTGCGCCAGCCGGCCGTCCAGCTTGCGGTCCCAGTGGACGTAGGAGCCAAGGCCGATCGGCAGCCCGGTCGTCCACACCTCGATGACGCCGCCGACCGTGTCGCCCTCCTGCTTGGCCGCGTCGATCGCGGCCGTCATGCGGGACGCCGCCTGAGCGTCGGCGCAGCGCACGGGCGACGCCTCGACAGACTCCCAGTCCGGCTCGGCTTCGCCATCGCCCGCGTGCGCGCCGCCGATGGCCACCACGTGGCTATGCGTGCGGACACCGAACTCCTCCAGCAGTCGCCGTGCGACGCCGCCGGCGGCCACGCGCGCGCTGGTCTCGCGCGCCGACGCGCGTTCCAGCACGTTACGGACGTCGTCGAAGCCGTACTTGATGGCGCCCGGCAGGTCCGCGTGGCCGGGCCGCATCCTCGTCACCGCCTCGACGGCGCCCTCCACCGGCGCCACGGACATCCGCTCGGTCCAGTTCTCCCAGTCCCGGTTGCGGATTAGGAGCGCGACCGGCGAGCCGAGGGTCTTGCCGAAGCGCACGCCGGATAGGATTTCCGCGTGGTCGCGCTCGATCGCCATGCGGCCGCCGCGGCCATAGCCGCCCTGGCGCCGGCGCAGGTCACGCTCGATGTACTCCTCGTCGAGCGGCAGTCCGGCGGGCAGCCCTTCGAGGATGGTCAGCACGGCCTGGCCGTGTGACTCGCCGGCGGTCAGGTAGCGAAGGCCGCTCATTTCCGGTGTCTTCCGTTCCGTCGGAGTTCCTCTTCCGTGCTCGTCTCTGAAGCCGCCGCTGGTGTCTCGTCCGAGAAGCTGGCCGGCGGATCGACCGGCAGCGCGTTCCCCCGCACGTCGAAACGATACACGGGTTCCATCCGGTCGACGATCTCGCGCGGGCGAAGCTGGTCCCAGGCGAGGTTGTCGACGGCCGCGCGGTCGGCCGTGATGCTGAGGATGCACTGCTGGGCGCGGGCGCCGTCGGGTTGGACGAAGGCGGTGTACACGTCGACCCGGCAGATGCCGAGACGCATGTTGGGCACGTCGAACATCACCACGTCCACCAGCTTGGCCGCGAGCCGTGTCGCCGCGTCGAACGGCGAGAGGGTCTCGACCCGCTGGCCGCCCTGGAAGCGGTACTCGCCCTCGGCCGTCGCCTGGAGCTGGACGTAGTCCGGGCCGGCGGCGGCGATCTCCGCTCCCTGCACGCCGCGCCACAGCCCGGGGTCCACTCCCTTCGGCACGCGGCCGGTGCGCCAGCGGTCCATCTCCTGTGCCAGGAGTTGACGGATGGCCGCCACGTCGCCATGCTCCACCAGGTGGCGCCAGTGGCGCTGAGCGCGGGCTTCCTGGATCAGCACGTAGCCGATCAATACGGCAACCAGCGAGATCAGGATGATGCCCCAGGTCAGGATCACCGGACGTTCCTTATGTCCAGTCTGCCACGCCCATCGCCCGGCACGCTGCTTCCTTCATCACGGCTAGCGGCGCCTCGCGCCCCGTCCACAGCCGGAATGAGGTCGCCCCCTGCAGCACGAGCATCGGCAGCCCGCCCAACACCCGCGCCCCGCGCCGCGCAGCCTCCTCGAGCAGCCGAGTGCGCACCGGGTTCGCGATGATGTCCACCACCAACGGTACCCCGTCCAGGAATGCCGGGTCGATGGGCAGCGCCCCCCCGTCGTGGCCGGCCATCCCCACCGGCGAGCAGTTCACCACGACATCGCAGCGCGCCAGCAAGGAATGCAGCCGCACGCTATCGCGCAGCGGGACGGCGTGCAGCGCCGGCTCGATCCGTTCCTGCAGCTCGTCTGCGAGCCGGGCCGCGCGCTCGGGTGTGCGGTTTACCACCGCCACCGACTGCACCCCAATCTGGGCCAGTGCCAGGCAGACCGCCCGTGCCGCGCCGCCCGCGCCGATGATCGCCGCCCGCCTGCCCGCCAGCGACACACCCGCCACCTCCTCGACCGCGCGGCGGAACCCCTCCACGTCCGTGTTGTGACCGACAAGCAGCGGTCCATCGACGACGATGGTGTTGACCGCGCCGGTCATCTCGGCATTGCGGCTGTGCGCGTCCACCAGGCCGAACGCCTCCTCTTTATAGGGGATCGTCACGTTCGCGCCGGCGTAGCGGCCGTTGCGCAGCCGCGGGAGCTCTGTCGGTAGGCGGCCGGGGGGCACGTCGCGCGCGCGATAGCGGTACGGCAGGCCCACCGCGTCGAACGCCGCCTGCTGGAATAGCGGCGAGATGCTGTGCCGCACGGGGTGGCCCAGAAGGACGACCAGCTTCGGCATCGATCAGTGCCGGTACTTGGCCACGTTCGCCTCTTGCTCGGCCAGCGTCCTGGCGAAGGCGTGCGTGCCATCGCCCTTGGCGACGAAATACAGATAGTCGGTCTTGGCTGGGAAGGCGACCGCCTCGATCGAGGCCACACCGGGATTGCAGATCGGACCGGGCGGCAGGCCGGTGTGCTGGTAGGTGTTGTACGGCGAGGCGATCTGCAGGTCCGCGGCGGAAAGGTCCTGTTTCCAATAGCCGAAACGCGCCACGTTCGCCGGGTCGAGTCCCACCGCGTACTGCACCGTGGGGTCGGCCTGGAGCGGCATGCCGAGCCGCAGGCGGTTGAGAAACACCGACGCGATGATCGGCCGCTCGGAGGCGGCGCGCGCCTCACGTTCGACGATGCTCGCCAGGGTGAGTCCCTGGTACACGCTGAGCCCCTCGGCGTGGAAGCCGGCCACGACCGCCGGCGTGACGCGCTGAGCGAAGTCGTCCAGCATCATCGAGAAGACCTGGTCGGCGCTCGTGTCGCGCGGGAAGCGATAGGTGTCCGGGAACAGGTAGCCTTCCCAGCCCACGCCCTTCGGACGGTCGGCGAAGACCGGCTGCGTCGGCGCGGCGCGGAACAAGGCGGCAAGGAACGCGTCTTTGGTCACGATGCCGCCTTTCGCCAGCAGGTCGGTGATCTCCTCCGTACGTAGGCCCTCGGGGATGGTGACGGTCCGCACCGCCGTGCGGCCGTCGCGGATGGCGGCCAGGATCTCGGGCATCGGTGTGCCTCGGCGGAACTCGTACTCGCCTGCCTGCAGCCGGTCGCCGGCGCCGGTGAGCTCCGCCAGCGCCTGGAACGCCCCGGCGGATGGGATGAGCCCTGCGTTGTGCAGCGACTGCCCGATCTCGCCGGCTGTCTCGGACGGCCGCACCACCACGCGGACGCTGCCGGCGCCCGCCGGGAGGATCCGCTCACCGCCGGGAATGATGAAGCCCGCCAGCCCGCCGGCCACTGCGAGCAGCGCCGCCACCACGACCAGCAGCACGAGCCAGCGGCGCAGCATGGCTACTCGGTCGTCGCCCGTTCGAGGTGCTCCCCGGCCCGCAGCCGCTCCAACAGCTCCACTGCCGCCTGCGTGTCCACGAGACGTGCGCGCTCTGACGGCGTTCGCCCTTCGAGCGCCTGCAGCGCCGCCGCGGTCGTGTAGCGCTCGTCAAGCAGCCCGACCAGCAGGCCGAGCATGCGGGCCAGGCGCATCGCCAGGTGGCGGGCGGCGCGGGCGGCCGGGCCTTCACTGCCGTCGGCGTTCCGCGGGAGCCCGACGACCAGCACATCCGCCCCGAGCTGGCGGGCGGCGTCGGCCAGGTCGCCGGCAGCGTCATCGCCATGCTCGACGACGCCCGCCGGCAAGGGAATGCCGCCGTCGGTGTCCCATACGGCGAGGCCGCTGCGGCGGGTCCCAGGGTCAACGGCTACGTACCGCACGGCTTCAGCGTGCCACGAGGCGGACGTGCACGCGAGCCGCCAGCCAGGGGACAAAGGGCGCGAACCGAGGAGAGACCCGCACGACCGCCGGCGCCGGCAACCCGAAGTGGCGCTCCAGGCTGGCGCCGAGCCCGTCGTGCAGGCTCGCCTGGGCGTACGCTCGCACGAGGGCGGGGGTGACGCCCTCCGCGTAGCCGATATCCACCGTCGCCGTGCCGCGGAGCCGGTCGAGGTAGGGGTTGTACTCCTTGATTTCCACGGCCGTGACCTGGGTGGCGTCGGGCAGCGGGTAGGTGCTCGGTCCGAGCAGCGTCCCCGCGGGCCGGGAGACGGCGAGCAGATCGGTCTCCGTGGCCGTCAAGACGGACACCTGCGCCGTCACAACGGCCTGGAAGTAGACGGTGATCGCCGCGGGTTTGCGGTCGAAGGCCACCTTGAACTCATCCGTCCTGCTGGTGCCCGGGAAGACGAAGCGGGCCGGGTCGCCGTGCTCGAGCTGGTGCAGGGCGATGTCCTCGATGGCGGACCTGGCGAGGGCCCGCGCCTGGTCCAGGTCCTTCTGGGTCACATACGCCAGGTCGAGGTCGGATCCGCCGGTCGCCGCGGCTGGGTTGGAGACGGCCACCAGCCCGCCGAGCGAGGCCGGCAGGCCGTTGATCGTCCCGGCGGGCGCGTTGCCGACGGCCCCCTTGCGATCCGCCTCGGCCGAGACCCGGCCGACCGCGCCCGGGGTCCCAGGCAGCGACAGATCCGCGTCGGTGAGGAACCGCACGCCGCTGTTCGCCTCGATCGCCGTGCCCCGTGGGATGGTGACCGGCCGTGAGGACTGGTTGACAAAGCTCAGCTCGGCCTGCGCGGTCTCGTAGGGGGCGCTGGCACGGCCGGTGGTCGCGAGCAGGAAGGTGCGCTGCACGGTGATCAGGCGGCGCTCGGCGGGGATGGTCTCCGAGTCGGGATTCGGGACGGACGCCGCGCGGTCGGCGGTGAAGGTCACCTCGACCTGGCGATGCCGGGGCGTCACCGGGACGATGATGGTCGCGGATGGGGCGGCGAAGAGCAGTGCGGCCCCGCCCAGGCCGACGACCGCCAACAGGAGGACGGCGCGAGCGATCTCGCCGAAGGCCGGCAGCGGTCGATGGAAATCGTTCGGCCCGCGTGGCACACGGCGCAGCAGGCGCACGCCCTCGCGACGGGCGAGGCTGCGCATCCAGGACGGACCGGCCACCAGGTAGAGCTGCTGGCCGTTGTCGCGGGCGTGCTGCACCAGCGTCCGCCAGGGTGCGCGCGCGGCCAGCGCGCCGACGCCGCGCCGGGCGCGCAGGACGACGCGGCTGCTGTCGCAGAGGTCCAGCCGGGCGCAGACTGTCGCGACGTCGTCGTCAGGCAGCAGGCCGACGACCGCTGGGACGTCGGCCCACGAAGGGGCGTCCGCCGATGCCGCCTCCGCGCTCTCGTCGCGCTGGCCCGCGGGCCCGTCGGAGGCCGGTTTCTTGCGCCTCATGACGCGCCTTGCAATCGCTCCCGCAGCAGGCGGCGCGCCGTGTCCAGCGCCTCGGGCAGCCGCGAGGCGTCGTTCCCTCCGGCCTGAGCGAGCTCGTCGCGGCCGCCGCCGCCGCCGCCGACCACCTGGGCGGCCGCCCGAGCGACCGCGCCCGCCTTGAGTCCGCGAGTGATCACCTCGGGCGAGAACATCGCGACGAAGATCGGCTTCCCATCGGCGGCCCGGCCCGCGAGCACCAGCGCGGAGGCGCCGAGCCGGCCACGGAGCTGATCGCCGAGCTTGCGCAGCGCCGCCGCGTCCTGCAGGGGTGTGTCCGCTACCAGCACGGCCAGCCCGTCGACTCGCTCGGCCTGTCCGGCGAGCCGCCCGGCGAGGTCGTGGCTGGCGTCCTGCTCCAGCCGCTGCAGGCGGCGTCGCAGCTCGTCCGTCTCCTCGTGCAACTGGTCGATCCGACGCAGGAGATCGTCCGGCTGCACCCCCAGCCCCTGCGCCGCCTGCTCCAAGGTGGAGAAGCGCTCTTCCACGAGCCGCTCGGCAGCCTCCCCTGTCAGCGCCTCGATGCGTCGGACGCCCGACCCTATGCCACCCTCCGAAGCCAGGACAAAGAGGCCGATCTCGCCCGTGTCGCGGGTGTGCGTCCCGCCGCACAGCTCGACGCTGAACGGCCGCTCGCCCGAGCGGTCAATGGAGACGACCCGTACTTCGGCCCCGTACTTCTCGCCGAAGAACGCCAGCGCGCCCCCGCGCACCGCCTCGTCGTAGGGCATGGTGCGCGTCTCGACGTGAACGTCCTCGCGGACCTTGCGGTTCACAAGCCGCTGCACCTCGACCAGCGCGGCCCGGTCGGGTGCGCCGGCGAGCGTGAAGTCGAAGCGGAGGCGGTCCGGCGCCACGAGGGATCCGGCCTGGCGCACCTGGGCACCGAGCACCTGACGCAAGGCGGCGTGCGCCAGGTGCGTCCCGGTGTGGTTCCGTCGGGTGGCGGCACGCCGCAGGGCATCGACGTCGGCGCGGACGGTGTCACCCACGTGCAGTGGCCCGCCGTCGGCGCGGACGCGGTGGAGGATGGCCGCCCCGCTACGCTGCGTGTCGAGCACGCGCGCCAGACACGCGTCGCCACGCAGCACGCCGGTGTCACCCACCTGCCCGCCGCCCTCCGGATAGAACGGCGTCCGGTCGAGCACGACCTGTCCCTCCTGGCCCTCCCGAAGCCGCTCCACCAGCCGCTCGCCGTGGACGATCGCGCGCACGTGGGCGTCGACGCTCAGCGCGTCGTGGCCGAGGAACTCCGTGGGCTCGCCCTGCAGCGCGGCCAGCGCGTCGGCGGCCGCCACCTCCCGCAGGCGGAACTGGGCGCCGGCGCGGGCGGCCTCGCGCGCCCGCTCCATGGCGGCCTCGAAGCCTGCCAGGTCGACGGTGTGGCCGCGAGAGTCGGCGATCTCGCGCGCCAGCTCGGGCGGCACCCCGTGGGTGTCATACAGCCGAAAGAGGTCCTCGCCGGAGAGCGTGCCGTGCTCCGGCAGCTCGTCCAGCAGTGACTCGAGCAGCTCGGAGCCGCGCTCCAGCGTCTCCAGGAAGCGGCGCTCCTCCGCGTCCAGCGTGGTCGTGATGACCGCTCGCTGGCCGGCCAGAAACGGATGGAGCGGCGCGAGCGTGTCCACCACGAGCCCCGAGAGCGCACCGGCGAAGGGCTCGTGCGTGCCAGCGCCGCGGGCGAAGAAGACCATGCGGCGGAACAGCCGGCGCAGCACGTAGCCACGCCCCTCGTTGGAAGGCATGACCCCGTCAGCGATGAGGAAAGCGGCGGCCCGCAGATGATCCGCGACTACCCGCAGCGCGCGGAGCGCACCGGCGTCGCGACCGTGGCTGACCCCGAGGATCGGTTCGGCCGCGCGGATCAACCAGTCGAAGGCGTCCGTTTCGTATGCCGAGCGCTGGCCGTTGACCACCGCGGTCAGGCGCTCCAGGCCGGCGCCGGTGTCGATGTTGGCTTTCGGCAACGGCGTTTGTCGCCCGTCGGCGTCGCGGAAGGAGGTCATGAAGACCAGGTTCCAGACCTCCAGCCAGCGACCGTGGTCGTGGCGCACCTCGCAGTCCGGACCGCAGCCGAACTGCTTGCCGTAGTCGTAGTGGATCTCGCTGCACGGGCCGCAGGGCCCGACCTCGCCGGAGTACCAGTAGTTGCCCTCCTCGACGCCGTAGCGCAGGATGCGCGCGTCCGGCACGCCCTGCGCCTGCCAGTGCCGGATCGCCTCCTCGTCATCGTGGTAGACGGTGATCCACAGCCGGTCGGCTGGCAGTCCCAGCTCCTTGGTGATGAACTGCCAGGCCCAGGCGATCGCCTCGGCCTTGAAGTAGTCGCCGAAGGAGAAGTTGCCCAGCATCTCGAAGAAGGTGTGGTGCGAGTCGTCGCCGACCGAGTCGATGTCGGTCGTGCGGAAGCAGCGCTGGACGCTGGTGAGACGCGGCGCCGGCGGCTGCACCTGGCCGAGGAAGTACGGCTTGAACGGCACCATGCCGGCCGAGGTGAAGAGCAGCGTGGGGTCCCCGAGCGGGACCAGCGGCGCGCTCTCCACGTAGCGGTGGCCGCGGGACGCGAAGAAGTCCACGAAGCGACGGCGGATCTCGCTGCTCTGCACGCTGACCTCGGACAAGAATGCGCGCCCGCCTCGCGGCCGGCGCCTTCATCGTACGGCCACGACCGCACGGTGGCACAGGGCCGCGGGCCGGCGCGCGTTGACGATTCCTCGTCTCGAAGCGCATATTCTGCCTGAGTGAAGGGCGGGCACTGGAGGTTCGCGCTTCCAGGCATTCCGCCTGGGGCGGGCGGCCCCGTGGGTCCGGGGCGGAGCCGGCCGCGTACCGGTCTGTGTGTCTGGTCAGGTGCGAGTGGGAACTGCGTGGGCGGCGACGGTTTCGCTCACTATCCGAATCTCAGCGTCGGGTGCAAGGCGGTGTTGAGGCGCGTGGCGCTGGGCATGAAGAACCGCCAGATCGCCGGCGAGCTGGTCGAGTCCGAGGCCGCGGTGCGCATGACGCTCTGCCGCTTCTACCAGCGTACGGGAATGCACGGCCGCTCGGGGGCGATCGCGTGGGCGCTGCGCCACGAGCGGTGCTGCCTGGCGGACAGCCGCTCGGCGGACGGGCCGAGGAGCGAGCCGCGGCTGCCGGAAATGTAGTAGTTCGTCTCTAGGCAGGGGCCAC